>NZ_JBHTLM010000003.1:333202-372764 GCF_042678945.1 Paenibacillus puldeungensis | reverse complement strand
CTGCAAAAAGCGTCGCCAAGCAAAGGAAGCATGGTTCAAGAACCGGTAGATAACATCTTTTCCGGGTAGGTCGGCTCCGCGGTCACTTTCCAGAAGTCGAAACCAGTTCTTTCCTTCGAAGACCAAATAGAATACGATTTGGAAAATTGCTAAACTCGATAGACCAAAGGATTTGGAAATACCTGCTTTTCGTAAGGCTTTCCCAATGTGGAGCCTAGCAAAAAGTTTGGAAAAGCGAGACTGTTCAGACAGGGAATGTTGTTGTAACATAGGGTTACGCACCTTTCTTGTTGGCATGGTTGCTCGTCACTTCCATGATACCAAACAAGTGAGGTGTTTTTTGTCAATAAGGTTCAATATATTGAATTCTTCTTACAGTACCAAGGGGTTAAGGCGATTTCCCAGGTGCGAAAGTTGAGTTATTAACAAGAACGATAATGAGTTGAAGAATTATGTAAAAAACCAAATACGCGAGTATAACTTGAAGCACTTTCCGGATGATTTAAAGGGGAAGTATCAAGAAATACACTTTTTTCTTCAAGACGAAGATGGTCAGGTTTGTGGTGGTATGCTTGGCGAGACATGTTGGAACTGGCTGGAGATACAATATTTATATGTAGAACCTGAACATAGAGGCCATGGTTATGGTAAGAAACTTATCCAAGAGGCTGAAAGAATTGCAAATGAAAAGCAATGTGATTTTATGAAGGTTGATACATTAAGTTTTCAAGCTTAAGGGTTTGATGTGCACGGCATTATTGAGAATGCTGGAAGACACACACATTATTATATGAAGAAGACTTTATCGAAATAATTACGAAAGTAAACTGAAATGGTGTAGGCAGCGTATCGATTTGAAATTGATATAGAGCAAAAGGAATGATAAACATGAAAGCACTAGATAAAGCCATTCAATTAAGAGAATCAGGCCATTTAGAAGAGGCAAGATCTATATTACTTGAATTAGTAGATCAAGAACCGATGAATCCATCCGTTTGGTATCAATTCGCATGGATCCATGACGTCATGGGATTAGAAGGAGCAGCAGTCCCCTATTATAAGAAAGCATTGGAACTTGGATTAATGGACAAAGAAAGGCAAGGTGCATATTTAGGATTAGGCAGCACTTTTCGAACACTAGGCATGTACAATGAGGCCCAATTAATTCTTGATGAAGCTATTAAAGAATATCCTGATCAAAGAGAATTTCAAGTGTTTTATGCAATGGTTAAATTCAATCAGAAAGAGTATAAAGAATCAACTGAAATTTTGTTAAAGCAATTGGCAGAAACAAGTAATGATATTGGCATTCAAACGTATAAGAAGGCGATTTTATTTTATTCAAATAAGTTAGATCAGATATGGAAATAAGATGGTTGTAAGTAGATTCAAGGGGAGCAAAATAAAATTAGGAGGTCCGCTTCATGCCAAGAAAGATTTCTTTAGCTGATGGGAGGATTGTTGAAGTAGAATGTCTTAGCTGCGCATTAACAAGTGGACTGGTCCCTTCAACTGGTGGAGTCATTTATGAATCCAAAAACTTTCATGTTCATCAAGATGTTGCTTATCCCATAAGGGGGCTTGTAATTGTGGCCTCAAAGCGGCATTTTTACTCTATGGATGAACTAACCAATGAAGAACAAATTGAATATATCTCGCTCATACATAAGATTAGAGGAGAACAACGAACAAGGCTTGGAATAGATAAGGTCTATTATTTTTATAATGAGGATACAACACATCATTTTCATTTATGGATGGTCCCTAGATATGAATGGATGAAGCAATTTGGAAATTCAGTAGAATCTTTAAGGCCGGTATTATTACATGCGAGAAATCAAATGAACAATGAAGAGAATATGAAAACCGTAATAGAAGGAATTAATGAGTTAAGAAAAGAATTAAGGGATTTTGTAAGTAATTCAGGGTAACTTCATTTTACAACGCATGTATCCAGGCGGGCCTTCAACCATGGAAATTGCCAGAAGCCAGGAAGATGATTCAGGCGATCAACCCTGCAAGGTTAAGTCTCTACCCAATACTCAGGTTATACATAAACATTATCGAAAATCAAACCATAATCATATTTGGAGGTTATTCATTGGGGTACATTCAAGAATTAAGAAAAATAATAGGTTCTCGTCCGATTATATTAACGGGAGTAAACATAATCGTGTTTAATGATAGAAATGAAATCCTTTTACAAAGAAGAACTGATACGGGAGATTGGGGGCTAATAGGAGGAATCCTTGAGTTAGGAGAATCACTTGAAGAAGCAGCGCACAGAGAACTGTTTGAAGAAGCAGGATTGAGAACAGATTATTTGAAACATATCACCATATTATCTGGAGCTGATATGTATTATAGATATCCAAATGGAGATGAAATATATAACGTAATATCGGTATACGAAACAAGGAATTTTATTGGGGAGCCTTGTGTAAATGACGATGAGGGTTTAGAAGTGAAATTTTTTTCTATGGATAAACCAATACCCGAGATCAATGGAATGACAAAGAAGATTCTATATAAGTCGAGATACATCAATTGGTAGTAGTCAAACGTTATACGAAATAGCAAGCATCAGAAGACATTTAAATAAAGGGTGTAATCTAAGATGCAGCACAACATAGAATTGTACTTATCTTCAAGTAAAGACAAAGGAATTTTTAAAAATCTACTGCAATATTAATTTGATACCAGATTAGTTGTCGATTTAGAAGCTTGTAATAAGCTCAGGCAGTAAACGCTCCAGTCTAAGATAAGAGCTATCTAAGGCTGGGGCGTTTCGTATGTTACTCAACAATAACGACAGTTGTAATACACTCACTAAAGGGGACTTCAATTATAGCTGTTCTCTCCCATTTATGTCTCTTCGGGTTGTGTTATGTTATCGTTAGGTTTCCAAATCGATAAGGAGCTGTTTATTCATGTTGAAATTGAAGTATCTTTTTAACAATTTGGACTTAACAGAGATGATATTAAAAAACTGGCACTTCGACCAAAGCTCAATGGAAATGTTTAAGTATTACCGAATATCGTCAAACGCTATTTATCCATTCCAATGTAATGGAGAGACGCGTTTATTACGTTACGCACCAAAATCAGAAAAACGGAAATCGAATATCCAAGCAGAACTTGAATTTATTTCATACCTACGAGACAATCATTATGGAGTTTTGGAACCGATTCAATCAAATCACGGTGAAGAACTTGTAGAGGTTGCTACTCCCTGGGGAGAGTACTATGCTACGGTGTTTAAGCGTGTGCCAGGTATGCAAATAAACCATACGGAATGCAGCGACGACATTATTTTCAGCTATGGGAAAGCCTTAGGAAAGCTCCATCATTTATCAAGCCAGTACAAGACCCATAAAATAAGAAGATGGTCTTATGTTGATGTTCTGGTTTGGGTAGAGGATGTGCTAAGGAGATTTCCAGGACAGGAAGCAGCTTTAAATGAAATTAAAATATTAGAAAACTTCTTTTCTTCAATCCCTAAGTCCGAAAGAAATTTTGGGCTTGTTCATTACGATTTCGAATTTGATAATGTCTTTTACGATGAAGAAACTAATTCATGTTACGTTATTGATTTCGATGACGCCATGTATCATTGGTATGCCATGGATATTGTCCAAGCACTTGATGATTTACAAGAATGCACACCCATCGAACTATTTCATCAAAAGAAAGAATGCTTTATTAATGGGTATCTGACCGAATATGATATTCCTAATAATTTAAATGAACTAATGATTGCTTGCAGACGCTTTGCCAAACTTTATGGTTATGCACGTATACAAAGGTCTATTGGGGAGAAATGGGGAAATGAACCTGATTGGCTGGTAACATTGAGGGGGAAACTGGAATATAGATTGAAAGAAGACGTTGCTTCATTCGGAACAGCATTATAGATTCAGTAAAGAAGAGTCTGTAAATAATATCAAGATCTAAGGTCAGGAGGGAGAAAGATTAAATCAGAAGGGCTAAAAAAACTTGAGCTAGTGATGAAATCTTTTGAAAAGCCATGGTTTGTTGCTGGGGGATGGGCCATAGACTTAGCGGTCGGAAAAGCCACTAGAGAACATAAAGACATAGATATCTGTGTATTCAGAGAGGACGCTAATTACACAATAAACTATTTTAAAGACTGGGATATCAAAGTAGCAATACCTGGTGAGCACAGATTAGAAAGAGTCGATCAAATAACCGATGTAGTATTACCAAGATATTGCCTTCATTTATTTAAAGATAATGAGTTTTTAGAAATTTTGCTTACTGAAAGGGTTAGAGAAGAGGTTGTATTTAGAAAGAACAGTGAGATACGGATGAGCATCAAAGACTTTTCAAAACATCAAGAGAATATTCCGTTTGTAAACCCTGTATGGCAGTTACTGTTCAAAAGTTTGAATACTAGAGAAGAAGATGAGCATGACTTTATGACATACATAAATGAAGTGAATGATGATTATTCAAAGAAATGGCTATTTCAAAAGCTGAAAGATATTAAAGGAAATCAGAAATGGATAGAAGAACTTCAAAAGTATTTCAGTAAAATCGAGGACATCCTATAACACGGTATTCACGAAGTGGGACTATCGCCTCTCGGTTGTCCGGATGTATAATCATGGAAGAATGCTTAGACAACAAATGACCCAGCCAAAGATAAGAGCTATCTAAGGCTGGGTCGTTTCGTGATTACTAGAACGACGTTAAGTGAAATCGTAGCACTGAATAATTTGAAGGAGGTATCAGAGATGTCAATTGAAACCATGAAGAATTCAGAGGATGTTCTGATGATGTTGGATTCTTTAATGAGGGAACCAGCTCCATTTTGGAATAATTTTTATCATGATAGAACGAAGAAGATACCTTTCTTTGTAAATCATCCGGATGAGAATCTAGTATCTTATATCGAGTCCGGAATAATACAAGGTGGACGAATGTTAGACCTTGGATGTGGGGCAGGGAGGAACTCCATCTACTCAACATTAAATGGTTTTACTGTCGATGCAATCGATATTTCAGCTGAGGCTATACAGTGGGCCATTGAACGAGCAGACAAAAACCACATTTCTATTAATTTCGAGTGCAAGTCAGTATTTGATTTGGGGTATAAAGAGGAATATGACTTC
The DNA here is from genome assembly GCF_042678945.1 of Paenibacillus puldeungensis. Taxonomy (NCBI): domain Bacteria; kingdom Bacillati; phylum Bacillota; class Bacilli; order Caryophanales; family Paenibacillaceae; genus Paenibacillus; species Paenibacillus puldeungensis. Next base: position 367,629 of record NZ_JBHTLM010000003.1, on the reverse strand, counting down.
GTTTACGATTCAGGTTGTATGCATCATTTATGGCCTCATAGAAGAATTGGTTATATAGAGATGATACATAGTGCATTAAAGAACGGTGGTTATTTGGGCCTAACGTGTTTTGCCCCTGGATTTACTGATATCGGAGGAGCATATGAATTAAGTGATTATGAAATATATAGAGAAAGAAGCATGAAAGGCGGACAAGCTTTTAGTAAAGAAAAGCTAACTGAAATATTAGGGAAGTACTTTGAATTAATTGAATGTAGGATGATGAAAGAATGCGATAATGATGAATCAAAATTTGGTATTCCATTCCTATGGGCTTCGCTTTGGAGGAAGAAGTAGCTAAATGCAATGAACGTATGATGCCTAATAAACTTAGAACGAATATTTAAAAAAGTTAAGGAATAGAGGTAATTCATGAATAAAATCCTCGCGATATTGATTTTTTTAGCTTTATTACTTACGGGTTGTCAAAAAAATACCTCTGATCATGATACTTGGGGAAATAAACACAATATAAATACAGGAGATATTAGCGAAATTGTAATACAGAATGTAAAGGGTACGGACGTGATCTTACCGCAGAAAGAAATAATTAGTTTTATGAAGGCCATAAATGGCGGAAGATATAATATTGGAAAGCTTGATATTAGACCACCTGATTACTCTGTAAAAATTACTTTGAAGAATGGGAAGACTAGGGGATTGTCTATCTGGGGAGCGGATTTATTTGTTGACCACGATGATAACGGACATTACCAATTCGTATTAAGTGAGAATGAACGAACCAAAGTAACTGATATATTAAATAAAGCTGAAAGCGTAGAGAAATGACTAATAAACAAGTGTTCAAGTTATATATTGGAGGCGTTAACAATGAAGCAACTAAACCTAAGCGTAGTAATTAGTTCTTTTCTATTAGGTCTTTCTATTGTTATTAGTAGCTTGATTATTAGCAACTCTGGAGACAGAGAATTGAACAAAGACAAAATAAATGAAAAAGAATATAAACCGCTTATGACAATCCAAGAAACAGCCGAATACTTGAAAATAACTGAATCTCAAGTGAAAACGATCATATCTAGTGAAGACACTATGTTAAGGACATCGGGTTTGTCTGGTAAGCTGTTCCCCGTCATTAGAATTGGAACCGATAATTATATAAGTACAGAAGACTTAAAAGATTGGTTAAAGGATTCAACGGCACTAAGAAAACAATATTAGTATAAATTCCAATAATAAATCAGGTGGTGTTTTGTATAAAGCCATTTTTAGTTATAATTTTGTTGCTTTTAGTAACTGGATGTTATGGAAGCAAAGAATCTATTGTCTTACAACCAGCTACACTGTCAGAGATATACCCCGGAAATATACTAAAAGTAAATAAGGTAGAACTGTTGGATGGATCATCAGGTGAAAGGAAAGTCATAGAAGATCAGGGGAAGATCAAAAAGTGGATAAATCTAATTAAAGATATAAAACTGATACCCGATAGTAATCAAGAAGATAGAGTAGGATTTATTTATGGAATAAGTCTTTACGAAGAAGACGAACTAAAGTTAGGTTTTGTACTGAATCACATCAATAAAATTTACTACAAAAACAATATTGAATTCGAAGCGCATATACAAGCATTTTTTGAAGAGCAGTTTGAAAAGGAATTTTAAAAAGTGAGAATACAACCTAACATCCCAATCATGCTGCGGGATTTACGTAGCTTTAAGCGACAATCCCGCAACATCTAACTGCCGACAAGCGGCAGCTAGAATTTTAACCATAATGGTACTGCGCGGTAGTGGATGCGGGAACGATCGTCTAAATCAGTGGAGTGCAAATAACACCTATTTAGCTGACTCACCTTCATTTTCATCTGTTTCACAGAACCATAGAGGATCGTTGCAATCAACATCGCCATTGTAATTGATGAGGATTTCTTCTCCTGCTTTTATCTCGGTATACGCATAGAAGTCAAATGTATGTTGATTAAAGTTAATTTCATATATCGCATTAGGGGTATACGAATGATTAAACAAACTCCCGTAACCTAAAAGGACAGCTGTATGATTAGCGCCATATTCAAATACATAATCTGCAAGGATTGTTTTCTCAATAAATTCATGATCCTCGTTAGGGTATGGGATTACCGGCGCTTCATGTATAAGTTCTCCCTTTTTGATATCCCGGGTTGCAAATACCCCTCTATTGAATTCACCACTACTAAGACTGGATGTTTTTACTTGTATCATCATAACCACCTGTGTAATTATTTTTGTAATGTATAAGTTTGTTTTTAGCGTAACTTTAATAATACATATATTTAGTCGATAAAGAAACATAAACATCTCGAAAGTTCGTCAATACATAAAAAAAGTAGGTGTTTTTTTGAAGAAAGTTCTAATTACGTTGATAGTATTTTCCCTATTATTTACTGGTTGTACTACTAAGCATAATAGCATTTCTACTTCAGCTACTACAACAAAGCAAGATGAGCAGAAAGATTCTAAACCATCTCAAGAAAATATACTCTACACTAATAAAAAATTAGGTTTCTCTCTGAAAATTCCATCGTCATGGAGAGATTCGTATAGTATCGTCAAGTCAGACGATGGTACAGGAATAGATTTTTATTTTATTGGAAAGAGCAAAACAAGTCAGGCCGAATTTGAAGACTCACCTTCCGTCAAAGGGCTATATTTGTTCTCAATTGCTACTGAGGCATCAATCCAGGATTCGGAAGATTCTGTAGATAGTATTTTAGATGTTGGAACTGCGCATGGCACTAAATATATATCTTATACAGGGACGGATTGTTCTATATGTATCTTGAAAGACGAAGAAACAGAAGCAGACAGTAAAGAACTCGATTTATTGAAGGCCGATTGGCAAAAGGTATCAACGATGCTGGACGAGAAGGAAACCGTGTTAAAGACTTTTCAATCCGTAGATTAGAATTATTTGATAGTACATTTAGGGACAACTCATTCAAAAACAATATTGATAAAGGCAATAGAAAGAAGGACATTATATGGAGGTAAACAGAATAATTGAGAAATCCCAAAAACCATTAATTTTTGAAAATGGTAGCTCACAAATGTGGGCTTGAACTCTAACTATTGGTATCCGGAGGAAAGAGTTCATCTACAGCAAACCATGGTGTTAGAAGATAATAAAGATATGCAGGTATACAATATTTGGGACAAGACATACTCTATTGAAGATATTTCTGCAATACTTAGCACTATAGGTTTTGCAGATTTTGAATTTTACTCTGATGTAACTGGCCGGAAATATGAAGAAGAATCAGAAACACTAACCATCATAGCCCAAAAGAAGTGATTGGATTGGATAAAAAGGTATTAACGAAGCGCCAAGACGTTATGCGTAAATTTTTGCAATTATTTATTAAGTGGGGTGTTTCGGAAAGTGGAAAAAGAACATTTACGTTATCCTATAGGAACTTTTAAACCACAAGAAATGACATCTGAAGTAGATCAAGCTAATTATTCTATTGAAATAGCAAAAATAGTTCCTACACTGCAAGAAATAGTGAAAAATCTAGATACCTCGCAACTGCAGACGCCATATCGTAATAATGGTTGGACGGTAAAACAGGTAATTCATCACATGGCAGATAATGATATGAATGCATTTATAAGACTTAAGAGGGCCTTAACTGAGGAAGAGCCTCAAGCTTCATCATATCGAGAAGATTAGCACCATACAGCTCAAATACAGGAATTAATAAGGAGAATGAGGTGGTAACCAATGCTAATCAGAGAAGCCACTATTGAAGATATATCAGACATTAAAAATCTATACTGGGAACTGGATAAGGATGCAGTTTTCTATCAACCTTCTCAATTTATTCTAGCAGAGCGACCAAATGATTTTTTTATCCATATAATAAATAATGAAAAGTCTGATATCTTAATTATTGAGGTTGAAGGAAAAATTATTGGATTTTCGCTATTACAGGAGAAGGAAACCCCTAAAATTAGTTGTTTAAGAGAGAAGAAGTTTGTTTATATACTAGATTTTGTGATTTCTGAAACATATAGAAACAACGGCTATGGATCATTACTACTGGAATCTTCAAAAGAATGGGGGAAGAAACGAGGATTAGATTTATTAAGATTATCCGTGTTTGAAGATAATCAAAAGGGAATAGATTTTTATAAAAAGAATGGGTTAATAGCTACGATGAAAACGATGGAATGCGAATTATAACTATTTTTTGGAGAGGTGCAGATCATGATAGTTACCTTTTATGATATCGGTACTGTTGCAGATGATAAATTAAAATTTGCTGTAATTATTGCTAAATATAAGGGCGAATGGATTTTTGTGCAACATAAGGAGAGGAATACATGGGAAATTCCCGGTGGGCGAAGAGAAGTGGATGAAGCCATTGAAGATACAGCAAAGCGTGAGTTGTACGAGGAGACAGGGGCTGTGTCTTTTGATTTGAAACCGTTATGTTGTTATTCAGTGAAGAGAGTCAATAGAGAAGAATCATACGGTGCTTTGTTTTATGCAGAAGTTAAGGGGATGGGTCAGATACCAGTGGAAAGTGAAATTAGAAAAATTACACTACTGAAGGAAATGCCAATCGAATTAACCTATCCAGAGATTCAACCATTATTACATGAGAGAGCATTAAAAATGTTAGGAATAAGGGATAATCAAAAATAAGGACAATTAAGGATAAAAAATCGTATCAGAGGCGATGAATATGTTAAATTTAGAATCAGAAAGATTAATTATAAGAAATTTTCGACCTGATGATTGGAATGACCTACATAATTACTTATCAATAGAAGAAGTATTGAAGTATGAACCTGGTAAAGTTTGTGATGATGAAGATTGTAAGCAGATGGCATTGGAACGATCGCAAAGCAATATTTTTATGGCAGTCGTATTAAGAGATAGCAATAAAATGATTGGACACATTTACTTTAATCAAACAGTACCATTTGACTTTTTAACATGGGAAATTGGATACATATTCAACCCAAGATACTATTTGAAATGGATATGCTACTGAGGCAAGTAGAAGAGTATTGCAATATGGATTTGAAGAGTTAGAAGCTCATCGGATCATTGCAATGTGTAATCCAGAAAACACTTCGTCGTGGAGATTATTGGAGCGCTTGTTGATGCGAAGAGAAGGTCATCATATTAAGAAAGCGTTTTTTAATAAAACTGATGAAGGACAACCAATTTGGCATAATGCATATCAATATGCAATCTAAGTAGATGAATGGTACCAAAGGAACGCGAATACAAAAACGTTGCCTGAAATTACAAGAAGATAGCATCATTGAAGGAATTGTTTAATGAAATAATGATTCACTATAACAAGTTGTGTGAATGAGCTAAGAGGAGGGGTCAAATCCATTTTTAATAAAATTCCTCAAATTATCACATTGGTCGTTCTTACAATATTTTGCTTTATTTATGGCCGTGAAGTAATTAGTAGATTCAATGGGGAATTATTTAGTCACTCAGCTGTTCCCATAGAGTACTCCTTGATATTTCTCCTTTTATTGATTAGCATCGGAATAATTCTCGGATTTTTAATTGAAGGAACATCTGCGATTAGTAAAATCATTTTTTGGTGGCCTGTGGTACATTTCGTTATTGACTTTTTATGCTTTATTGTAGGACTGGCATGGGAAACACTATTAGCATTAGTCTTATATACTATAATAGTAATGCCAATTAACTTAATTGGCGAAGGCATATCTCTAGGTTTTCAGATAAATCGACTTTTCTTTTATAGGGACAAATATGAAATTATATCAATTTTACTTGGATTATTTATAAATTTGAGTATCATCATTTATGTTTTATTTGAAATATCTAAAGATTATCTTGCAAACCTCTTTATGTAATTCAGTAGGTCTAAGTGCACCATATAACACCGTATTCACGCAGAGAGGCTTCGCCCCTGGGTTGTCAGATGCATAATCATAGAAGAAGATAGACAGCAAACGCCCCAGCCTAAGATAAGAGCTATTATCTTAGGCTGGGGCGTTTCGTGAATACAATAGCTGAAACCAACGAAGGCTCAAATAACTATGAAAGTAGGAGCTCGGAGTGGACATATAATTAATACCTTTACTTCAGCATGACTCATGCAAGAATATTTTTTTGTTGACTTTATTAATTTGTAGAATATAATAGGTAACAAATGTTAGGTAACGTTAGATACTTATAAGAAGGTGTTTTGTGTGCCACCCAAAATAAAGATAACAAAAGACGAAATCCTAAATGTAGCGATTCGAATTGTTCAGGAGAAGGGAATTGAAAGTCTAAACGCTCGTGATTTGGCAAAGGAAATTGGATGTTCGGTGCATCCGATATTTAGGACGTTTGAGTCGATGGAGGGACTTAAATCTGCGGTCTATCAAATGGCTGAGCATATATATAATCAGTGCATGCTAAGCTCTGAAGACCATAAAGAGGACGGATTTCTTGGTATGGGGCTTACCTATATTGATTTTGCGAAGAACGAGAAGAATCTGTTCAAGTTATTATTTATGTCGGATGCATTTCGGGAGCAAAGCATGATGGATATCGTAGGTTCTACGGAGGGAGATGATGAGGTGATTGGAATGCTATCTCAAAGGACGGGGTTAAGTTCCCAAAGTGCCAAAGAACTATATGCAGGGATATGGCTTACAACCCATGGTATTGCGTCCATGTTTGCTACTAATAACTGCCGATTTAGTGATGAAGAAATCAGGCGATTGCTAAACAATTCATTTATGGGATTAATGATGAAGCTAAAAAAAGAGGAGGGGCAAAACCAATGAAAAAATCATTCGTACAGAAACATCCTTATATTGCATCGATCCTTGTAGGGCTGCTTTGCACTTTTATGACGGCATTAGGAATGGCTGTTCCGCAGATAATGGGCTTGGATACGTATTCAATATACATTGTCGCGACGGTTTTCCTTTTGATTTCAGTGGCTATTGGCGTTTTTATTATGACAAAGTCAAAACTTACGCTTGTAGAATATGGGTTCCGAATTAGTGAAAATAGGAGTTCCAGTAATGTATGGTGGTATGCTCCTCTGCTGGCATTAGAAGTGCTTCCTATTGCTGTTTATGGTTTCAGTCCTGAGATTACACCGGTGCAGTACATTATATTGGCATTTTTTACAATTGCGATTGGATTAAATGAGGAAATTTATTTTAGGGGACTTGCACTTAAGTTCTTAGCAGCAAAGGGCGGAAAGCGAGCAATTATCTTTTCCTCCATAATTTTCGGGGTATTGCATCTTATAAATGCACTGAACGGAAAGAACGTGCTGTATCTTGTGTTACAGATGCTGTTCGCCTTACTGGTAGGATTTGTTCTTGCGGAAATTGTAAGTATTACGAAAAGTCTTTGGATTGTAATTATCTGGCATGCTGCTCATGATTATATTTCTAATACAACATCAGACTCTCTTGACCAAACGGCATTGATTATTCTGGCGATTCAGCTAGTTATTTTATTGATTTATGCAATTGGTATTTGGAAGAGAACGAATGTACCGGAAAATGTGGTGCCTGGGGAAGTGTCAAGTTCTATCATTTTGAAATAATTTGGATGAGAAACGAAAGGCATATTTAAATTCGAAGAATGACAGGCCTATGGCAGGTAATCCTTACTGGATTTACTTGGTATTTGTAAGGTAACTCGTGAAGACGCCAACATCATATAATGTCTTATTCGCGTAACGAGACTTACTCTCGTCGGCAGTCAAATTGTATAATCATAGAAGAGACTCAGGCAACAAACGCCCCAGCCTAAGATAAGAGCTATCTAAGGCTGGAGCGTTTCGTGAATACTTGAACGTTAACTGAAATAACCGAGGGAAAAAATACGGAATCTATAACTCGCTAAATTTTTGGTGATGTCTTAAACTCAAATTAATGGAGGCTAACAATGAAATTGGGGGAAGGGTGTGAAGATCTAATACGGACCTAGTAGGAGGAAAAGGGCGGGAAATTGAACATTAGCCGATATTGCTGAGAATACAACTATCAAAAATACATAAAGAGGAAGGATTATTTTGAAATATTTAATTAGAGCAGCAACAAAAAATGATTGTTACTCTTTAAGTCGATTAATGACTCAATTACTCAACAGAGATATTACTGAAGAACAAATGCAAGATCGCTTAGGGTTTGTTGAGAGAAGTCCATTTGATCAGCTTTTCGTTTATGAGGAAGAGGGTATAGTAATAGGAACATTAGGATTTAGAATTCGAGAGAACATAGAAGACACTACAAGATATGGGGAAATTTCTGTATTAGTTGTGGATCAGGAAGCTAAAAGAAAAGGGATTGGAAAAACCTTGATGAATTACGCGGATAACTTGGCAAAGGAACTAGATTGTAAAGGTACATGGTTAGTTTCTGGCAATAAGAGAATAGAAGAGGCACACAAATTTTATAATGAACTTGGATTTGAAATAACTGGATCAAGATTTGTAAAAAATTTTTATTAGAGAACCTAAGAATAGATTGTATTCACGAATAAAGAGCCTATCTAAAGACGGGGCGTTTCGTGAATGCAACAACGTTACAATGAAAGGAATTAAAAAAATAAAAAAATGGGAAACACTATATCAATGCCTAGCAATCTAGAGCATTTAGTCGAATCACTTAATATGTCTAATGGATTAACCTCGGTTTTTATTGAGGTGCTAGTTATTAGTGGATCGATATTAGCTGAGACAAATCGAGAAAAAGAAATAATGATTTGGTTAGGGCAACGCGATCAGTCCGTAGTAGGCATCGGAACAGTTGGTTTTGACATAGATGAAATACCTTGGACCATAGCTTTCTTTGAACGGGAAAAAGATTTTCTTTTACGTACTATTTCAAGTGCAATTGATGGCTTGGGATGGGAAAGATTAAGTTATGAACCGCGCAAAGATTGGCTAATTGAATGTTTAAAACAGTTTCGGCTAATGATTAATGCCTTTGATAAGGAAAGTATAGATATGAACAGTTATTTAGAATGGTCTGAAATTGATGAAGATGATGATTGTCCTACCATCCCAATAGGGTATCCAAAATGCGCGAAACATGATATCTACTTGTCATGCCATGGGTGTATATTGTGCAATAATGGAAGTTAGTTTTACTCACTGATTCAAATTCCTCGCTGACCTCAGGTTGGTCGAGGAATTTTTCTGTCTTAATCAAACTATATTGTCAAGTAAAATATTTGTAAGGAAGTACTTGAATATTTTTCCTCGCTCCTTTAAAATTTAATTGATAATGAGTCTCAATATCAATTAAAAATCAATTGGAGGAAAAGATATGTCTAGGTTTCACAAATCGTTACGAAGTTATTTGGTCCTTATCTTGATTATTTCAGTATTGGCAGGATGTTCATCGGGCGGATCTTCAGATAAAGCAAACGCCTCTGGAGAGACCCGAACCGTTAAGCATGCCATGGGGGAAACCAAGATTTCCGGTACGCCTAAGAGAATCGTAACTCTATACCAAGGTGCTAATGATGTGGTGGTTTCACTTGGCGTGAAACCGACAGGTATAGTGGAATCGTGGGTGCAAAAGCCTGTCTATGAATATTTAAGAGCGGATCTTAAAGACGTTCCTCAGGTCGGGGAGGAGACACAGCCGAATCTGGAGGAAATACATAAGCTGAAGCCGGATCTCATTATTGCCACCAAGTCAAGACATGAGGATATCTATGACCAGCTCTCCAAGATTGCACCAACGGTTGTCACGGAGAAGCTGTACGACTGGAAGGAGACGCTGAAGCTCGCGGGCGAGGCAATGAACGTTAAAGACAAATCGAACCAGTTGTTGTCTGATTGGGAGGCCAGAGTGGCTGATTTCAAGCAAAAAATGGGGAATCAACTTCCGATTGAGGTGACCATCACCAATTTTAGAGCTGATCAGGTGCGTATTTTCTATATGGGCTATGCCGGCAACATTTTGAAAGAGCTTGGGTTTACAAGACCTCCAGGTCATGATGAGGATAAATGGGGAGTCGAGCTTACCTCCAAAGAGAGCATCCCGGATATGAATGCTGACCTGATCTTCAACTTCAATTCTGGTACCGACCGAGAAGCCATCGACAAAACCTATAAGGAATGGACCAGCAGCAAGCTCTGGACCAACCTGGATGCCGTCAAGAATAATCGGGTTGTTCAGGTGGATGAGGTAGCTTGGAATAGTGCGGGTGGCTACAAATCGGCCAATCTGATGCTTGATGATCTGTACAAATATTTTAACTTGCAAAAATAACTGGGAAAGGGGCCTGCCCGATCAGGCAGGTCCTTTGCATTTCAATGGATGAAAGAGTGAGGATATGTTTCCCCTTTTGACACAAGGAAAATCCAAGGTCTACGGCCTCATTGTATTATTCTTGCTACTTGCCGCTGCAAGTGCTGGAAGCCTGATTTTTGGACGGACCGCAATTTCCGTCCCCACTGCAGTAGAAGCATTCGTGAATTATGACGAAGGTTCTGCCGCACAAATTATAGTTCAAACGGAGCGGCTGCCGCGTATGATTATTGCAACGGTTGTCGGCGCCAGCCTGGCAGTTGCCGGGGCGCTGATGCAAGCGTTGACACGGAATCCCTTGGCGTCTCCAAGCGTGTTCGGCATCAATGCCGGAGCGGTTTTCTTTATTGTTATTGCGATTGTTGGTCTGTCCGTAACCTCTCTAAAGACGATGATGTGGTTTGGTTTTGCCGGGGCTGCGATTGCGGCGGTTCTGGTTTACTTTCTCGGCTCGATCGGGCGGGATGGTCTGACTCCGATCAAAATTGTCCTGGCAGGTACGGCCATTACCGCCTTATTCTCTTCCTTTACTCAAGCGGTTCTGGTCCTGGATGGGACCGGACTGCAGGATGTGCTGTTTTGGATGGCGGGCTCTGTAAGCGGGCGGACGCTGGAAATGCTGTATCCTGTTCTGCCATATATGTCCTTGGCCGCTCTTGTGGCCCTATTCATGGGCAGGTCGATCAATTTACTGCTGACGGGTGATGATATTGCCAAAGGCATGGGACAGAACGTGCTCTTGGTCAAAACCCTCATGGGGGCAGTGGTTGTGCTTCTTGCCGGAGGGGCTGTAGCAGTGGCTGGTTCAATCGGCCTTGTCGGCCTTGTCGTTCCGCATATCATGCGCGCATTCATCGGGAATGACTACCGCTGGCTCATCCCTTACTCTCTGGTTGGAGGAGCCGTACTTCTTCTCACGGCCGATGTCGCAGCACGCTTAATCATCATGCCAGAGGAGATTCCGCTTGGTGTGATGACGGCACTCATTGGCGGACCCTTTTTCGTCTACATTGCTCGAAAGGGGGTAACGAAGATATGAAGGAGCTCATCACTTTTCGAAATAAAAAGGAATCGGTGTCGCTCCAGATCGAGAAGAGGTCGGTGCTGGTCATCGCGATACTTCTGCTTCTGGTCATGCTTGCCTGCGTGCTAGGAACCAGCGTAGGGAGTGATTTAATATCGCCTTTGAATGTTCTTCAGACTATTTTCGGGGTGGATTCAGGGGAGAATGATTTTGTTGTTCTTACGCTGAGGCTGCCGCGAGTGCTGTTGGCACTGCTAGTCGGTGCCGCGCTGGGGATGTCCGGAGCTATTCTACAAGGGGTGATCCGCAATCCGCTGGCCTCTCCGGATGTCATTGGGATTACGGGCGGTGCCGCTGTGGCCGCGGTTGGCTTTGTTACGCTGCTGGGTGGAGCCATTAGCATCAAGCTTTTGCCACTCTTCGCAGTTCTGGGTGCCATTGCAACGTCGCTGTTCATCTTTGCGCTGGCCTGGAAAGCAGGAGTGACTCCGATCCGCCTCGTGCTGATTGGGATTGGAATATCTGCAATTACCGGGGCTGGCACTACATTCATGCTGATTATTAGCCCGTTTTACACAGCAGGGCAAGCTTACATCTGGCTGACAGGAAGTGTGTATGGGGCTACTTGGGGGGATGTATATACGATTCTTCCCGTTCTTCTGGTGGTGGTTCCACTTACCCTTTGGTTAGCCCGCAGCTTGAATGCTCAGGAATTCGGGGATGATCTGGCCACTGGACTGGGTGTACCCGTACAGCGCCATCGCCTTGGACTCTTGCTATGCAGTGTGCTCCTCGCCGGATTTGCGGTATCGGTAGCAGGGACTATCGGCTTTGCCGGGTTAATCGCTCCGCATATCGCCAGGAAGCTGGTAGGGCGTATGTTCGGCAGTCTGCTTCTTACGTCGGCTCTCGTGGGAGCTCTGCTTGTGTTCGGTGCCGATTTGATCGGGCGTACCGTATTTTTACCGAAGGATGTACCTGCAGGGGTGTTTACCGCGGGAGTCGGCGCACCATTTTTCCTATATTTGCTATTCAAAAATAGAAATCAGTTTTAGTGAGGAGGAGAATTGTGAGTATCCTGGAAGCCAAAGGCCTGACCATCTCCTATGGAGACAACCCAATTATCGACAATCTGAATTTGACCATTCCAAAAGGGAAGATTACAGTGCTGATTGGCAGCAATGGATGCGGTAAATCTACACTGCTGCGCACAATAGCACGATTAATGAAGCCTCGGACGGGTTCAGTGCTGCTGGATGGAGATGAAATAGCCAAGCTTCCGACTAAGGAAATTTCCCGGCGGATGTCTATTTTACCTCAGGGTCCTGTAGCTCCTGAAGGCCTGACCATAAGGCAACTTGTCAGACAGGGGAGGTATCCGCACCAAAGTTGGCTGAAACAATGGTCGCGTGAGGATGAACGCATGGTTCAGCTTGCGCTCCAGTCTACACAGCTGTCCGAGCTGGCGGACAGACCTGTAGATGCGCTCTCGGGCGGGCAGCGGCAGCGGGCCTGGATTGCCATGACGCTGGCTCAAGGCACCGAATTGTTGCTGCTTGACGAGCCGACAACCTATCTGGATATGAGCCATCAAATCGATATTCTGGACTTGCTGTTCGAGTTAAATGAGAAGGAACATCGTACGATTGTGATGGTTTTGCATGACCTGAATTTGGCTTGTCGCTATGCCCATCATGTTGTTGCGGTCCATAATAAGTCCATTTATGCTCAGGGGAGACCGGAGGATATCGTTACGCGCGAAATGGTCCAGACCGTTTTTCAAATGGATTGTGAAATTGCCGTAGATCCGCTTTTTGGAACACCGTTATGCATTCCTTACGGAAGGGGGAGAAAGATACATGATGAACAACGCTATGGACACCTGGCTTGAGCCCGAGGAGCTAGAGGTTCTTACTGCTGAATACCGCCTGTCCCTGAACCCTTTGGCGGCGGATTCGGCATTTTGTATTCCTTTTGCCGATTTGCTGAATCAGGAGAAATGTCAGCACTATTTGCGCAGGGTAGGTGACATTTTTGAGACCACATCGGAGACTGCAACGGTATCGCTGTTTGCCAAGCGTTACGCTTATCTCGTTGTGGCGTCTGGGCTATATGCCATGTCGCTTTTCAACAAAGGTTTGAATGTAACACTGGAGAACGGCTGGATCGAATCAAGCTATCAGGGGGAGGTCTGGTTGCCTAAAGCTCGGCTGCTCAATACCAGGATAAGTATGCCGCAGGCAGGACTGCGTAAGGAATGGCGCGATCAGATCATCCAGCAGATGTTTGCCGGGAATTTATCCAGGGTATGGAACGCACTGTCCAAGACGGCTAAAATCTCCAAATCCGTATTATGGGAAAATACGGCCATTTATGTGTACTGGCTGTATGAGAAGAAATATGTAGAGGGAGCCAGCTTTGAGCAAAGGAAACAATTTGAGGAGGATTACCATTATCTGCTTCATGATGCTCCCGCTCACCTCTTTGGTGAATCACGTAACCCACTTCAGCAATTTAACAGCCCTAAAACGACAACATCGGAGTCCGATACTCCAATTCGTGTGCGCAAAACCTGCTGTTACTATTATTTGGTGTCAGATGAACCGAATGATTATTGTTCGACTTGTCCCAAAAGGGGGCATTAACCTCTATCCAGCTTCTCTTAGAGAAGCTCCTGTATGTATATTCTATTTACCTCTTTCACCATTCCTCAACAGACATCTATTCTATCACCCACTAAAAACTATCACTCATAGGGAGGCGCTCTTTCGTTAATATAGGGCGCTTTCTGAATATCCCAACATTGTAATACAAGTATCATATTTTTCCTTAATAGATTAATATTGACAGAAACAAGCGATATTTTGTAAGATAATAACAAACGATAATGATTATCAATATCATTAAAATATTCGCAATGACTTATTTTGCGATGAAGAGTTCGAACCCGCAAAGCTTCATCGGACAATGGAGGGTTTAGGATGGATGGAGCAAAGCTCCAAAATCTACATAATCGACTGATCCTAAGCAAAGCTCATGAAATGGGCATAACCTGTCGGCCGCTTCTTCAAGGGTGTGAGGATTTCCTGGAGCTAACTTATCAAGGAAGAAGCATCGTGATTAATAAGACGAGATCCCACAAGCTCTCTTTGATGGCTGGACTGCTGGCAAAAAACAAAGAGGCTACCAACCTTTTGCTGCAAAGGCGAGGGCTGCCCATCCCCCCATTTATGGTGATCTCGGAGATGGGAGAAGAGGCGGTCCGGTTCTTGGAGAACCAATCCTCTGTCGTGGTCAAACCTCTTGATGCCAGCGGCAGTGCCGGCGTGACACTTGACGTTCGGACCAGGAAGCAGCTGGGCGAGGCCATTCGGAAAGCAAGCTTTTACAGTAAGAGCATGATGCTTCAGCAATTCATACCAGGCAAGGATTATCGCGTACTGATTATCAATGGTAAGGTGGCTGCGGTCACTGAATACCGTCCAGCCTGTGTGATTGGCGATGGTTCAGCTTCAATCCGGCAGTTGATTCAGCTGCTAAATGAATCCAGAATAATCCGCAACGACATTGGACAAATGGAGGCATTTGCCGAAATCAGCATGGATTCGAGAGAGTTGACGATGGTGCTGGACAAGCAGGGGGTAGCCCTGGACGATCTCATCCCGGCTGGAACTCAGGTGGAGCTGTATGACACTCAAAATGCTGCTGCAAATGACATCCGTGAAATCTATGCCGATCGCACCGACACCATATGTGAGGCCAACAAGAAAATGGCGATAGACGCTGCAGAGGTACTTCAAATTGATGTCGCGGGAATCGATATACGCTGTCCTGATATCAGCCTCCCTCTGATGCAGCCCATCGGTGCTATTTTAGAGGTCAATGCCCTTCCTGACATGACGTATCACGTATTTTCATATCAAGGAGCTTCCCGTGATGTAGTTCGTCTGTATTTGGAGTATCTGTTCGAAGAAGCAATCAGATGACTGGAGAAAAGGAGCGTAGCAACCTATGTCAGTTAAATTGCAGAACGATTATCTAAGACTGCAGGAGGAAAAGGAATCGAATGCACGTTCTTACCCCCGGCATTTTCCACTTGTGATCAGCAGAGCCAAAGGAATAAAAGTAACCGATACGGAGGGGCGCATGTATTATGACTGCCTGGCAGGTGCCGGTACGCTGGCGCTGGGACATAACCACGACATTGTATTGGATGCGATTCGTGAAGTGCTAGAGCAGGAAATCCCGCTGCATACTCTGGATTTGGCCACACCCCTTAAGCTTGCCTTTATGCAGGAAGTGTTTTCGATTTTACCGGTTGAGCTAAGAGATAGCACTAAGATACAGTTCTGCGGTCCCACTGGAGCGGATGCGGTAGAAGCTGCCATCAAGCTGGTCAAATATGCGACAAAAGGCAAGTCTATTCTTGCCTTCCAAGGGAGCTACCATGGCTCAACGCAGGCAACGATCGCTATGAGCGGCAATTTGAGCAAAAAAGAGCAGCTGCAAAGCTTGCTGCCAGATGTTCATTTCCTGCCTTTTCCCTATGAATACCGCTGCCCATTCGGCATGGGAGGCGAAATGACAGCCAAGCTGAGCGCACAGTATATTGAAAACCTGCTGGATGACTGTGAAAGCGGCATTTCCGCACCTTGCGGCGTCATCGTCGAGACGATCCAGGGCGAAGGGGGGGCCATTCCAGCTAACCTTGAATGGCTGCGAGAGCTGCGGCGCATTACGGCTGAACGAGGAATCCCGCTGATCATTGATGAAGTTCAGACAGGGATCGGCCGTACAGGCTGCATGTTCTCATTCGAGCATGCCGGGATTATCCCCGATGTGATCGTCTGTTCCAAAGCGGTGGGAGGCGGCTTGCCCATGTCCCTCGTCATTTACAAGGAAGAGCTGGATCAATGGCGGCCGGGTGCGCATACCGGTACTTTCCGCGGCAATCAATTGGCGATGGCCACTGGACTTGCGACACTGCGATACATTCGGGAGCAAAGCGTACTTCAGAACGTGCGAGACCGTGGCGAACAGTTTAAGGCTAGCCTTAACGAACTTAAAGCCAGATTTGAGGACATTGGCGATGTTCGGGGTCGAGGGCTGATGATCGGGGTTGAAATTGTGAATACAGCTGGTCTTAAAGATCGCTTGGGCCATTATCCACCAGATGGAGCGCTCGCTGCCGCGATTCAGAGAAAATGTTTTGAGCATGGACTCATCGTTGAGCTGGGCGGTCGTCACTCCGCTGTAGTACGATTTTTGCCGCCGCTGATCATCACAGAGCAAGAAACGGCAGAAGTGCTGTCGATCTTTGAAAAATCAGTAATAGAAGCCATTGCAGAGGTATCCAATTTGAACGGATGATGCATCGTAAGTCTGCAACTTATTTATTTTCTGGAAGGAAGGTTGACCCCTTTGTTTGAAATGGAAAGCAAGCTTCGGTCCGATAGCCAGTGCCAAGCCAATCTGCATTCGTGCAAGCTGCTGCTTAACTGTTATATCCGCGAGCTGGTGCAGGAATTTGGCGAGCTTATTCTCATGAATGCTGACACTATGGAATATGCTGTTCTTTTCAAGGCAAGCGGCGTTACGGTCTATGGAAAGCTCTCTTATTATTCGGATACAGGAGAGCATGAATATCACAGCATGCGTTGGTCCAGCAAAGAAAAGATAGATGGTTTAGTAGAATACAGAGACCTGGTTCGCTGGATCATTCGCGAGGTCTCAGGTGTCGCTGAAATCAGGAAGGAGAAGGCACAAAGCTTTGCAGAAAGGGTCGACAACAGCAATCGCAATCTAGCCCTGTTTCTTGAACAGGCAGATGAGCTTGAGATTTCAGACTATCGGACATCTGAGCAAGCCCTTATCTACGGCCATCCCTTTCATCCTTTTCCCAAAAATTCATTGGGGTTCTCCGAAATGGATGTTCGAATGTACAGCCCGGAGCTGCGAACTTCGTTTCAGTTGAAGTATTTTGCCGTGAGAAGGGATATGTACCAGGAAGAGTGGGTGTCTGACGAGAAAAAAGTGCTGCTGCAGGAAAGCCTGAATGTACAGCTTCGCGATCGGCTCGGCGACAGGAGCAGTGAATACGCTCTGCTTCCTGTCCACCCATGGCAATATAACCATGTGCTAGAGCTTGCTGCGGTTCAGGAGTATGTACGTGAAGGGAAACTGATCCCTCTCGGCAGCCTGGGTCCCCTTGCTTATCCAACGACCTCGGTGCGAACAGTCTTTCTCCCTGAAATGAACTGCAACATCAAGCTGCCTTTGAATATGCAGATTACGAACATGGTTCGCAATAATAGCGATATACAAATGCGCAGAACACTAGATGCCTCACGCTATTTGCTGCAGCAAGATGGCTTTGGTCCAGAATCGCCAACTCGCATCGCTTACGAAACGGGGTTCACCACATGCCGATTTGAAGAAGAGGAGCTCACCCGGTTGTTCACGATTGCCTACCGGCCCATCGAATACGACACGAATTGTACCTTTGTGCTAGCAAGCCTAGTAGAGGCGCCTGTACCGGGAAAACCCTCACGCCTTATATCGATGCTGAAGGCTGACATCACTCATATTGAGCGATGGTTTGAACGATATTTGGACTTGTCACTCCTGCCGATTGTTCGCATCGCCTGGGAGAAGGGCATTCATTTTGAAGCACATTTACAGAACACGCTGCTCAGTATTCGGGAGGGGATGCCAACTGCCTTTATCATTCGAGATCTGGAAGGGGTCAGCGTAGAAATAGAGAAGAAATCGGGTGAATTAAGCTCATCCAGTCCACTATTTTATCCAAGAGAAGAGGCCTGGGCTCGGACGTCATACTATTTTATCGTAAATCATTTGGGGTCATTGATTCATACCATAGCCAGAGATGTTCGCGTCATGGAAGAGCATTTTTGGAGGATCGTTCATGAAGTGCTCATGCAGGAATATTTGCGATCCGGGAACGCTTATGTCAAGTATTTGCTAACGTCAGATGTGTTCCATGCGAAGCGAAATATGATGAGCTGTCTTTGGGGGATTAGCGAGACACCGGCTTATGTCCCTGTGCGCAATATGATCAAGAAGGTAGGGAGTGAAACGAGTGGTAACCATCGGCTCTTTGTCTAACGAGAAACTGGTTTCATATGACGAGGTCCAGGAGAAAATCATGCGCCAGACGCTTGAGGCTTTGTGGTTCGAAGGCATCCTTAGCTGTGACAGAACCGACAGGACCTGGAAGACGTGCGGGATTAGCTCAGGTGGACAACCTGTCATTTATTCCTGTGAGGCGGAGGAGAAATACTCCTTCGGCCGCATCAAAATTGTCAAAGGATCCTTGAAAAGAGAAGGTGCGCCATGTACCGATTTGCATCTGTTCCTGGAGGAACTGGTTCTGAACCATTTAGACGGTCCTCAGGTTCCCTCCTTCATTCATGAATTGCTGGAAACGTTGGCAAAGGACTATCAAAGCAGGCTCGTTATCCCTGATTGCATTCCGGATCAAGACAGGCATTATGATGCGCTTGAGAGCCATATGACAGACGGACATCCCTATCATCCGAGCTACAAATCCAGACTTGGCTTTTCCTTAGAAGACAATCAGACCTATGGACCGGAGTTCAATCAGAAAATCCATCTCTACTGGGTTGCCGTCAAGGAGGAGCTTATGGATACAGCACTTTCAACAGGGTACACAGAGGAGGAGCTCTATGGACAGCATCTGACAGAGAAGGATCGGCAAAGGTTCACCCGTATTCTGGAGCAGGAGGGGGATGGAAGCAAGTATGTGCTGATTCCTGTGCATCCTTGGCAGTGGGAGCGCAAGCTGGGTGCTGTCTTTACCCATCAGCGCATCAACAGGCAGCTAATTCCGCTTGGAACCTCCGAAAGTCCTTACCGGGCGCAGCAGTCGATTCGATCCCTGTCAAACAGGAAACGTAATGATGCTTCTTATATTAAATTATCACTTAGCATCACGAATACCTCCACCTCCCGTATACTTGCACACCATACCACTCAGAATGCGCCGCGGATCAGCGATTGGCTGGATGATCTGATTCGTCAGGACGAATTTCTACAGCGGGAACAATTCCATATTCTCAAAGAGGTGATGGGGGTCTCTTTCCGGTATGAAGAAATGTCCACGGTTCAATATCAAAGCGCCTACGGCACACTTGGAGCAATCTGGCGGGAAAACATTTCTACTTACCTTCTGGAGCGGGAGGACGCCTGGCCACTGAATGCACTGATGCTGGTGCAAAAAAACAACGAGCCCTTCATCCGAAAGGTCATCGACCAGCACGGGATCAAGCGGTGGAGCGAAGCGCTCATCCAGACCTTAGTCCGCCCTATCATTCATCTGCTTTATTCACATGGAATTGCATTGGAATCTCATGCGCAGAACATTATTTTGGTCCTGGAGGATGGACTTCCAAAACGGATGATCATCAAGGATTTGCATGATAGCGTACGTTATGTTCCGAATACACTGCTCTATCCTCAGTTGGCACCGAATCTGCATCCAGAGCCAGAGACCCATCGAAAATTCAACCGTTATTCGTTCATCCATGCCGCTCATGTTTCAGAGGTTCGTGATTATACGTATGATGCTTTCTTCTTCATTTGCATGACCGAGCTTGCCTTGACTTTAGAACACTTCGGATTGCCGGAGCAGGAATTCTGGCGACAATGTGCGGCAACAATTGATCAGTACCAGAAGGAGCATCCCGAGTATAGGGAAAGGTTCGAATGGTTCGATTTGTTCTCGGAGGAAGCGTTGATCGAGGAGATGACGAAGCGCCGGATATACGGCGATAGCGAGCTCTTTTTCCGTAAGGTGGCCAATCCGCTGCGGAGGGCCAGGGAGGGGCTGTTATGAGACCCAACACATTAATAGGAAAAATAAATCAAAAACAGCCCGTCTTCGGACTATTCGTTTCCATCCCGCATCCTGTGATTGTGGAAATGATCGGTCATGCTGAATATGACTTTATCGTTATCGATTACGAGCATGCTTCCACAAATATGGAGAATGTTGAGGAACTGATTCGTGCTGCTGAACTGATGGGCATGACACCGCTCGTCCGAATCTCAAGGGTGGAACGAACCGAAATTTTGAAGCTGCTGGATTGCGGTGCTCAGGGTCTAGTGATCCCCCATGTTGAGCGGCTAGAGCAAGTGGAGGAGGCCGTTCGTTATGCATATTACCATCCTTTGGGAATGCGCAGCTTGAACAGCGGCCGTCCGGCAAGCTTCGCCAAATATTCACTGACTGACTACATCCAAGAAGCGAATGAGAACATCATGATCGTACCGATGATCGAAAGTACGGAAGGCATTCGGAATAGCGAAGCTATACTGGCCCATCCACAGGTCAGCTTCGTGCTTGAGGGGGCAGCAGATCTATCACAATCCCTTGGTGTGCCGTGGCAAACGGATCATCCGGAGGTCCAAAACCAGTTGAAGCTATTGTTTGATGTTTCACAGCGCTGCGGTGTTCCGTATGCGGCAGTGGCAAGGAGCAAGGAGGATATGCAGTTCTGGTCGGATCGAGGGGTGTTCATTTATATGCTAGGAGACGATAGGAACACGGCATTTCGTGCTTATATGCAGAAGCGGAATGACTATCTGAGCGCAGGTGGATGGACATGAAGCCAAAGGTATGGGAGGCCATTCATCAACTGCAGACAAAGAGTCGGGAGCCCGTATGTGCTTACGTGTATGATCTGGATGGCATACAGAAAAATGTCCGGGAAATGCAGCAGACTATGCCATCATGGGCGAGGCTGTTCTACGCGATCAAAGCGAACCCTGACCCGCGGGTTATTGAGTCTCTGCTCCCGCTGGTGGATGGATTCGAGGTCGCTTCCATTGGTGAACTGCTCAAGGTAAGAGAAATCAGCGATAGCATTCAGATTTTGTTCGGGGGGCCGGGAAAGAGAGAATCCGAGCTGGAAATGGCTATCCAGCATAATGTGACTTACATCCATGTAGAAAGCCTCCTTGAGCTGAGAAGAATGATTTGGCTGGCCAGGGACCGGATTGATCCAGTGAAAATCCTGCTTCGCATCAATCTGCGAGCGGATACGCTACCACAGACGAAAATTACGATGGGTGGACGCCCCACTCCCTTTGGACTGGATGAGCAGCTGATCGGGCAAGCGATTGCGATGATTCGAAATGAGGGACAGGGGGCAGTCCGGCTGTGCGGTTTTCATTTTCACTCGCTATCAAACAATCTTGATGCAAAGCTGCATGCAGAAATGATTGAACTCTATTTGCAAAAGGTGGCGGAGTGGGCAGCCCGCTATGATCTCGAGATTGAGGTTATCAACGCAGGCGGAGGCTTTGGCGTCTCCTATAATGAAGCACCGGAATTCGACTGGCCGCTGTTCACATCCTTAATAGCGCAAAGCGATGCAATCAAGCGACTCGCCGGTATGAACCTGCTGTTCGAGCCCGGTCGATTCATTGTTGCGGATCACGGCTATTATGCGGCTGAGGTCATCGATATCAAAACCTCTCATCAACAGCAGTTCGCTGTGCTCAGGGGAGGGACGCACCATAACCGCTTGCCAGCTTCCTGGGGGCATAATCATCCCTTTGTCATCATGCCGACAGACAGGTGGACTTATCCCTTTGACCGACCAGAGGTCAGACACGGCAAGGTTACGATCGTGGGCGAGCTGTGCACGCCTAAAGATCGATTACACACGGATGCAGAAGTAGAACGTCTGTGTGTAGGGGACATTGTTATATTCGAAAAGTCGGGAGCCTACTGCTGGACAATTTCTCATCACGATTTTCTAGGCCATCCGCATCCGGAGTTTTACTATTTGACGGGAGGGAAGGAACATGCAGCCATCGACGATACAGTCCGGTCAGCAGTTGGCCAAGCAGCAGATCAATGCTGATTTATTAAATGCTGTTCTGGCGGAACAGCTTTATGGATTGGATGAAAATACGATCAAGCCTTTATCTGAAGCATCAGAGCAGATTCAGCAGCAATACGGAAGCTTTGTAGGAGAACCCAGAGTTCATGTTCATGTAGGTGAGATAATGTT
Organism: Paenibacillus puldeungensis; assembly: GCF_042678945.1. Classification (NCBI taxonomy): domain Bacteria; kingdom Bacillati; phylum Bacillota; class Bacilli; order Caryophanales; family Paenibacillaceae; genus Paenibacillus; species Paenibacillus puldeungensis. The sequence continues at coordinate 345,232 of NZ_JBHTLM010000003.1, read as the reverse complement.
TCTGGTGCAGACAAGCCTTCGTCTGGGACTGGAGTGGGTTCAGAATTCGCCTATTTATCGGAAAATGGGCAGGGATAAGTGGGAAGCCCTTGACTCTCCGTCAGAAGTGGCGGAGGCCGTGCTGGGTTCTGCACTGTCTGATGAAGCCTATGCTCAACCAGGTGTCCAGGACTTCCTAAAATGTATAGAAGCCGCGTTTCAGCAGCTTTCAATTAGTCTAGGTCAGGAGCATGTGGAAAAATTGCTGGCCTTTACACCGGCCTCCCCGTACCAGTGGTTTATCAAAGGGGAACAGATCGCTGCGCTGCGAGACCGTCCCTTCCACCCGTCAGCCAAAGCCAAAATGGGCTTTTCCGAGGAGGACCATTTGCAGTATTCGGCTGAATTTGGAAATCCAGTGCGGCTTCGCTGGGTCGCGTTGCGGGCCGATTCGGTCGAACAAGGCTGTCAGAACGGACGTGTGTCCTGTCTGGATCTATTGAATCCCGAGCAGCGATCTGCCGTGGAGGAAGAGATGGATCGACGGGGCATAAGCTCGGATGAATACGTAGTACTTCCTGTGCATCCTTGGCAGCTGAAGCATATTATTTTGCACAAGTTTAATCAAGAAATAGAAGAGGGAACCCTCCTTGTTCTGGATGTAGAGGCAGGCGATTTTCTGGCTACCTCCTCGTTGCGTTCAATGGCTCCAATTTCGGAGTCTAGCGTCATGCTCAAGCTGCCCGTGAGTGTACTTTCCTTGGGAGCTGCACGGTACTTACCGGTTGTAAAGCTGCTTAACGGCCTGGCTGGGGAAAAGATGCTGCGTCAGGCTGTTGCCTGTGATGAAACCCTGCAACACAAGGTCTATCTGTGCGAGGAACAGCACTGGTGGGGCTACATGCCAGCAGCCATGGGGCTGTTTGATGATCATCCTCGTCATCTATCTGCACAGCTCCGCCTTTACCCATCTGAGCTTTTAAAAGAAGACTACAAAGTCATTCCAATGTCTGCGTTAGGAGTGAACTTGGGCGGGCGGCATTTCTTGTCTGAAATTATGGGGAAGTCTCTCACCTACGGGGAGGTTCTTAGTTTCTACACGGATCTTGCCTCTATGTTTTATGGTGTGACTATGCGTCTATTTAAGATTGGAGTAGTGCCGGAGCTTCACGGGCAGAACTGCTGTCTAGTATTGAAGGGTAACCAAGTCAAGGGGCTCCTGTTCCGTGACCATGATTCAGTGCGCCTTCATCAGCCTTATCTGGACAAGCATGGCATAGCAGATCCGAAATATCATATTCGCCCCGGCTATTCCAACAGTCTGTACAATGAGACAATCCAAAAGCTGATTTTTTATGTACAATCCCTTGGTACCCAAGTCAATTTGGCGTCCATTATGGAAGCTCTATCTGAGGTCTATGACATTCCAAAGCAGCAATTGTGGACCATTACAAGAGAAGCATGGAAAGAGGCACTTCAAGCTGCTGAGCTTCCCGAAGCGGACTATGCCGAGCTGTACCAAACCATATTTGAGAGCAAGGAATGGCCTGTGAAGCTGGTGGTTCGTCCGTTGCTTGAAGCAGAAGGAGTCCCAGGCGCGATGCCTTCTGGCAAGGGCAACGGGCATAATCCGTTCTATAGTTAGGCATATGGCTTAACCATTTGTCACCGCGATGTATTTCGCGGTTTTTCCTTTAAGTTTATGGTTTACGGGTGGGGCGTTATTTGGTAAGATAAACGCAACATTTAAAATGCGATGACGAGATGAGTAGGTAAACGAAAACTTTCACAGAGAGCTCCGCGCGCTGAAAAGGAGCAAAGCGTTTCTTTATTGAAAAAAGCCTCTGAGCAGCACACCGGAACGATCGGATGATGAGGGATGGTGTGTCAGGAGCTCCTGTTACAGAGCTAGAGTATAGGCCTTGCCAAGTGGCATGCTGTACTTGAAGAGGTTGATGCGGCGACGTATCGACGAAGCTGGGGTGGTACCGCGGGCATACCAATCTCGCCCCCAAGACGAAATTGTTGTCTTGGAGGTGGGATTTTTTTATTTGACAGGGGAAGCATTTGGATTGGCCGAGGTACAGATAAAAAAACGATAAAGAGAAAGGACAGGATGTTTAGATGGGAGAAAAATTGAAGGTTGGTATTGTGGGCGGAACAGGCATGGTAGGTCAACGGTTCATTCAGCTATTGGACCAGCACCCTTGGTTTAAAGTAGCAGCCATTGCGGCCAGCGCGAAATCTGCGGGTAGAACTTATGAAGAAGCCGTGCAAGGCAGATGGAAAATGGCTACGCCAATCCCGGAAGCCGTCAAGAACATCGTCGTTCAAGATGCTTCCAAAGTGGAAGAAGTGACGGATCAGGTCGATTTCGTCTTCTGCGCGGTAGATATGAAAAAAGATGAAATCCGGGCACTGGAAGAAGCTTATGCCAAAACGGGAACTCCCGTGATCTCCAACAACTCGGCTCACCGCTGGACACCCGATGTCCCGATGGTCATTCCGGAAATCAACCCGCAGCATATCGAAGTGATCGAAGCGCAGCGCAAACGGCTTGGCACGGACAGAGGTTTTATCGCCGTCAAGCCGAACTGCTCCATTCAGAGCTACGTTCCGGCGCTGCACGCCCTGCTGGATTTTGAGCCGACGACCGTCGTCGCTTCCACCTATCAGGCGATCTCCGGAGCGGGCAAAAACTTCACCGATTGGCCGGAGATGCTGGACAACGTCATTCCATATATCGGCGGGGAAGAAGAAAAAAGCGAGCAGGAGCCGCTGCGCATTTGGGGCCATGTTGAGGGTGGACAGATCATCAAAGCGAGCACGCCGCTGATTACGACGCAATGTATCCGCGTGCCGGTAACGGATGGCCATTTGGCGACGATTTTTGTATCGTTCAAGAAGAAGCCGACCAAAGCGGAAATCATTGAACGCTGGAACCAATTCAAAGGAAGACCGCAGGAGTTGGGTCTCCCAAGCGCGCCGAAACAATTCATCACTTATTTTGAAGAAGAAAACCGGCCGCAAACCAAACTCGATCGCGATTTGGAACATGGCATGGGCGTCTCGACCGGTCGCTTGCGCGAAGATACAGTCTACGACTATAAATTCGTAGGCCTGTCGCACAACACGCTGCGCGGCGCGGCCGGCGGTGCCGTCCTGATCGCCGAGCTGCTCAAAGCGGAAGGGTACATTCAAGCGAAATAGGAGCGGATTGCTCCGGCTTTTAGCAAAGTTTATTGTAAAAACGTCTGAACCGATGATGATCGGTTTCGGACGTTTTTTCTTGTGCGCGGTATTCCGGAGGCTAATATTCTTATGGCAAAAAACAATTTTAGTGGATGATAACTCATTGTCGAATGGAAAAGACGAAGGAACGGGTGTTTGCTTTTATCAAACTGGAATTTGACTCCGCGCTGATCCGCGGTTGTAAACAGTCCGACATCATCTCGATCATCATCACGAATGGTGTCCCGACGCAGTAGGCGAGGTAACGGAATATCTGGGCGGCATCAGTGGTTGACGTTAAGTAGTACAGAACTTTCAATGTTGATATATTTACATCAATTGGTACATAAGGTATGTATTATGTGAAAGCGCATCCATGAGTTGATAGATCGAACAATCATTTATCAAATTTAACATGGAAAGGAAAGATGGGAATGAACGATTTGCTCAAGAAGGCAAGTGTAATTTTGCTGGCATTTACTCTCCTATTTCCTCTGCCGCTCGAATTTATGACAACACCCGTTCAAGCAGACTCCGCACTTTTCACGATTGAAAGCGAAGAAGCTGAGCTCACCTCAGATCTTCAAGTGGTCACTGAAATCTACGGACAACCCAAACCCGGATTCTCCGGGAGCGGATTTGTCTGGATGCAGAATTCTGGCACAATCACTTTTACAGTGACCGTCCCGGAAACCGGCATGTATGCGATCTCCACCCGATATATGCAGGAGCTCAGTCCAGACGGCAGACTACAATATTTAACCGTTAACGGCGTTACGAAGGGTTCGTATATGCTGCCCTACACGACCACATGGTCGAATTTCGATTTTGGTTTTCATAAGCTGAACCAAGGAAGCAACACCATCCAATTGAAGGCCGGTTGGGGATTCGCTTATTTTGACACCTTCACTGTGGATCATGCCGATCTTGATCCCTTGGATGTGCAACCTGTTCTAACGGATCCCCAGGCCACGCCGGAAACGCAGCTTTTGATGAATTATTTAACGGAGGTTTACGGCAACCATATTATCTCTGGACAACAGGAGATTTATGGAGGCGGAAATGACGGCAATTCTGAGTTGGAGTTTGATTGGATCTACAATTTATCCGGAAAGTATCCGGCAATTCGCGGCTTCGATCTTATGAACTATAATCCGCTCTACGGTTGGGAGGACGGCACAACCAATCGGATGATCGATTGGGTGAATAACCGGGGCGGGATCGCGACTACTTCCTGGCATATCAATGTGCCGCGAAATTTTACCACTTATCAGCTCGGGGAGTTTGTGGATTGGAAGAACGCCACCTACAAGCCGACGGAAACCAATTTTAATACAGCCAATGCGGTGGTTCCCGGTACGAAAGAATATCAATACGTGAAGATGACAATTAAGGATTTGGCGAAACAGCTGCAGATTCTGCAAGATAATAATGTGCCGGTTATTTTCCGTCCCTATCATGAGGCGGAGGGCAACGGCGGGTTGAATGGGGAAGGCGCGTGGTTCTGGTGGGCTTCGGCAGGCGCGGATGTATATAAACGGCTGTGGGATCTGCTCTATACCGAACTTACGGAGACGTATGGCTTGCACAACTTGATCTGGACCTACAACAGCTACGTGTATAGCACTTCTCCCGCGTGGTATCCCGGCGACGATCAGGTGGATATTGTCGGCTATGATAAATACAATACGATCTACAACCGCTATGATGGTTTGTCCGGCGTGCCCAATGAGGATGCCATTACCTCAATTTTTTATCAGCTTGTTGATTTAACGGATGGCAAGAAAATGGTGGCCATGACGGAGAACGACACCGTCCCAAGCGTAAAAAATCTGACAGAGGAAAAATCGGGATGGCTGTACTTCTGCCCATGGTATGGCGAACATCTCATGAGTTCCGCTTTTAATTATCCGGCCACATTGAAAACACTCTATCAGAGTGATTATGTAATCACGTTGGATGAGCTGCCCGATTTAAAGGTTGACGTTCCAAGTGCGTCCATCACACCTGCAAACGTCGAATTTGACAAATATGCGCCGAGTCAAAGCGATAAAGCCATAACCGTGAATTTTAACGGTAATACGCTAACAGCTCTCCGGGCAGGCGCCAATGCATTGACCGCGACTCAGGATTATACCTTGAGCGGAAGTACGCTGCTGCTGAAAAAAGAATTCCTGGCCGGGCTGCCGGTTGGCGAGCATTCAATCGTTTTTGATTTTAATCAAGGAAAAGATCCCGTATTAAAAGTCAAGGTTGTCGACTCCACACCAAGCGCGTCCATTTCGCCCGTGAATGCGACATTTGATAAAGCGGCAAATCTGCAGCAGGATATTTCCGTATCCCTTGCTTTAAACGGACACCAGCATGCAAGCCTAACGAATGGAAATGTTACTCTAACATCGAGCCAGGATTATACGGAATCAAGCGCTGCCGTCGTTCTGAGCAAATCCTATCTTTCCACACTGCCGCTGGGTCAGAATGTGATAACCTTTCATTTCAGCGGAGGAAATAACGCGGTTCTTACCGTAAATGTATTGGATAGCAGTGTTCCTCTACCCGCGGGAGATTTGACGATCCAAGCCTTTAACGGCAACACGAGTGCCAACACCAACGGAATTTCCCCCAAATTCAAAATCGTCAACACCGGTGATTCGGCGATTCAGTTAAGTGACATAAAACTCCGGTATTACTATACGATTGACGGGGAAAAGGCACAGAACTTCTGGTGCGACTGGGCCAGCATTGGGAGTGAGAATGTAGTCGGCAATTTCGTTAAACTGGCGACCCCGGTTGCCGGAGCCGATTATGCTCTGGAAATTGGCTTTACGAGTTCGTCCGGAACGCTTAATCCCGGCCAGAGCGCAGAAATTCAAGCACGGTTCTCCAAAACCGACTGGTCCAATTACAACCAAGCTGACGATTACTCGTTCAAAGCATCCGGCAACCAGTTCGCAAACCATGAACAGGTTACCGGATATATGAATGGTCAGCTTGTATGGGGGATTGAGCCGTAAGGATGTAAGACGAAGGGGTGGACCGGGGGGTGTTCCCTGGTCCACCCCTTTTTGAATGGTGGGATGGCCGTACGTACGCTAAATGAATATCGCAAGCGGACGGCGGAGTCCCGCAGGGATTCACGAATAGATTTTGATACCGTGCCAGAAGACCCTATGAGTGAATACGGTGTTATCTGATGCTATAATGGTTATGATTAGTTCTTGAAAGGGGTTGTTAACATGGCTGTATCCAAGAAAGATCTTGCTAATCTCATTCAACAATTACCAGATAAAGATATCCCGCTCGTAGCTGATTTCTTAAAACGCCTCATTAGTAATCCCCTTGATGCCCATATCCCTTTCGATGATGAAGAATTAACAGAAGATGACCTAAAGGCAATTGAACAAGCGGAACTAGAGTTCCAACAAGGAAAAACCATTCGCCTCAAGGATATCGAGCATGAATTACGAAATTGAGTTAAGTTCGGAAGCGGCAAAGTACCTTCGCAAGCTGGATAAACCAACTAGAATAAGGATCATAAATCACTTAGACCTACTTGCTGAAAATCCCAGACATGCGGAACTTGATATCAAAAAGCTGCAAGGGAAAACGAACCTTTATCGTTTAAGAGTTGGGACTTGTCGCATTCTCTACAGTATTAAAGAAGACCTTTTAGTTGTATATGTCGTAACAATAGGTTCACGAGGCGATGTTTATAAATGACCCGTACAAGCTAATTTGTATGGGCCTTTTTTTGTAATTCGAGTAGTTGCGATGAGGGAGCGGGGGCAGCGGACGGCGAATTTGCCCGTGAACGAGGTAGAATTGACCACCACAGCCAAGCGGCCAAAACGATCTGAGGGATGTACTCCATTAGCTTGATGGGAACGGACATCGAATTTCATGGTCTATGAAGTTCCGGAAATGCCCCAATTGACAAATCCCAATTTCTGATATAATTTCACGACGGAAGTATTTTGGGGGTCGACGCTCAAGGAAAGTGATCTGTGTCCGTCGCTCTCTGCTTGTTTTATGATTTCATGCATTAAGATTCGTCCGATTCCGTTCCTCGAAATTCAGAATGTACTGCGATGCCTAGCTCCGGCGTATCGCTATCGACGAACCCGTACTCTTTATTCGTTTCGTCGAACAATCGATACCATACAGCCCCAGCAAGATGATTATCCTTTAGTGCAACGAATGCTCGGTCTCCTTTTCTGCCCCATCCTTCATGGTATTTGTTAAGATGGGGAGCATTCAAAAGCTCATGCTTAGCCGGCTTCCCCTGTAATATGTGGATAGACTCATAGTGCATGTCCATGAAAAAATCAAACTCATGATTATCCAGCGGTTTAACAGTAATCATATACCCATCCCCCGCCTTGAAATTTGTTTATCCCGCCCATTTTAACATAGGTTATTTGGGAACAGTTTGTTTTAACTAAAATTTCTAGCCTGTTTGTTGAATTAAGAAAGGACGCTATCGCGGCTAGGATAGCTATACGAGTAAGGCGTTAAAAACAATATGCAAATATCGCATAAAACTCTATTTGCTCTAATCGTGTAGGTTAAAATTGTCTAGGGGGAGTTTGGATAAGTTACTCCTTACTTGGATAAAAACAAAAGAGGGCGAGCTAATGAAAAATATTATAGAAGAATTATTTTACGGCAACCTGAACCCTGAAGAACGTATTATCCCCACTGATCCAGAATATCGTTCACTCAATAGAAAGATTTCCGATTTGATGGAGGAAGTCAAACAGAGATTTTTAGAGAGCGATTTCGCAGCCCTTGAGGAAATTTTAGATCTGAACGGTCAGTCTAATTCCATGGTTACAAGCGAGGCTTTTGTCCAGGGGTTCAGGATGGGGGCATTGGTGATGGTGGAGGTGTTTTGTGGGGAGGGGAAGGTAGTTGGGAAGTGAGATTGATGGTGGGTAGAGCTAGGTTTGGAAAAATAATAACAAGAATATGTGCTTGCTGTTAAGTGAATAAGATATAGATTTAATACTTTCGCTAATTTTAGCGGGAGTTTTTTTATTTTCGAGCAAATATTTATTTGTTCGGCATATTATTCCAATTTTATAGTAGAATATAACTACAGGTCATATAGACTACGAAATCTTGTTCGTATATTCGACTTTATTTCTGTATTTCCCGAATTCATGAATAAGATGTTATGCGCAATTACTGTGATACATAAAAGGAGAAATACTAAATGTTCAACGTCAAAGGATTGTTTATCTTAAGTTTGGTTTTAATGTTTCTTGCTGTAAGTAGAATCTTTACTGAGATACCTATGACAGTTATTTTTCTTGTTTCGGTGGTTGCTACATACTATGTTGTAATAGATATGATTAAATATGGGATCGAATTAGAAGCGCTCAAGAAAGAAAAACTCGGATCTGATTATAAGAAGTCCAATTTTTATAAAAGAGTCAAAATTTTAATTGATATACTTTGTTTTATTTTTGTAATTGGACCAATATTATCATTAATTTATCTAAGAAAAGAGATATTTGAATATGTGGAGCACCCGGAAAAAGCAATAGATTTTATGTCATTAATGTCGTTAGCTATTGTATTACTAATAACTGCAGCTAAAGAAGTATTATATAAGAATAATACAGGAGTTTTAACAGATAGGGAAAAAGAATTGGTAAAATTAATGCAAGAAGGAAAGACGAACAAACAAATTCAAAATGAAATGAGTATATCACCAACAAGAATAAACCAACTCAAAAAATAAATAAGAGTTAAAGATCATATTTAAGTATTTCATGATGTCAGTAACAGCGCATAACACCATATTCACGCATCGGGCCATTCGGCCCTCGGTCCGCGAGAGGTGATTGGCAGAGGAGCAGATTCAGCGGACACACCTGCACCGACTAACCGCATCGCGGCCGGCTGCTGGCACAGCCTTAAGCCGGTGAGGCGTTGTGAATACAAGAACGTTATAGGAAATTCGCATTTGCGATTCAAAACAATCAAACACCAAAATGGAGAAATAATTATGAAAAAATGTATGTATTGCTTAGAAGAAAGATCGGGTCTTACTAGAGAACACATTATTCCAGCTGGGTTACTTGAGATGTTCCCAGAACAAGATGTTACTTTTAATGCTACAACCGATAAGAACATTTGGTATAAAGATAACAAAGGACTCGTCATTAAAGATGTTTGTCCAAGATGCAATAATGACATATTGGGAGCTTTAGATGGTTATGGTGTAGGGTTGATACGGGAGTATTTTGCAAATAGATATAAAGATGATGCTAGATTAAATGTACAGTATGATTACCATTTACTTCAACGTTGGCTATTGAAAATAATATATAATACACTTCGATCTTCTAATGTAAAATCAGATTGGTTTAATGAAGTGCTTCAATACATTTTATATAACAATCAGGATAATTTACCGCCTGTTTCGATTTTCGGTGGAATACATGTTGACATGACAGCATTTGGAGAAGAAAAGGCATTGTTACTAAGCCCAATAAGTTCCTACAAACCTTTATATGTATATCTGCAACCTAAAATTCTACAAAATGGTGTCGCTTTTTTGATGAGAAGAAAAATACCATTTGACAAAGATATTCTGAAAGTTCGTAGAACTGAGTGTATGTTTACTATTAGATTTGGGTCAGCTATGTTTTTAGTTGTGTTATGGAATAAGGATATATTTCCTTATAAGATTGAAGAATTTAATAACTTTTTTGAAAAGCATTATCCCTATAAATTATTGACAGCAGACCGGACTGAAGTTGTTTTACAGCGTGTGACAGATAGTATTAATTGTTTTCAGCCTGGTATCATACAAAGTAACAAAGCAATGCAGGAAGCGGATGAAGATATACGTCAAGTCTTAGGTGGCAGAACGGTTTTTGAAACTCAGGCTGAATGGGATAAAAATTGGTCAGATGAGAAACAACGGGAAGGTAGATTACTTATTGATAAACTTACGTTTCCAAACAATAAAAGTATAGAAAGAGAGTATAATGAGTATTTTAGCGCGAAAAAAGAGAATAATTTGTAGCGATTCAGGAAAGTTGCGAACATCCTATAACATCGTTTTCACGCATCAGAGCTTTCGCCCCTTGGTCCGGCAGAAGATATTGACAGGTTAGTATAAGCTACCGGACACACCCGACTTTGTCGGGCGTCGTGAACACACAAACGTTAACTGAAATCAACGAAACGAGGGAATTTAATGAATACTCCATTATATCATTACTGTAGCGGTGAAACATTTTTGAACATTATAAAAAATAAAACAATAAGACTGTCGGATATTTCTAAATCAAATGATTATATAGAAACAAAATGGTTGATTGAATATATAGAAGAAGAAATTATTCGTCAATATAAAGAAGAACCTTTCTTTAAAGGACAACTAATTTATGGCTTGGATGAAACCACTACGTTGGAGCTGATTATTAAATCGATTAAAGAAAGAACGTTAGAAAGAAGTGAAGCGCTTTTTTATGCAGCTTGTTTTTCTGAAGAAGGAGATAAACTGAGTCAATGGAGAGGTTACGCTGATGATGGTTATGGCTTATCTATTGGGTTTAATTCTGACTCCTTAAAAACACTTATTAGCAAAGAGGAGAGTATAAAATTATTAAGAGTCGATTACCCAGATCAAAATAATAATAGTTATTCAGCACAAATTAGAGAGCATTCAAAAGATATAATAGAGAGCATATTATATGCAATTGAAACGGGGGATACAAAAAAACTTTTTTCTGGAGAAACTTACGCGATTGATATATTCCATGAATTATCTTCGAGAATATTTATACAAAAGTCTATTAAATTTAAAAATCCTGCATTCAAGGAAGAGGCGGAATGGAGAATAGTTTTTGATGACGAAATAGATAAATACGCCAATTGGGAAGATTGGTATGATGAAGTAGAAGATAAATCAGCATTACAAGGTGAAATCGCGACCCTTTTTCCTAATGGTCTGCAATTTAAAGCTTATAGGAATAAAATTGTTTCATTTTTTGATTTATCTTTTAAAGGGTATGAGGAATCTATTGTCAAAGAAATTGTAATAGGACCTAAATCAGATATACAAGAGGGTGATATCTATCAGTTACTAAGCTATTACGGATATGAAGCAACAGATATTAAAATTATTAAATCAAAAAGTACATATAGGTAATGACTTGTAAGTTACAAGGAGTCGTTGAATTCAGTTAACGCCATTTTCATGCAGCGAGGCTATTGCCCCCTTGGTTGTCCGATGTATAAATTATGGTAGTATCTCAGACAGCAAACCCTCCAGCCTAAGATGAATACGAAAACGTTAACTGAAATCAACGAGAGATTTATTAAGACTCATAAACTTGAAATCACGGGGACCTAAAGCAGACATTCTCCACAGGTTGGCACGGTGATACGGGCTCAGAAGGCCCAACCAGCTGAATCGGGGTATGAAATCCAAGTCCCAACACAGCATACGTTTTTAACCCCGTGTGATTCTTTTAGTATAAAAGGAAAAGTCCATCCCCGATCAACGGGTATGAACTGAGAATACCAACACAGTATTCACGCTGCGGGGCCGTTGGCCCCTGGGATCGCCAGAAGCTGAAGACAGGAAGCGAAAAACCTCTGCGAGGCTAAGTCTTCGACCCACTCCCTACGGTCGTTTAAGGCTCTCGGGTTCGTGAATACAAGAACGTTAGCTGAAATTCCTACAAAAACAATAACAATATTATTGACAATTTATTGTTTATGATGTATATTATGGGGTGGAAGTGGGCAAAGTTGGGCTAACCTGACTTTGTTACAGATTAAAAGAAGAGAACATTA
>NZ_JBHTLM010000003.1:0-333103 GCF_042678945.1 Paenibacillus puldeungensis | reverse complement strand
AAATAAGAAACTAAAAGAGAACATGTAAATAAGAAACTAAAAGAGAACATGTAAATAAGAAACTAAAAGAGAACATGTAAATAAGAAACTAAAAGAGAACATGTAAATAAGAAACTAAAAGAGAACATGTAAATAAGAAACTAAAAGAGAACATTAAATAAGAAACTAAAAGAGAACATGTAAATAAGAAACTAAAAGAGAACATTAAATAAGAAACTAAAAGAGAACATGTAAATAAGAAACTAAAAGAGGTTAATATGACTAAGAATAACATGCGAAATTCTGTGACTTAGTCTTGTTTATCCCTCCTCCTACCACTTCCAGTTATAAGGATGGAGGGTGCTTTTTTATGCTAGATTTTGTTCGCGTTGCTAAGCGACGTGTTAGTAAACCGAGTTATTGGTTTGTACTTCTTACACGTGTAACAATTGGTGTCGTTGTAAGTGTTACTGCAGGGGTTATTTTACGCTTAATCTTTTAATTTTTAGAGGGGGAGATCCCCTCTTTTTTTATTATGGGCTTTAGCCGGTTGAGCACGTGAAACGTGCGAACAAAAAACCACTCGCTATGCGGGTGGAGGGATTGAGGGTTTGACCAACAAGACCATACCGATAAAATTGAGATGTTCAGGCTCAATAATGAAAGGAATGGTCTTAGATGGCAAACAAGAGCTATAGTCTAGCTCACACGAAGTGGATGTGCAAATACCACATTGTGTTCACCCCGAAGTATAGACGGAAAGAGATTTATAATCAAGTGAGGAAAGACTTGATCGAAATCTTCAAACGTCTATGTAAATACAGGGGAGTGGAGATATTAGAAGGCCACATGATGCCAGATCATGTACATATGTTAGTAGCGATTCTACCAAAAATCTCAGTATCATCATTTGTGGGATATTTGAAGGGAAAAAGCTCACTGATGATATTCGAGAAGCATGCCAGCTTGAAGTATAAATATGGCAATCGAAAATTTTGGGCGGAGGGATACTACGTCAGCTCAGTAGGCTTAAATGAAGCAACCGTCGCAAAATATATACGTGAACAAGAGGCACATGGCTGCTCCGGTATCGATGACTAGATGATCGATGGTCAGGGAGCGTCCTTTATAACGGATCGTCATGGAGGTTTGCAGCAGGTTATCGATATATTTGATCCGCATGTTATCGGCTCCTATAGAATGGAGGTTTTCTTAGCTCGATCGCAATTTTTTCTTGGCCGGTGTGGTAAACGATGTTATTGTCTTTGCATTTTAGGAGCTCTTTGGTCGCTTCGGAGGGGTCTTGAATGGCTCGAACCAGGGCAACCTCTTCAACGTACTGAATGTTATCTTCCGTATAGGAGTCGAGAATTGCGAGCAGTACATATTGATCGGGATAAACCGTACGAACTTCCTGCCACTGCATAAAATCACCCCATTCTTAGTATTTCATCTCTAAAAATTATATCATGTTTTGAGAAATAGGAGAGGTCCTCCCGTAGCCTCCTTGAATTCCCCCACCATCTCGAATCATAATAGACCTAAGATAGACAAGAGGAAGTGAAAAAATGAACAAGATCCTACTGCTGGAGGATGATTTGAGCCTGATTGATGGGCTTTCGTATTCGCTGAAGAAGCAAGGGTTTGATTTGGATATTGCCCGGACGGTGAGGGAGGCGGAGGCTCTTTTTGCGGAAGGGAACGCGGACGGAAGATATGATTTGCTCATATTAGACGTGTCCTTGCCGGACGGTTCCGGGTTTGAGTTTTGCCGGAAGGTGCGGCAGGTTTCGAAGGTGCCGATTGTCTTTCTGACGGCGTCGGACGAGGAAGTGAATATGGTGATGGGACTGGATATGGGCGGCGACGATTATATCACCAAGCCGTTTAAGCTGGGGGTGCTGGTGTCGAGGATCAATGCCGTGCTGCGGAGGGCGAAGGATTTTGGAGCGGCGGAGGCGGAGATGGCGTCGAATGGCATCAAGGTGCTGCTGTTGCAGGGACAAGCATATAAGGACGAGATGGCCCTGGCGTTAACGGCAGCGGAATATAGGCTGCTTTGCTTGCTTATGAGTCATCCGAATCAGGTTCTTTCCAAAGAAATGATCCTGGACAAACTGTGGGATGGGCAAGGAAGTTATGTCGATGACAATACGCTGGCAGTTTATATTCGCAGGCTGCGCATGAAGATCGAGGAAGATCCCAATCATCCGCAAATCCTGTTGACGGTCAGAGGCATGGGGTATAAGTGGAAGGTGACGAATTGAGGTGGGACGATGCGCATTTTGACTAACCAGGATATTAAAAAGCTGTTCCTTTCATTATCTTGTATCTTCGTTTTGTTTATGGGGTTGTCCCAGCTTTTAATCTGGCCGTCCAGCGGCTCTTTGCGTCTGGGCCTTTTCGTGCTCTCACTGTTGATCGCCGCAGGGGTATTGGGCAGCTGCTTCATATATTTTAAAAGACAGGATCGCATGATGGAGGAGGCCATCGCTCAAATCTCCCGTTTCATGACGGGCCATACTCATGCGCGGATCGAATGCGATAGCGAGGGGAGCCTTTATAAGCTTTTTCACGCGGTGAACACGTTGGCTACGACGCTGGACGCGCATGCCGCCAAGGAGCAAAAAACGAAGGAGTTCCTGAAAGACACGATCTCCGATATTTCCCACCAGCTTAAGACGCCCCTTGCCGCCCTCAATATTTACAATGGGCTTTTGCAGGACGATAGCGAGGATCCGGCCGTCATGCGGGAATTTGCAGTCAAGTCGGAACGGGAAATCGACCGGATCGAAGCGCTGGTGCAGAGTCTTTTAAAGATTACCAAATGGGATGCCGGTTCAATTCAGATTGAGAAGTACCCCGAAAACATCGCTGATCTGATGAACGACCTCCGGCTGCATTTTGAAACGCGCGTCGATCTGGAGCGAAAAACCATGACCCTGTCGGGGCCGCCGCAGGCCGAGCTGGTTTGTGACCGGGGCTGGATCTTGGAAGCCGTAAGCAATGTGGTGAAAAACGCCCTGGACCATACGGAAGCAGGCGGTCATATCACCATTGCGTGGAACGAGCTGCCTTCCATGACGCAGATTACGGTTAAGGATGACGGAAGCGGCATCCACCCGGAGGATATCCACCATATTTTCAAGCGGTTTTATCGCAGCCGTTTTTCGAAAGATACGCAAGGCGTTGGCCTGGGCCTGCCGCTGACTAAGGCCATTGTTGAAGCGCATGACGGCAATATAACGGTGGATAGCGTGTTAGGGAAGGGCAGCGCCTTTGTGCTGAGTTTTCTCAACCTTACAAAACCGTAAGCCGGCATTCATGTGAGCGTAAGCCGCAGATAGTAAACTCCGTGATAGAAAGGAGTGAGCGAATTTGAATTTACTAGAAGTGGATTCCGTATGCAAAACCTATGGAATCGGCGAAACGGCCGTTAACGCCTTGAAAAATGTAAGCTTTACCGTGCCCAAAGGCGAATTTGTTGCGGTTGTCGGGGAGTCCGGCTCCGGAAAAAGTACGCTGCTGAACATGATCGGGGCCCTGGATACGCCCACGTCCGGCAATGTGAGGATCGACGGGAACGATATTTTTCACATGAAAGACGAAAAACTGACCATTTTCCGCCGCAGGAATATCGGCTTTATCTTTCAGGCGTTCAACCTGATCCCGGAACTCAATGTGGAGCAGAATATCACCTTTCCCTTGCTGCTCGATTATAAGAAGCCAGATCAGGCGTATGTGGAAGAAATCCTTGCAGTTCTGTCCTTAACGGACCGGCGTAAGCATTTGCCTCGCCAGTTATCCGGCGGACAGCAGCAGCGCGTGGCGATCGGCCGCGCTTTGATTACTCGCCCCATGCTTATCCTTGCGGATGAACCTACCGGTAACTTGGACAGTCAAAACAGCAACGAGGTCATATCCCTGCTAAAAACGGCCTCCAAACGCTTCCAGCAGACGATTGTCATGATTACGCATAACCGGAGCGTGGCTTCGACGGCGGATCGGGTGCTGCAGGTGTCGGACGGCGTGCTTACCGATTTAGGGGTGTACACCGAATGAAAAGCTATCTGGGTTTGGTATCGGAATATGCCAAAGTGCACAGGAAGAAAAACCGGCTCACCGTGGTCTGCATTGCTATATCCGTAATGCTGGTCGTGGCCGTATTCGGCATGGCCGACATGAGCGTGAAAGCCCAAATCAACGAGAATATCCGGCAAAAAGGGAATTACCATGCCGTGATTGCGGGGATATCGGACGGCACCGCCGGGCAAATCGCAGGCCGGAGCGATGTGAAAGTATCGGGTTGGGTCGGGATGGCCGAGGACACGGTTTTTCGAGGAAAAAAACTGCTCATTCAGGGCGGCGAACAGGATATCGCCGAACAAATGAACCTGGCCGTGAGCGAGGGAGCGTATCCAGCTTCCGAACGGGAGGTTTTGCTTGACCGGCCGGCCCTTAAGCAATTCGGCTTGTCCATTGGGGATACGATCGAAATTGCTTTGGGCGATGGGCAAAAGCGGGAATATAAGATTACCGGGACGTATAACGATTTTTCCAGTTTAAAAGGAACGGACTCCCACGGCCTGTATCTGTCGACGGAGGGGATTCGTGCGCTTCCATCCGAAAAAAGAGAATATTATTATGTCCAGTTTAAAAGTAACGTGAACATTAACCGGGCGCTATCCGACATTAAAGCGGAGCATGGCCTGACCGATAAACAGGTCTCCACGAACCTGATCCTGCTGGGTTTGATGGGTCAAAGCAACGACAGCTCGATGATCGGTCTCTACCTTACGGCAGGAATTCTCTTTATCCTGATTACGATGGCCGCTACGTTTATGATCGCCAGCAGTTTTAACATGAGCGTGCTGGAACGGACGCAATTTTTCGGCCTGCTGCGTTGTCTTGGCGCTACAAAAAAGCAAATCAAACGGTATATTCGGCTGGAGGGTTTGCGATATTGCCTGCAAGGGATCCCGATTGGGCTATTGGCCGGATGTGGCGTGATGTGGGTGGCGGTTTTATTCCTGAATGCCTTGAATTCTAAGTACTTGCCGGAAATGCCGGTGTTTCAAATCAGCTGGCCTAGTATGGCTGCCGGTACGGCGATCGGGTTACTAGTGGTCATGCTCGCTTCGAGGTCGCCGGCCAAAAAAGCAGCGAAGGTATCTCCGCAAGCGGCCGTAACCGGAAATATCAATCATGCGAATCATCAGCCCGTCAATCGAGCTGCGAATACCAAATGGTTTCGCGTGGACACGGCGATGGGGTTTAGGCACGCTTTTTCCAATAAAAAGAGCATGGTGCTGATATCGGGATCTTTTGCGCTAAGCATCATCCTGTTCTTGTGCTTCACGGTTTTGATCACCTTCATGGGCAATGCCTTAAGGCCGTTGAAACCTTACGCGCCTGATATTTCCATCATGGGCGTGCAGGATTCCACCTTGCTTGACCATTCCCTGATGGAACAAGCAAAATCGCTTCCGCATATCAAAAATATCTATGGACGGATGGTTTCTCGTAATATTCCGGCCAGCCACCGACAGAAGGATAATAAGGTTACGTTGATTTCCTATGACGAACCGCAATTTAAATGGGCGAATGACAAGCTGATTTCCGGAAACAGGGATCAGGTGCAGAACGGCAACGGGGTATTCGTCAGTTATTCGGAAGATTTCAAGTGGAAGATAGGCGACACCATCACCCTAAATTTGCCGGGAGGAACCCATCAGGTCCAAGTGGCTGGGATCCTCTCCGACACACCGTTTGTGGCCACGAAAGGCGAATCGATCTTGATATGCTCCGAAGCCACCTTTACCGCGCTGACCGGAATTTCGGACTATACCATCATCGACATGCAAGTCAATGAAGATATTTCCGACCAGGTCAGAAGCCTGATCACGCCGCAAATGCAGCTGCTCGACAAACAGCAGGCCAACCGTGAAACTCGCGCGGCCTATTACGCCATGGCGGTATTCGTTTACGGGTTTTTGCTGGTCATTGCGCTGGTTGCGTTGATTAACATCTTGAATACGGTAAACGCCAGCGTTTCCAGCCGTATGGGCAACTATGGCGTGATGCGTGCGGTAGGCATGTCCGGCAAGCAACTGAAAAGGATGGTTACGGCCGAAGCCGCTGCATATGCGCTATCAGGCAGTGTGGTGGGCGGTATTTTGGGACTGCTTCTGCATCGATTCTTTTTTGGGATGATGATTACCTCCAACTGGGGAGAGCCTTGGCAGCCGCCGATCACGGTTTTGGCGGTCTCCATTTTAGCGGCAATCCTCACGACGTTTGTGGCGGTGATCTCACCGACCAAGAAGGTTCAAGAAACGAGCATCGTCAATGTGGTGAATGCGCAGTGATGTATACCAATTAATATCATTATGCTCCGTAACTCCTGTTGAGTTTGGGGCATTTTTTTTGGATAAGCAGTTCGATTACAATTATTTCATTGTCATGGAAGGAATGAGAAATAATAGCATTTATATTGACAGAAATTAGGAGGTAATATACATTAAATCTGTAAGAATAATTATCTTTAGTTGGTTTGACGCCGGTGTTGTCTGTCGCTACCTTTATCCAAGCTGTGATTACCGCGGAATTGCACTGGGATGAAGGAATCCGTGGAGGAGGAGGTCATTTTAGCCAAATTTCTTGAGGCAAGTGACGTTGCTGACTGTGCTGGGAGATCGTAGAGGAATCCGAAAATTAGCTTATTCTAAGGAGGAACAAAGATGAAAAAACTCATCGCTTCTTTGTTAGCTATTCTAGTAATTCCGATTTTTTTGACCACGCCTTCATATGCAGCAGAAAGCAAGAGCGACAAGGGTTTTGTTACCGCACAGTCCATTGACGGAGTTACGGTGGAAGCATCCATAAAAAGCAGCCTGCCTAATGAATCCGTTAACGCTGTTATCGAGGAGGAGCCGGTAGACAACAGGCTTTTTGGTACATCAAGTGAAGATCAAATCATTAAATCATATAAAGTTAGCTATATTATTCCAAGAAGCGAGCAATCATCCTCACCAATTACACCGTCAAGTTCACAGGGAGGCAGTAAAGGAGAAGTAGGCGCTACGGCTAACATCACAATCATCTACAATAAGAACGGAGATCTCATTGATATTCAACGAGTGTATGGCGGATGGACACCTGAGAACAGCCTGTATTACCTTACGGATCGAGAGGTCATTTACAGAGCCGATTCTATTACTGCCGGAAAAGTAGAAAAAAAATCGCCAACCTCGAACTCTTTTAACTATTATCCGGGTTGGGGAAACGTTCTGTATTATCCCAATACGGCTTACTCTTCCACAGGCGCTTTTTCTTGGGCAACTATACGGGTAAGTGGAATGACCGCATATTATAATATAGAATTGAATGTAAAAATTTAATATAAAACAAATAGTAGATTAATACAGGAAAACTTATAGCAATGGAGGCAAAGCGTGGACAACAGGGATGAACAAGAAAAAAAGCAAATCGACGAGTATAAGAAGAAGCCCTTCATTAATTTTGCCGATTCGATTAACCGCTCTGTGATCGGCGATTGGGGAGCCATTACAAGAGGGGGCTGTTTGGTCAGAATCGTGACAACCTTGGTCATTATCGGGATTCTGCTTATCTTCTTATTGCTCAAGTAACGTTGCTGCCTCTGGCGTAAAAGGGTTTCGGTTATGATCCGTTGTGATCATAGCCTTTTTTCTTTTACAGATCTTCTTCGGAAATCAGAAGGTGAGCCCTACTGATGCATTTCAACGATTTTCCCGTTATGATAGAAAAGAAAGCAGTTTATCCAACGAACAGGGAGTCTATGTGTTATGAGTAATTATCTGGAAATTCCGGAGTTTGAAGATTCCATTCCGTTTAGAATGTTCTTAAATGACGGTATGACGATTGTTTATCCTCATTGGCATACAGAGATCGAAATCATCTATTCGCGAAAAGGAAAGGTAAACATCGGGGTTGATGATACCATCGTTCAATTGGAGAAAGGGGAAATTTATATTTTCCCAAGTGGAGAAGCCCATTACTTCCTGGCTTCCCCGGATAGTGAACGTTATGTTTATCAGTTTAATCTGAAGCTGTTTGATGAGAAAATATTAAGAACCTCCGAGGACTCGTTGATAAGTCTCTTTGCATCCGGAGAACCGCATAGCCGGTATTGGCCCAAGGAGCTTACGCAGAAAGCAACAGAGCTGTTGGTTCAGCTTTATGGGGTCGAGGAGCAAAAACCCGCTGGCATGAAATATATGTCAGTAGGTTATCTGTATCAATTGATTGGGGAATTATATTTGCATTTACCCCGGCGCATCGCAGAAAAAGCGCAAACCAAACGCTCGGCCATTCAATATAAAGAAACGCTAGATCTGCTTAACCAGGTGTTTGAATATGTGGAGGATCGATTTCAGGAAGTCATTGTATTGGAGGATGTAGCCAAATTTGTAGGCTTTAGCCCGTACTACTTTACTCGTTTTTTCAAAACGAATACGGGGCAAACGTTTATGCAGTTCCTGACGGAATATCGGATTAATCAAGCCAAGTTTATATTAGCGAACGAGAAAATTCCCATGGTTGAAGTTGCTGAAAAGGCCGGCTTTAGCAGTGTGAAAACGTTCCACCATGTTTTTAAAGAAGCGGTTGGGCAATCGCCGCTGCAGTACCGGAAAAATTTAAATAACCATTAGCGTTAACGGGGTTATGAACCAGAAGTTTTTGGTTTGTAACCCATTTTTTATTCATGATGGCGCAATATTCGGGAATTTTCTGAAGGGAAAGCGGGAAGAAAGTGTCTTCCGGTTTGGCTATAATGAACTCAACCATTAAAAACGCTTTCAGGAGGATGGACATGACATTAAAAGTTGGAATTATTGGATGCGGCGGAATCGCCAATGGCAAGCATATGCCAGCACTTTCAAAGGTTGAAGAGGTAGAAATGGTGGCATTCTGCGACATCATCGTGGAACGCGCCGAAGAAGCGAAAGCGAAATACGGCACCCAGGATGCGCAGGTCTTTGATGATTACAAGAAAATGTTGGCGAACACGGATTTGGATGTGGTTCATGTTTGTACCCCTAACTCATCTCATGCCGAGTTGTCTATTGCTGCCATGGAGGCGGATTGCCATGTGATGTGTGAAAAACCGATGGCGAAAACATCCGAAGAAGCAAAAAGCATGATTGAAGCTTCCAAGCGTACCGGTAAAAAATTAACGATCGGCTATCAGAACCGCTTCCGGACCGATTCAAGATATTTGCATAATTTTTGCGAGGAAGGCGGATTAGGGGATATTTACTTTGCAAAAGCTCATGCGATTCGTCGCCGGGCTGTACCGACATGGGGTGTTTTCCTGGATGAAGAAGCCCAAGGCGGAGGTCCATTGATTGACATTGGTACCCATGCTCTGGACTTAACGCTCTGGATGATGAATAACTATAAACCTAAATATGTGGTTGGAAAAACCTATCATGAATTATCCCAAACCGAAAAGGCCGCGAATGCTTGGGGACCTTGGGATCCTGCTAAATTTACCGTAGAAGATTCCGCTTTCGGTTTCATTATGATGGAAAATGGCGCGACGATCTTTCTGGAATCAAGCTGGGCAATAAATAGCCTGGACGTGAAAGAAGCTAAAACCACCTTGTGTGGAACCAAAGCAGGTGCCGATATGAACAATGGCTTGACCATCAATGGCGAAGACCACAGCTTACTGTATGAGAAAAAAATAGAATTGCAAACGGGTGGTGTCGACTTCTACGATGGTGCGGGCGAGCGGCCGGAAATTCTTGAAGCGAAGTCCTGGGTCAATGCCATCCTCCATGATACCGAGCCTGTCGTGAAACCTGAGGAAGCCTTGATCGTTACTGCCATTTTGGAAGCCATCTATGAATCTTCAAAGACAGGAAAGCCGGTATATTTCTAGGAGGCGATCAGATGAAACCCCAAATTGCCCTGCAATTATGGAGCGTGAAAGAAGCTTGTGAAGAGAACTTTTTTGCGGCGTTAACAGAGGTGAAAAAAAGTGGCTATCAAGGCGTCGAATTTGCCGGGTACTATGGTAAAAGCGCTGCTGAAGTGAAAGGTTACCTGGACGAATTAGGCCTTAAGGTCGCCGCTTCTCACATCCCTTATGAAGCACTGCAAACAAATCTTGAAGAAACGGTAGCCTTCGAGAAAACGATTGGAAATACTCGCATCGTGGTCCCTTACGCCACCTTCAAAACCTTTGAAGAATGGAAAAGCTTCATTGCCGAGCTGGAGGAGATTGCCAAGAAAGTGGCTAAGGACGGCATGGAATTGATTTATCATAATCATGCGCATGAATTCACGGAAATTCCCGGCCAGGACATTCTGGATTACATGGTTAAAAATACGAAGCATATCCATCTGGAAACGGACCTTTACTGGCTGGCCTATTCCGGGACGGACGTACTCCCTTGGCTAGAGGAACACAAGGATCGCATCAGGCTCTTCCATATGAAAGATATGCAAGACTCCCCACGGGAAAGCACGGAGATTGGCTCTGGCATATTGCCGATGAAAGAGTACGCCCAAATGGCGAAGCAGCTGGATTTGCCGTGGTTGATTGTGGAACAAGAAGCGTTTCAACAATATCAGCCTCTGGGAGCAGCGGCGATAAATTGTCGGCAGCTGGGTGCAATTGTTGAGGAGGTCTATTCATGATTCAAGTCACCGTATGGAATGAATTTCGTCATGAAAAAACCGATAAAGCCGTTCAGGAAATGTACCCGGAGGGAATTCATGGCCAACTGGCCAAATTCCTGTCCGAAGATCAGTTCCAGGTGAAAACAGCCACCTTGGATGAACCGGAGCATGGCTTGACGGAAGAAACATTGGAGGATACCGATGTCCTGATATGGTGGGGACATATGGCTCATGACGAAGTCAGGGATGAGATTGTGGAACGCGTGCATAAGCGTGTTCTTGAAGGAATGGGGCTCGTTGTACTGCATTCGGGCCACTTTTCCAAAATCTTCAAAAAATTGATGGGCACCTCGTGCGATTTGAAGTGGCGGGAGGACGGCAAGCACTGCCGCATTTGGAATGTCAATCCGAGTCATCCGATCGTTGAGGGAATCGGCGAATATATCGAATTGGAAAAAGAAGAGATGTATGGCGAGCATTTTGATATTCCGGCACCTGATGAATTAGTATTTGTCAGCTGGTTCCCGGGGGGAGAAGTGTTCCGCAGTGGCTGCACTTACCGCCGAGGAAACGGAAAGATCTTTTATTTCCAACCTGGACATGAGACCTATCCGAGCTATTACAATGAAAAGGTGCAAAAGGTCATCAAAAATGCCATACGTTGGTGCGCACCAACCCAAAATATGTACCCGACTTATGGTCATTATGAAGCACGTGAAAAATAAAAAGGAGTGATAGTCAATGAAACTGGGTGTTTTTACTCCATTGTTTAACAATTTAAGCTTTGAAGAGATGATTGAGGAGGTTGCCAAGAAAGGCTTGCAGACGGTAGAAATTGGTACCGGCGGTTCTCCGGGCAACGCACATTTGGACATTGATAAACTACTGGCAAGCAGTGAGGCGAGAGCGGAATACTTGGCCAAATTAGCCGACAAAGGGCTGGAGATTTCCGCACTCAGCTGTCATAATAACCCGATTTCACCCGTGAAAGAAGTAGCTGCGGAGGCGGATGAGTTACTGCGCAAGACGATCAAACTGGCCAGCCTGATGAACGTTCCGGTTGTGAATGGTTTCTCCGGGGTGTCCGGCGGGAATGCCACCGATACCCATGTGAACTGGCCGGTATTGCCTTGGCCAACCGAATACGATGATAGCTATACCTATCAATGGGAACATAAATTGATCCCTTACTGGAAAGGCATTAACAAAGAAGCGGAAGCGGCCGGTGTGAAGATCGGCATTGAACTGCACGGCGGCTTCCTGGCCCATACCCCTTATACCATGCTGAAGCTGAGGGAAGCGACCGGCAAAGCCATAGGCTGCAACCTGGACCCAAGCCATTTGTGGTGGCAGGGCATTGATCCGGTAGCTGCTGTCAAAATACTTGGAGAAGCCGGTGCAATCCACCATTTCCACGCCAAAGATACTTATTTGGATCAGGACAATATCAATATGTACGGATTAACCGATATGCAGCCTTACGGTAATGTGAAGACTCGCGCATGGACCTTCCGCTCCGTTGGCTGTGGCCATGACTTGAAGGTTTGGTCCGACATTATTTCCGCATTACGTGTACACGGCTATGACTATGTTCTAAGTATCGAGCATGAGGATCCGATTATGTCCATCGATGAAGGATTGACTCGAGCGATCACCAACTTAAAATCGATTATGATTCATGAACAGCCCTCAGCGATGTGGTGGGCGTAAAGGAGCATCAGGAATTATGTCAATCATTAATTTTGTTGTAGTAGGCTATGGCGGCATGGGTTCCTACCATGCTCACCATCTTATACCGTCGGAAAAGGATCGGGTTCGCGTTGTGGGAACCTATGATATTTCCGAAGAAAGACAGCATATTTCCAAAGATAAGGGTTTCCAGGTTTATGGTAGTCTTGAAGAGGTGCTTAGTGACAGTTATATCGATGCCATCCTGATTGCTACACCGAACGATGTTCATAAAGAAATCGCGATCCAGGCTTTGCGAGCTGGAAAACACGTGGTTTGCGAAAAACCTGTGGCGATGAACACCCAGGAACTCGATGAAATTGTGGCGATTGCTGAAGAGACCGGAAATGTATTCATGGTTCACCAGAATCGTCGCTGGGACCCGGACTTTCTTATCATTCGGCAGCTGTATCAAAGCAAGAGAATAGGGGATATATTCCAAATTGAATCTCGTGTTCAAGGTGCCAACGGCATTCCGGGAGATTGGCGCCATTTGCAGAAACATGGGGGCGGCATGCTGCTGGATTGGGGAGTCCATTTGCTGGATCAGCTGCTATGGTTGGTAAACAGTCCCATCAAGAGCGTTCAGGCCGATTTAAGCTATATTTTAGGTGATGAAGTCGATGATGGATTTATGAGCTACATTACCTTTGAAAATGGGGTAAAGGCCTTGGTTGAGGTGGGCACGACCAACTATACCAAGCTTCCTCGCTGGTACGTGAAAGGGCTGGAAGGTACAGCAAAAATAAACGATTGGGATTTGTCCGGCGAGATCATTGCCGCTACCGGCCGTAAGGATATCCAGGCCCCGACGCCGATCCAAGCGGGTGTGGGGTTAACCAAAACGATGGCACCGCCTTCCGAAGAGGCAACCGAAAAAATCGCCTTCCCGGAACCGAAAGCCGATTTTGTTCCTTTTTATCAAAACTTCTATGAGGTCGTTCGTGAAGGTGCGGAGCCGATTGTGAAAAATCATGAGGTTCGTAATGTAATGAAGGTGATCGAAGAAATCTTTATGGTAAGTCATAATAACTAACTTGATGGATTCATTCCCGGTTGGTGAATAGAAACTTTTAATTATAGAACCGTCAAACTCTTTATAGGGTTTGGCGGTTTTTTATACACGTCAGATAAATCGTTCCCTCTATACGCCCATAGTTCTAGTTAAGCTCAGTCTCCCGACGGATGACGATTTCCATCTCGCGCAGGTTTTGCGAGAGGCGTGGAAGCAGTAAACTTGGACTATTCAATGTTTAGGAGGAATTACATATGGCACAGAAAACGAACAAGGCCCCTGGGGCCGGGGAGTGGGCTATCGAGGCGCAAGGACTCGTGAAAATTTACGGAAGCAACCGTGCGGTTGACGGGGTCGACCTGAAGGTTGGTACAGGCAGCATCTATGGCGTGCTCGGACCGAACGGGGCGGGGAAGACGACTACCATCCGCATGTTGGCCACCTTATTGCGGCCTGACGCCGGATCGGCGCGCATTTTCGGGCATGATGTGGTGAAGGAGCCGCAAATTGTACGGCAATTGATCGGAGTGACCGGCCAGTATGCGTCGGTCGATGAGTCGCTCAGCGCGACGGAGAATCTGGTGATCTTCTCTCGGCTGCTCGGGCTCGGGCGCACGGAGGCGAAGCGCAAGGCCGCCGATCTGCTGGAGGAATTCGGCCTTTCGGAAGCGGCCAAACGTCCGCTGAAAAATTTCTCCGGCGGAATGCGGCGCCGGCTGGATCTGGCTGCCAGCCTGATTGCGCAGCCACCGCTCATTTTTCTGGATGAACCGACGACAGGGCTGGATCCTCGTACGCGGACGCAAATGTGGGAGACGATTCGCCGCCTGGTGAATACGGGTTCCACCGTATTGTTAACGACGCAATACCTGGATGAGGCCGATCAGCTGGCCGACCGGATTGCGGTGATCGACCGCGGCCATGTCGTTGCCGAAGGCACTGTGGACGAACTGAAAACGTCTATCGGAACTTCATCGCTGCAATTAAGGGCCAAAAACCCGCAGGACATCGAGCCTGCCCGCCGGATCATCGAACGGGTGCTTGAGGTCCGATCCAATATATCGGCCGAAGCGGGGAAAATCACCGCGCCGATGGGGGATGCCGACCGAGTCACCGATCTGCTGATCGCTCTCCGCGAGGCGGGGATTCCGCTTGCCGAGGTGAGCGTGCAGAAGCCGACGCTCGACGAAGTATTTTTAACCATCACAGGTCATGGCGTCAAGGAAGATGAAACATCCAAGGATGAATCAAGACAAGTGGAGGCGTTAAGAGCATGAATACGACAACCATCAAACCCGGCGCCGTGCGCGCCTTAAAAAACCGTACCGGCTTCGGCCAATCGGTACGAAATTCGCTTACCATGGCTTATCGGGGGCTGCTGAAAATCCGGCGAACTCCGGAGCAGTTGTTCGACGTTACCCTACAGCCGATTATTTTCACCTTGATGTTTACCTACATTTTTGGCGGGGCCATTTCCGGAGACGTTCAGAGCTATCTGCCGGTTATCATTCCAGGTATTTTGGTGCAGACCGTCATATCGACTTCCATCGTCACCGGTGTGCAGCTGCGTGAGGATATGGAGAAGGGCGTATTCGACCGCTTCAAGTCGCTGCCGATTTCCCGAATCGCTCCGCTTGCAGGAGCACTGCTTGCCGATACGATTCGATATCTGATCGCCACCGTGCTAACCTTTCTGATGGGGTACATTATGGGTTACCGGCCAGAAGGCGGCATCGGATACGTGGCGCTCGCCGGGGTTCTCGTCATTGCGAGTTCCTGGGCGATTAGCTGGATTTTCGCCTTCTTCGGCGTCATTGCTCGCACTGCGTCAAGCGTGCAGGGAATTTCCATGCTGGTGCTGTTTCCGCTGACGTTCCTCTCCAACGCGTTTGTGCCGGTGGATACGATGCCGAATTGGCTTCGGTGGTTTGTCAACGTCAATCCCGTCTCGCATTTAGTCAGCGCCGTTCGTGATCTCGTTAATGCCGGAACTGCGGGAGTGGACCTTACCTATACTCTGATCGGCGCCGCTGTGATCGTAGCGATTTTTGCTCCAATCACCGTACGTGCTTATATGCGGCGGACATGAATTTAGCTGAAAGTCAGATGCTATCGTACGAATATTGAAGGCTGCCTTTAGGGCAGCCTTTTCTATTTTCACAGAGCTGGAAACTATTTTAGAAACGTCTACTCTAGCAATTTTGTGTTTTGGGCTAATAAATAGGGAGTATTCATTCCAGGATGTATCTTGTATAGTTGATATATGGTAAATGGAACACCATTATCAGTTCATACCGGAGGGATTTATGTGTGGTCTTATCTGATACGCCGCAGTGTCCATTCTTTAATCGTATTATTTATCATTACTAGTTTGTGCTTCTGTGCTATGCGTCTCATGCCCGGTAATTTTTGGATGCAGGCTCCAGGTTTAACAGAGGAGGATATCATATATGCCAATCAACAGAAGCACCTTTTCGGATTGGATCAGCCTTTCTTCAAACAGTATTTCGTGTGGATGAAACAACTACTTCGCGGTAGCTTAGGAATCGATTTTAATTATATACCTATTAATAACTACATTTGGAAGTATGTTTCGAACAGCTTGATCCTATTAGGCACGGCTTTTATCCTCACTTTAGCCATTGCTTTTCCGTGGGGTATCCACAACAGTAAGAAACCGAATGGTGCTTCCGACAAAATAGGTCTTGTTCTTAGCTTGATTGGTTATTGTATCCCGGTATTTGTGCTTGGACACTGGCTTCAAGCTGTATTCTCATTTCAATTATTATGGCTTCCGCCGAGTAGCATGCATGACCCCTCCAAGGTGGGAGAGTTCACAGATTTGCTAGTTCATATGGTTCTTCCGGTTTCCACGTTAACTATTGGCCTCCTTGCATACTACTTAAAATTTTTCCGTGAAAGCATGGTGGGAATTTTTCCGTCTAGTTTTTTAATAGCTGCCCGTGCCAAAGGCGTATCTGAAAAACGTGTGACGTATCGGCATGCCTTGAAAAACGGCTCAATCCCCATTATTACCGTAATCATGCTTGATTTCCCAACTTTAATATCCAGCTCTGCGGTTGTTGAAAATGTATTTAATTGGAATGGCATTGGGACGCTGATGGTACATTCCGTTTCCCAGAGGAACTATCCAGTATTGATTGCCATCATATTGATTATTGCTACATTTGTGGTTCTAGCCAATTGGCTGGCTGATATGTTATATGTTATTGTCGATCCTCGCGTAAAGCTAAGCCGAAAGATAAGTGACATATGAAATACAACCCCCGAATAATTAACGCCCCAGCCTAGCATAAGAACTGTTTAAGGTTGGGGCTCTACGCGATTACCAGATCATTATACTTATCTTATCTCCTCATCGTCAGCGGCATCCCATTCTCTGTAAAACTGCTCCAGAAATTGCAGCATAAATTCATGTCTGGCTTCCGCCATTTCTTTGGCATGCTTGGTATTCATCAAGTCTTTCAGCTTTAGCAGCTTCTCGTAAAAATGATGGATGGAAGTGTTGTCTGCGCTGCGGTAGTCGACCTCCGAAAAATCACGCCCCGGCTCGTGCATGGACCGACCTTTTGATCCCCCATAAGCAAAGGTTCTCGCAATGCCGATTGCCCCGATCGCGTCAAGTCTGTCCGCATCCTGAACGATTTGCCCCTCCAGTGTAGACATAGGAGGGTTCTTTCCGCCATTGTAAGACATGGTTGAAATAATCTCCAACACCTTAGAAATCACGGATTGATCGGAGACATGCTCGTCCAACCAGTCGCGAACTTTTGCCAGACCGGCTTCTTTGGATGGATTGAGCTTCTCATCCGCCACGTCATGCAGTAAAGCCGCCAACTCGCAGATGAACAAATCTGCTTGCTCTTTACGAGCCAATGCAAGTGCCGAATTTCTAACCCTATGTATATGCCACCAGTCGTGGCCGCTGCCATCACTGCCATGCGCTTCCTGAACAAAACGTTCTGCCTGTTCGAT
This sequence comes from Paenibacillus puldeungensis, assembly GCF_042678945.1. Taxonomy (NCBI): domain Bacteria; kingdom Bacillati; phylum Bacillota; class Bacilli; order Caryophanales; family Paenibacillaceae; genus Paenibacillus; species Paenibacillus puldeungensis. The sequence goes on along the minus strand of NZ_JBHTLM010000003.1, from coordinate 315,714 downwards.
GATAGATTTTTGCTGCTCAGACATTTTAATTCACTGCCTTTCCGTAGTTTTGCGCTCAAAAAGCATCGATCTTCATGTTACCTCAAACCTAGTAATTTATAAACTTGTGGTAGGTAAGTCACTTGTATGGGCATGCCAATCATAATATGATTCTGTTGCGAAGTAAATAGTAAGCGCTTACATTACTATGGATTTATCTAAAAATAGAACCAGAGTGACAGAAAGATTTCACCCACCCTTAAATATACTGTCTATATTAGCTTTGCTTACTTAACTGGATGGAGGGAGTGCTTCGATAAATGATGTTGACTAAGGACAGGAGCAGTAATGGCTTTTTCCGCAGAGAAAGGAAGCGATTGAGACAAGCTCAAGGGAATGTGCTTTTGAAGCTTCTAATATCGGTATTTCTTCTGGGAAGTGCCACGGGGTGTTTTCATTTAGATCAGGCCGAAAAAAAAGAGACGCCTTCTGGTGATAGTTCCCCATCGATTAGCATTGTCATCTCCAGTCTTGGCATGACCTTTCCAGCCGGAATGGACGAGAACGACAACCGCTATCTGAATTATATAGAAGAGCGGACTGGGCTCGATATTCAGGTCAACACACCCCCTCCCGAGGTATACAATGAGAAGCTTGATGTCATGATGTCTTCCGGTAATCTCCCCGATCTACTGCACGTCTATGAGCCGGTGTGGTTCGATAATTATGTCAAGCAAGGGGCTTTCAAGCCTCTGGACGAGTTGATCGATCAATACGGCCCTCATCTGAAACAGAAAATTCCCGCTGAAATATGGGACAGGGTCAAATACGGCGGAAAAATCTACGCGGTACCAAGCCTTAACGAAGTCACAGGCGTTGAGCTAATGTACGCAAGAAAGGACTGGCTTGATCGACTGGGATTGAAGCCTCCGAAAACGCTCGACGAATACTATAAAGTCATTCGGTCTTTCACGTTGGAAGACCCGGATGGCAATGGCAAACAGGACACAACAGGTTTGACATTTACTACAAATCTCGGACGTTCATCCCCGTTTTTCGGCGCATTCGGCACCCAACTGAACACCTGGTTTAAGCGAGATGGGAGGTTAGTGAACGGAAATGTTCTGCCTGAAACGAAAGAGGCGCTCGGGTTTCTGTCCCGGTTGTATCAAGAGGGGTTGCTGGAGCGTGAATTCCCCTTAAATCTGCAAGCGAATCTATTTGAAAAGATTGAAAATGGAAAGGTGGGTCTCTTCTCGGCTACTTGGTATGATACGCGCGGGCCGATTGCGGCCAATATGAAAAAGGATCCAAATGCCAGGTGGATTCCTCTGGAATATCCGACAGGACCTCGAGGGGAGAAGGGAGTGTATGGAAAAGATATCATCCGCGGCTACAATGTAATTCCTGCCGGATCAGCGAATGCGGCGGAAGTGATTAAGCTGCTCGATTTTATTGCAGCCGACTATAAAACGTTGAAGCTGGGCTTTGAAAATGAAATTTGGTGGTGGCAGGACGGCGCGATCGTTACGGATTTTGCCCGGCATGATGAAAATTTATATCGAGGAATCTATCAATCGCTGGTGGATGTTCCGGATGAGGTGTTGTTTAAGGAACGGCTTGATTCTCTTGGGAATTTCAATCTGTACAACAATATACAGACCATAAATCAGAATATTATCCCAAACGCATTTTATGGAATTCCTACTCCTGCTATGGGCAAGTACAGCAAGAAGCTCGATAAATTAGAAGATGTTTTTGAGAAGATCATTTTGGAAATTGAACCGCTTGATGCATTTGACCAATATGTCGAGTTGTGGGAAAAGGAGGGCGGAGATGAAATTACGAAGGAGGTCAACCATTGGTATGACAAGCAAAGATAAAGGCAGTATCCGGGGAGTGGAGGAGGAGTACGGTGATTCGATGGATCGTAGGCCGGTTTTCGCAGCATATTCAAATCCGTTTGACAGGTTATTTTTTGCTAATCCTGCTGCCACTTGTTCTCATTAGTCTGTTTGCCATTGAACGATCAAGAGATATTCTTTACGAACAGGCGATGGAACGTACGGAAATAGCTCTCGCTTCGGCCATGAACCACTTTGATCTGGTATTTCAAAATGTAGAAGAGATTTCAACGCTGATCGCAGCCGATCCGGAAATCAATGACCTGCTGAACAGCAATAGCCGTGACTTCACCCCGCAGTCGATCATGGGTTTTTCTTATATATTGGAGCAATTATCCAACTCCGTTTCGGTCAATCGATACATCTCTCAGATTTCGTTATACCATCAGGCGACTAACATGGTGATTTCCACGCATTACGGCGGCAAGAGATTGATAGGCGATGCGCAAAAAGAGTGGTTTGTGGAAACTGCCCGAAAAAACGGCACAGGTATTTCCTACATAAAGTCGGATTATCCGGTAACCGAAGGGCTGACTTTCGGACAGCTCATGAATATTGACAGCATCTCGCTCCTGCGAGCGATGGATTTATATAACAGCGACCGGCAAGCCAATTTGCTGGTAGTTACCTTTAGCAAGAATAAATTAATGAATATTATTAAGGCACTGTTGCCTTCCGAGCATAGCCGGATCGCTTTATCGAATGATCGGGGAGATGTGCTGCTTGAAGCAGGCAGAGCCCCTGACGAAAGTGTATCCGATCAGGATATGACCGTAACGAAAGCCTCCGATTATTCTTCATGGCGACTTACCCTGATTCAACCAAAGCGTGAATTGTATAAGGAGACGGACCAACTGCGGCTTTTTACGATAACCATTATTGGACTCAGTATTCTGCTTGCCTTCATTATTTCATGGGTTGTCTATAGTGGAATTGCGTCTCCTGTCCTTAAACTGTCCAAGGGAATGAAGCGGCTGAGCAGGGGAGAACTGAATACTCTTGTAGATACAAGTAGGAAGGATGAGTTCGGTTTTCTGATCCAATCGTTCAACAAGATGGCGATGGTGCAAAAGCATTTGATCGAGGATCATTATGAGCAGCAGCTGCGTTTAAAAACGACCGAGCTCAAGTTTCTACAATCGCAGATCAACCCGCATTTTTTATACAACACGCTGGATTCGATATATTGGATGGCCAAAAATTATGACGCTGCGGAAATTAGCGAGATGGTGATGAATCTTTCTAAGTTTTTCCGTTTGAGTCTAAACAAAGGCCGACAGCTCTTCACGATGGAGGAAAGTATAGCTCATTTGCACTATTATTTACGGATTCAGCAGCTTCGATTTATGGATAATTTCCGCGTGGAATATCGGATTTCCGAGGATAGCAAACAAATTCCGCTTCTGAAGCTGCTTCTTCAGCCATTAGTAGAAAATGCGATCATTCACGGCATGGAAGGAAGGTCATCGGGTGGAGTAGTGATCATATCAAGCTGGGTTGATCAGGGAAATACGGTGATGATTCGTGTCCAAGACAACGGCCCGGGAATCGAGGCAGAACGACTGATTTATATTCAGCAAGAGCTGGATAACACGGACTACCATAGGGTTCCGGTTTATTCCGTTGACGAGGAAAACGCGAAGGATTTGTTTGGCTTGCGAAATGTGCTTAGTCGAATGAAGCTTTATTACGGCGAGGAGTCAAAACTCATCGTTCAAAGTGCTGCCGGTGAGGGGACGGCTGTTACGATATCTATTCCTTTAGAACGCTGCAGGGGAACTAATGATGAATTGTAAAAGGGGGGCACCAAACCGATGAATCTGATGATTGTGGAGGACGAGCCACGGCTGCGTCATGCGCTGGGCTTTAATATTCCTTGGGATCAGCACGGAATTGAAATGGTTGGACTCGCGTCAAACGGTCTGGAGGCGTTAAGACTTATCGAGCTTAAAAAGCCGGATATCATCCTAGTGGATTTGCAAATGCCCGGGATGGATGGACTTACCATGCTGAAGGAACTCAGAGACCGCCACGAGATGAGCAAACTGATGAAATTTATCATTTTAAGCGGACATGACAGCTTTGAATTTGCTCAAATTGCTCTGAAACAGGGCGTTTTCCGGTATTTGCTTAAGCCAGCCGGAGAGGAAGAAATTCTAGAGGCTGTGCTCGAAGCAAGACGGCAGCTCCATAGCGAGTTAGAGCAGTGGCGGCGAAATGCTGCGCTGGAGATGCAATGGGAGAACAACCTGCCGCATCTGCAGAACCTGTTCTTTCTCCAGTGGGTTAACGGAAAGCATACAAGTGAGGAGATTTTGAGCAAGAGTAAGGAATTACATATCCAGTTGCATGGGGAAGACCGCATTGCGGTTGCGGTAGTGGATCTGGATCCTTTACTTGAGGATGAGCATCATCTCGAGAAAGAGGAGCTAGGGATGCTGAAATTCACGATGCAGTGTCTGGCGTTGGAATTGCCATGGTCTCCACCCTGCTGGGTCACTTCAGATTCAGATCAAAAGCTGCTGCTGATCTTTGTCGTAAGTTCGGATCAGGAGCCAAAAGAAGCACTACTGCGAATAAATGCCGATCTATCCAAGCTTCTTTCGCAGAGTAAAGAAGTGCTGCAGATAACAGCTAGTGCAGGAATCTGTGCTTCTCTTGGAGCGTTAGAGGATATGAATGTATTGTATGAGCAGGCCTGCCTAGCTCTTCAGGAGCGCATTGTCTATGGGCATAATATTGTCATCTCTTATCGGGATTTGCACAAAGAGGACGCCCAGATTATCGTAGTCAAGCAGCATGTGGAAAAGGAGCTGGAAATTGCTCTGGAGACCGCGGATGAAATCAAAGCGATGGTGGCGTTAAGGGGATTATGGGAAGAGACTTTCTCTCAGACCGAATGCTCCTATATGTTTCAAGAGGCGGTCCTCTTCATGAACAGCTTCTTTACCCGGCTGATTCAAAAACGGGGCTGGACGATCAAGCAGGTGATAGGTGAGGATGCTAAGTTTTTCCAAAATGTGAATCTGCTCACCACCAAAACGCAAACCTGGTCGTTCATGGTTAGAACAGTTAAGCATATCGTGACCTATATGGAGGAACAGCGGAAAACAAGCAGCAATCAGGTGGTAAAGGATATTATTAACCTGCTGAACGAGGAAATGGATCAAGAACTGACCCTGCATACAGTGGCTGACCGACTATATATCAATTCCTCGTACCTCAGCCGTCTGTTCAAGCAAGAGATGGGAGTCGCCTTCTCCAATTATGTGCTGGAGCGTAAGATGGAGCGGGCCAAGTCCTTGCTGCAGGAAGGGCATAAGGTTTACGACGCCGCACGCTTGGTGGGTTATCGTGATGTCAGTTATTTTACGAAGGTGTTCCGAAAATATTGGGGGGTTAACCCCGGAGAGTTTAAGGGTCAAAGCGGGTAACCATCGGGTGGCAACACGCTGGCAGGGATTGTGGAGCATCACAACGCTTACTTTTTTCGATCGATTCGGGTTCGATGATCTCGAGTGAGAAAGTATCATTCGTATCAAGCACTTGCCAAAGAAGGCTACCAGCATGAACCCAAATTATTCAATCCTGTGGAGAATTCGGCATAAGAATCCAATTTCTTTATAAAAGGATGATGGTACCTTCATTTTGGATTAATGATATATAATGGGATGTAAATTTGATAATAAACAACTCTCTTTTGATTTTGTGTAATTTCTAATATCGTTTCAATATGCGCGTGTTCTTTAGCTTGAATCCCCATTCGACTTAATAATGCAATCGGTTTTTGTAATAACCGCCTCACGAACTCCTTTCCATGCTCATCAAAAGAACTACAAATGACAGGATAGATCAGAGATTTTCCACCTTCTATAACGATAGGAACTGAACTTTGCATTGGTAAATTTAATCGATGAGCAATCTGTTGTTCAATAGCCAGTCCATATTGATATTCATCTGTATGATTAGACACTAATGTGGCTTGTTTAGTTAAAGGAAAATGATCGATCCAGCTCTTTAGCTGTTCACTCTTTGTTTCGTCTAATTCAACAAAATCCAATTGTTTAGAATGAGGGAGAAAATACATGGCTGGTGTTTCCTCAATGGTCCAATTACCTTCAAACTGATCTTGATTAATTTGATGCAAGTGTTTTTGTATATGCTCGGCTTCTTTTAATAAAAGTTGTTTTTCGAAAAGTTCAGTATGGATATCCTCTATTTTTTCTTGTATTTTAATGCTCATTTCCTCTGTCGTACAGTTTTTGAGCATACTAGCGATTTCTCGTAACGTAAATCCTAATTTTTGTAGCTGTTTTATTCTTAAAATTGTTGGCGTTTGTGTAAAGCCATAATAGCGATAGCCGTTAATTTCATTTTTGTTACTTGTTATCAAATGATATTTCTCATAATGCTTTAGTAAGCTGGTGGTTACACCTAAGTTTTTAGCAAATGTACCGATTTTGTACTCTGCCATCCTCAAATCCCCCCTTGAAATTGTGTTTGGAAGCCCCCAATATAGCATGTTCACTTTATTTTTACTGTTGTTTTCCTCATAGGAGCCCTTTACGTGATTCTAACATGCAGGTTTAAAATGAATTTGTGAAAAAAATAACAAATGGGATAACGTGATGAAATTCAGCAAAATTTTTCTCATTATTATTCTTGCTGCGTCATTGCTTACGGGATGCGCACAAGACCAAGTGTACATGAGTAATCCATCTCACCAATCAGCGGGAGCAAAAAATTCCTACACAGCCGGTACTTATACGGGGACAGCAAAAGGTCATAATGGTCCCGTAAAAGTCAAGGTAACATTTACGAAATCAAAAATTACTAAGATTGAAGTTACTGAGCAAAATGAAACCGAATCGATCGCTGAGGGGGCGATTAAAAAGATACCTAAACAAATCGTAGATCATCAATCCCTTGCTGTAGACGCCGTTTCAGGTGCATCAGAGGTGAGCGCAGCGATTTTAGCAGCAGTGGAGGACGCTGTAAAACAAGCAGGCGGCAATGTAGAAAATTTGAAGTCAAACAAAATTGTCAAAGAAGGAAAAGATGAAGAAATATCTACACAAATTGTTGTTGTCGGCGGAGGAGCTTCAGGTACGGCGGCTGCATTAAAAGCTGTAGAATTCGGTGGTGACGTTGTTGTTGTAGAGACAACAGCTAGCCCGATGGGACAAGGAACCATGGCAGGAGGGATGTTTGCAGCAAATTCTTCTCAGCAAATCAAACAAAATAAGACAGTAGATCCAAAATGGTTTTATGAGCAATATGTGAAGACAGGAAATTATATGGTTAATGCAGGACTATTATCCAAAGTTATTAATAATTCGGGACATGTGGTGGACTGGCTAGAGCAAAATGGCGGTAAATTCACACTGGCACATCCCGGAACGGGGTCTTATTATGAGCACGTGCTAACTCACCCTAATTCAACTCTGCACGGTTATACCGAAGGTGGCGCAAAGACAATCACTGCTTTGCACCAAACGATTCAAGATAAGGGCGGTAAAATTCTATACAACACTAAAGCAACGGAATTGATAATGGATGGAAAGAAAGTCACAGGAATTAAGGCTGAGAAAGAAGATGGAGGAACGCTAACTATTAAAGCCGATAAAGTCATATTGGCAACAGGTGGTTTTGGCGGCAATGAGAAGCTCGTTAAAGAAACGTTTGGAGAAGGGTATGGACGAAGCAGAGTAGCAACGAATATTGGGACAGGAATTGCTATGGCGAAGACCGCTGGGGGAGATGCGGATTATAATAAAGCAATTATGATGCATTATGGTGTATCCAGAGGAGGAACCGATTGGGGAACTGTAATTAATTCTGCCTTACTAAATCCTTTTTTACATGTAGACGTGGATGGAAATCGGTTTATGAACGAAGAGGATTTTATTTTTGAACCTATCAAGTCTGCGAATGTCATTAGTTCACTTCCACAAAAAACGGCATATGAAATATTTGACCAAACGATGATTGATGTGGTGAAGGCAAAAGGATTTGCTGGGATTACAGACATTTATGCTGGAGACTTAGCAGATAATCCAACTAAATTTGTAGAAGTTGGTCATGAGATTGATACCTCCAAAAACTACAAGCTAAGTCATACCCCTACAGACTTAACAAAAGATATTGAAAAATTAGTATCTGAAGGCAAAATCATTAAAGCAGATTCTGTGGAGGAAATGGAACAAAAATTAAACATGACCAACCTCGTCAGCACCGTAAAAAGGTATAATGAGTTATGCGCTCTAGGAAAAGATACGGACCACTTTAAATCTGCTAAATATTTAGATAATGTAGAAGGCACTGTATATGCGGTCAAAATCACACCTTCTGTATTTTTAGGTACATTAGGTGGTATTAGAGTCAACGACAATCTACAAGTACTAAATAAAGAGGGCAAGGCTATAAATGGGTTATATGCTGTCGGATCTGACTCAAGCGGTGTATACAATGACAGCTATGTATATTTTGAAGGTGGTACGTTAGGTTATGCGTATGGCTCAGGATATATTGCTGGTGAACATGCGGCAAAAGCGCTAAGCAATAAAAAATAATGCAGTTGAAGGATATCAGGTTCGAGTCCTGTTAGGGAGCCAGAGTTTATGGTAAAAGAAGTCGATTGCTATAGCAATCGGCTTCTTTTTTAGCCTTCCGCAAGCTTTACACTCGAGATCGGCCTAAGCATTCAAACATCATATTACCAAAAAAGGTAATTACCCTCGCCTACTCAGCAATCCCATCCATCATTAAAATTTGAAATAACAAGGAGATGAATGAAAAGGAAGGGGGGGGCCGATGAAACCCACGATAGAACCCTCACCGGCGCCGCGCGAAGCCATCAAGGGGAAACGAGGCTTCTGGAGCCGCTTGGGCATGGACATTCGGAAGGAATGGGATCTTTATCTGCTGCTCATTCCGGGGATCTTGTTTGTTTTGCTGTTCAAATATACACCGATGTACGGAATCACGATCGCTTTTAAGGATTTCAACATCTTCACCGGGTTTGCCGACAGCCCGTGGGTTGGCTGGAAGCACTTCGAGAAGCTGTTTACATCTCCGGATTTCGCGCAAGTTTTCAAGAATACGGTCATCATCAGCATTTTGAAAATTGTGATCTTGTTTCCACTTCCCATTCTAATCGCCCTGATGCTTAATGAGCTCCGGAATATGATTTTTAAGCGTACGGTACAAACCGTGATCTATCTTCCGCATTTCCTGTCTTGGGTTATCGTTGGCGGGTTGTTTATTGATCTTCTATCGACGAACGGCGGGATTGTAAACAAAGCCTTAACTGCTATGGGACTAGAGCAAATCGCCTTCTTTCTGGATAACAGCGTGTTCCGAAGTGTTCTGATCACCTCCGCAGGCTGGAAGGAAACCGGTTGGAGCACCATTGTGTATTTGGCGGCGTTTACCACCATTGATCCACTCTTGTATGAAGCCGCAAAAATCGACGGAGCCGGAAGATGGAAGCAGCTGTGGCATATTACGCTGCCTGGCATCGCGCCAATTATCATTCTGATGTTTATTCTGCGGCTCGGCAACATCCTTGAGGCCGGGACTGAGCAAATATTAGTCATGTACAATCCGGTGGTCTACCAAGTGTCGGATGTCATTGGAACTTACGTTTACCGCATGGGGCTTGGCAGTCAGGACTATAGCTTTTCGACAGCAGTAGGTCTATTTGAAGCCGTCATCTCCTTCACGTTAGTGATCGCAGGCAACGCCATGAGCAGAAAGTATCTACAGCGCGGCATTTGGTAAGAAGGGGGAGTGAAAAATATGGATCACAAACAAGCTTTGGCAGGAATCAATACCAAACGCGGGGTTATAAAAACCTCGTTTGCAGAGAAATGTTTTTCCGTATTCAATTATGTTTTTTTCATTCTTCTGGGATTAACAACACTGCTTCCTTTTGTCAATTTGCTTGCCAAATCCTTAAGCAGTGAAAGCGCTGTTATATCTGGCAAAGTAGGATTGCTTCCGGTAGGAGTCCAATTTGAGACGTTTAAATACGTGCTTCAGGATTCGATGTTTTTGAATTCACTAAAGGTATCGGTATTTCTTACCGTGATCGGTACGGTATGCAGCTTACTTGTCACCACGCTGACGGCATATCCGTTATCCAAGCAGCGGCTTCGCGGGAGGAAGGGACTATTGCTATTCTTCGTGTTCACTATGCTCTTTAGCGGTGGTTTGATACCGACCTATCTGCTGATGCAGAACCTGAACCTGGTAAACTCCTTCCCGATTTTGTTCCTGCCGGCGATGGTCAATGTATACAACATGCTGATTATTAAAAATTATTTTGAAGGCCTTCCGGATGAGCTGGAGGAGTCCGCCAAGCTCGATGGTGCGGGAAATATCCGTATATTGATATCGGTGATGCTCCCCTTGTCCCTGCCGGTGATGGCCACAATTGGACTATTTTTTGCGGTGGCCTTCTGGAACGATTATTTTTCAGCGATGATTTACATTACCGATCCGACGATCAAGCCGATGCAGCTTTATTTGAAGGAGCTTCTTGTTTCATCCAGCGGAGATTTTCTGAAAAATAACGTGGATGCCGCGATTAACACCACACCACAGTCCATTCAAGCCTCCTCGATTTTACTTGCAACCATTCCGATTTTGCTGGTTTATCCCTTCTTGCAAAAGTATTTTGTGAAAGGTGTGCTGGTCGGTTCGATCAAGGGCTGATCCAATAGCACTTCTTAAAGGGGGTGATGCGCTCGGATCGGCAAAGACTCAACAATTTCAAGGAGGGTTATCATGATTAAATTGAAAAAATCTGCAGTTCTCGCCACCATTCTCGGTTTCACCCTGATTTTATCCGGTTGCGGTGGAGGAGGAAACAATGCGGAAAATAAGGCGGAAAAGCCTTCGAACAGTGCTTCCACTACAACGTCTGAAGGGACAAATAAAGGAAAAACTGAGGGAAAAGCGGACCTGCGCATGATTATGCAGTACGGGTTATTTGATCCGAAAACCGAGTATGTAGCCAAATACATTCAGGAAAGAACCGGCTTTAATGTGGAGTATGAGCTGCTGCCGGCGGAGAATGCCGATGAGAAGCTGAACCTTCTGGTGTCCAGCAAAGATAATTATGACATCGTCAAGCTGAATGCGGCCCAATTTTACAACCTGGCCTCTGCAGGAGCGCTCGAGCCCATGGATGAGCTATTGGAGTCTCAAGGCAATTACATTAAACAGTCAATTAAACAGGAATCTTTCAAAAGCGCAATGATCGATGGCAAAATTTATGGAATTCCTGAAACCGGGGCGGGTGTAACCATTGGTGAAGAGCTTGTGGTGAGACAGGACTGGCTGGATGAGCTGGGTCTGTCCGTTCCTACCAACAGAGATGAGCTCTACAATGTGCTGAAGACCATTAAAGAGAAGAAAAAAGTGATTCCACTGACCTTAAGCAAGGATTCCATTTACGGGGATATCGCCACGACCTTTGGCATATTAACGGATTGGAAGGAAGTGGACGGTAAGCTGGTGCATCGGGCTGAGCTGCCCGAAATGAAAGAGTTCATCACCTACATGAACAAATTGTACAAAGAAGGCCTACTCGATACCGAGATGCCGATTAACATCGCACAGAAATCGATTGAGAAATTCTCCGGCGGTCAGGCGGCGATGTATAAGCTTGCTTGGTGGAACGCTGGAACTACGATCGCGGCATTGCAGAAAAATTTCCCGGATGCCAAGACGACGATTATTCCCTATTTAAAGGGACCGGACGGCAAAGCAAAAGTTGGAGCCGTTGCCAATACAAGTTGGTATGTAAGTATTTTGAAATCATCCAAGAATAAAGAAGCAGCCATGAAGTTTTTGAATGCGAAACTGGAGCCAGAGACTTTTAAAGGGATTGCGCTAGGCAAAGAAGGCGTTCACTATGAAGTGAAGGACGATAAGTATTACCCGATCCTGCCGATTTTTAATGATGAATTAAGCAATGCAAGTAATTTCTTAACGGGTGTCGATGAGGAGAAATATCCTATCTACTGGCAGGCCCGTGTTCGTAAAGATCCGATTCTTCAAGCTCATTTTGAAGCATATCAGAAAAACGCTGAAGGACTTATAGTCATTGATCCCATGTCGACTGCGCCGCCGATTGATGCCATTTCTAAAAACCTGCTGAAACTTTCAAAGCTGCTGGATGATACTGTGCTGCAGTTCATTTCCGGAGCTAAACCGATTGATCAATATGATCAGTTCTTAGCTCAATGGAAGGCAGAAGGCGGGGCCGATATGATTACCGCAGCGAATGAGTGGTTTAAATCAACGAAGTAAAAGATAAATGATGAAGAGCAGTTGCCTTAGCAGCTGCTTTTTTTTCAAAAGACATGTTCTCAGTCGAGCTTATTTAGTAAAAAAGGGGGGGTGATCCTTGGTGAAAGGTTTATTTCTGAAGCGATTATCCTTATTTGTAAGCATCTCCTTGATTATTGCACTAATCGTTCCTACAACATCTGTATTTGCTGATCATGGGCTGCCTTCGGATCAAAGCAATGGCGTGTCGGATCAAGAGCCCGTTAAATTCATTTCCGCGGACGGCGGCACATCTCTTGAATTCACAGACATTAATGTGACGGGTGAGCCTTTGGAAGGAAAACATGATTTTCTGGCTTTGTACACCAGCGGCGCAACGGTTACCAACTCCGTATATCCCAATGAAGTATGGGTCTCGGAACGTCAAGTGGCCGTTGCTGTAGATGGCGGCGGTAATGTACACCATGTGGTTGGACCGAAAGACGACCCTCCAACAGGCTGGGACCCGGGCAAACTGCTAAAGATTCCGGAAGGAGGTTATGTCGTTTTGGCTGGGGGCAAAAGTACATGGGATGACTCGCCATATCAGCAATCTCTCTTTAGGCAATATAAGGTGGGAGATCGCGTGAAGCTGATGCGGTCCGGAGTAGAGGTTACTGCGGTGGATTTTCTCCCAAAACAGCCAAATCCAGATCCCGACCCGGAACCAACATCCCCAGAGCTGTATCTCATTACGAAGAATGATACAACCGTCAATATTCCGGTAATTGAGGTTTCCGGCTTTGTGGCTAATTACGCCAAGGAACTGGATATCAGCGTGTTAGTTAATGGGGAAGCGACCCAACTTTCGGCAGAAGGGGTTTTCGGAATGAATGTGTACTTAACATCCGGTGAGAACACAATCACAATCAAGTTATTGAAAGCCGGGGATGAACTGGATTCAGAGACGCTCCGTGTTACTTATGAACCGATTGAGAACCAGGATTACATTGAGGTTGAGGCCGCCCCAAAGGACATAACCGTTGATATTGAGGGCCCACGCAAGAAAATAGACTATGTAGATAAGGATGTAACAGGCGTTCCGAACATTGTAGCTATATTTACGAGAGATTATGGTTCTAGCATCGTGATTCCTCAGACGAATGTAGCTGTACAGGTCGACGAGAACAACCGGGTGTTGCAGGTAATCAACCCATCCATCAACGGCAAGCCGCCGGTATGGACCGGGCCGACTAATTTGGAAATCCCGGAAGGCGGCTATGTGCTGATGGCTCAGGATAACAGCTACACCGGCAACAACATCAAGCGCTTCCTGGCTGAAAACTTCAAGGCTGGAGATATGATCAAGCTGCGCAAGAACGGAGAAGCCGTGCCGGTTCGGGATATTATGAGCGGGAACGGCCTCATCGCCAGACTTAAGCTGGATAACCAGCCCATGTATACCGTTACGGAAGGCAGTACTGTCATCTCGGGGAAAATCGACAATATGGACAATACTGCAGTTATCAAGTTACTCATGAACGATAGGGAAGTTCCTTTTAATGCCGATGGTTCGTTCTCTTATACGTACACTTTGACCAAGGGTACAAATTATATCGATGTTAAAGTGCTGAAAAATGACATAGAGCAGGATCGACGTTATCTCGCCGTGTTTGTTAAAGAAAGCCTGTCCTCGAAAAAAGAGGCCATTCTTTGGGTAGACCAGACTTCCAATGCCAAAAAGTTCAAAACCAGCGAGCAAGTTCGGGCCTTCCTTCAAAAAGCCAAGGACACCGGCATTACATCAGTGGCGTTTGATGTGAAGGGAGTGGAAGGTTATGTTTCATATAAGAAGAATGACTTAACAGGCAGACCGTATATCGGTACGCTCCCATCTTCTGGCGCCAGTCCGGACCTGGATTTGCTGCAGGAGTTCATTGACCACGGCCATGCGCTGGGCTTAAAGATTCATGCGGCGGTTAATGTGTTCGCCGAAGGGTCCTTAGCCAGAAACGAGTTTGCCGTGCTGAACGATCATCTGGACTGGGAGGAACGCGTGTATTTCGCGGAAAACAACGGGGAGATCAAGCGTCTGCGTGAGAGTGCGAAGAAGGGACTTGTGGCGTTTGTCAATCCGGCGAACGATGAGGTTCGCGAATACCAGCTCAAGACCTTTGAGGAAATCATCAAAAACTATGATGTGGACGGCGTCGTACACGACCGCAGTCGTTATGACAATGAAGGCGCCGATTTCAGCGAGGAGACAAGAGTAAAGTTTGAGCAATTTTTGCAAAAACGGGGTAAGACATTGGTCAATTGGCCAAACGATATTTTTTACTATGAAAATAATGTGAGGAAAAACGGGCCGCTCGTTCAGGATTGGTGGGAATTCCGGTCAGGCATCATTCAAAGCTTTTTTACTGAAGTGAAGTCGCTTGTGGATTCTTATAAAGCTCAGACCGGTAGAAAGATCGAGGTATCCTCTTATGTGGGATCTTGGTATGAAACGTACTATTTGAATGGGGTGAACTGGGGGAGTAAGAACTTCCGGTTTAGTCCCGCGCTGGGCATGCCGGATGAATCCGTGTATACACCGGAATATTACAATACCGGGTATATTGAATTTTTGGATTTTCTCATGATCGGCGCGTATCAAACGACCAGTCAGGAGATTCAGAAATACATTACGCTTGGCAATATCGTAACCAATGGGGAAATTCCGCTGTATGCGGGAATTGCGCTGAATAATGTGCAGACGCCAGCTGTACAGCGCGAGGTGTTCCAGGCGGGCCTCAAATCCACGAACGGGTTGATGCTGTTTGACGCTTCGCAAATCAACTGGGCTGTCGCCAAGGCGGCACTTCAGGAT
Source organism: Paenibacillus puldeungensis (assembly GCF_042678945.1). Classification (NCBI taxonomy): domain Bacteria; kingdom Bacillati; phylum Bacillota; class Bacilli; order Caryophanales; family Paenibacillaceae; genus Paenibacillus; species Paenibacillus puldeungensis. The sequence goes on along the minus strand of NZ_JBHTLM010000003.1, from coordinate 300,684 downwards.
CGCGAATGGGTGAAAGACTACCAGCTCGGGATGAGTTTGCCGGGAAGCCCGGATTCATTTCTGGAAGGGCACTACCATAATGTGAACCGGGTTGAGGGCAACATTAACGTAATGACGGAGGCTTTCGGTTATTCCACTGGCACGAATCGTTTTGGAGTTGAGGTGGTAGTCGATGATACAGGGCATGTGACCCGTGTTGTTAACCGAAATCAAGCGATCAAATGGAGCTGGGGCTCTCCGGAAGAAAACAATAGTGTTATCCCCCCAGGAGGTTTCGTGATATCGGCGATGGATCCCTCTGGGGTGAGAACCAACCGCCAGCTTGTAGCCAACGCCTATAATACGGGGGATCAGGTTCGTTCTGCGGTGTTAAGCGAGCTTACGGATGACGAAGAGCGGGAGACGCACGAGAGTCAGTTCCTTTTGCAAGGCCTGGTAGAGGTGCTCGGACCGGGTAAGGCTGCTGTGAAGGTCAACGGGCAACCGGCGGAATTATCTCCGGGCGGAAGCTTTAAGGCGAATGTAGCATTAAATACAGGCGTTAATCCGATTAAGGTAGATGTTTATGTCGATGATCTCAAGACGAATAGCAAAACAGTGCAGGTCATTCGGACCTCTACCGGCGGCGGAAATCCTGGTTCCGGCAATCCAGGTTCACCGGGCGGCACAGGCGGCAGCTCCGGAGGGGCACCAACTCCAGCCAAGCCGGCTGAGCCGGAGCGTTTGAGTATCAAGAAAGAAACAAAGGGGAATGGGGAGGTCAGCGTTGACGGAGTTGTGAGCGAGTCGCGGATGCTGGAGGAGGTAGAAACCCTTCGCAAGCTGCCAGCAGCCTCGCATGTGCTTAAATATGGCATAAATGAAAAGTCTGATGTAGTCGCACTCCACCTACCTGTGCAGGGTCTTCGCTCAGCCGTGAAGAACTTGCCGGGGGGCGCCGTTGTATTGGAGTCTTCCTTAGGACGTTTGGAATTTCCACTTCAAGCGCTGATTGACTCATTAGAGAATCGAGGTGCCACCGATCAGCTGCGGATTCGTATTGGTATTGCGTCGAAAGAACGGGAAGACAGGGTGAATGTCTTGCTGCCGGATCGTGCTTCTAAGCTTGGGGCAGCGCTCGCGATCTCCTTTGACTGGGAGTCAGGTGGGAGCTTATCTGCTTTGCCGATGTTCAAGGGAGCTTATGCGAAGTTTGCCAAAGCACTGGAGAGTACGGTGAGTCAGGCTACAACAACGGTTCTGCGAGCGGATTTGGCTTCCAATAAAGTGGCTTTTATGCCTGCACGAATTGAGAATGTTAATGGAAAATTTGTGGCAGAATTCAGATTTAAAGAGGGCGGCGTTTATTCCGTAATTTCACATGAAAAGACGTTTAAGGATATGAGCAGTCATTGGGCTCGCGAAGAAGTCTCGTTGCTGGCTTCAAAAAAAGTGATAGAAGGATTCAGTGATACTCATTTTGGTCCGAGTGATCCGATTACGAGAGCACAGTTTACGGCCATGCTCGTCCGTGCGCTTGGACTCAAGGAGCAAGGGAACGTTACGGGTTTTACGGATGTGGAGGCAAATGATTGGTATGCATCTGCAGTAGCGACTGCGGTGAAAAATAAACTAATCGAAGGCGTTGGCAGCGGAGAGTTCCGTCCGCGTGATCAAATCACTCGGGAGCAGATGAGCGTCCTGCTCGTACGCGCCTTGAAGCTAACCGGAAAGGAAGCAGCGACAGAAAACCAGGGTTCTGCGCTCACAGGCTTCAAAGATCGTGATCGTATGGCAACATGGTCAAAAGAAGCCGTGGGTGAGGCGGTCCAGTCCGGACTCATGAAAGGCCGCTCGTCTGACTTGTTCTCCCCAGGCGCATCATCCAGCCGTGCAGAGGGGGCAGTAGCCATTACAAGGTTGCTGCGGACTGCAGGATTTATTAACTAAAATAAGCAACATGTAAAAATGCCAGCCTATAGACGGAAGAAACCGTCTATAGGCTGGCATTACTTTTGTTGTATTAGGAGCAAAAATTTCAACGGAGTCGAACGATTGACACATCTGAACAAAGTGCGACTGGCCGTTTATTTGTTTGCTCTGCTTCATTCATGTTACAAAACCGAAAAACGAACCACAAGGTAGGGAGGAAAGTTGTATTCTATACAACAATTTAAACGGATCCTGAGCGGTCCAGGCCGGATTGTTGTAAAATGTACAACAATATTGCAGTAGTAGGGCCAATTAACGCTAAATTTCTTGCACGAAATACAACAATTTGCGGTGAAATGGCCATTTCAGGTCAAAATTGTTGTATGAATTACAACAATTGGTGCAGGCGATGTAATTCACACCTCGAATTATCCATAGATCTTCTCCACCCATCCCTCATTCCTCTCATTACACCAATATAGAAGTTAGAAGTTAAAACCAACCCAAATGGCGCTGTGAGGCGTCCTTCTGAAAAGAACTCACACCGGACGAAGCTTAGGCCACTGAAGCTCAAGACCTTGGCCGACCAGTTTTTGCTGGAAGTCTGTTAAAGTTTCATGATGATTGCGCACATCCGTAGGCAGCACATTGTGGTCCAAACAGTAGCTGGCGCAATATCCGGCAGCTTCACCGATGTTCCATTCCACGGGATGAAGGCGATAGCAGCCATTGGTAATATGAGTAACTCCGATGTTTTTGCTGGCGGCCAGCACATTTTTTACCCGTTTCGGGATTAGGCTGCCGAGTGGGATCTGGAAGGGCAGTGAAGAAATATCGATATATGGTCGATTTCCTGTACTCGGATGCAGATCGATTCGGTAGCAACCAACACCTACTGAATCATGAAAGACTTCAGCGGTACCATCCGGGCGAGACGCCGTAGCTACATGCTGCTCGAGCACCGTGAATTCAGCCTGAATTCTTCGAGACTCCCGAATGTACGGGTACATCGCCAGCCCGTCTTCCGTACCAACGACGTCTGGACGAAGACGTAGGCCTGGGTAGCCTTGCTTGCCATCCGGCCGTGGAGCTTCATTTTGCAGCCAGTAAAGTAGAGATAGACTGAGCTGTTTGGCCTGATAAAGATGCCGGGCGGCATCTTCCTCCGGAACATCAATGATGGAACCGAGCCAGTAATCGTTTTGCGGCCAGTTGACCAGGGAGACCGGACGAAGGGACAAGCTGTCGTCAAAATGCACGGGGTCCATAATTTGGCGGTACTGAAACAGCGGGAATTTTTCATGGCCTGGAAAAATTTCATACTCTACCGGCTCATTCGTGGAAGGCTTAACTCCGGTTAAGCTTAACAGCTTATCCGGCCAGAAATCAGGCTTATACTGGCGCCAAAAATCATATGTCGCAGGCTTGTCGATGATATGCTCTTCATTCTCCTCGTAGTCTATGGCAAAACAATAAGTAAAACTCTGGATGTCCTGCGGTGCTGCATCTCCGTCTATGGCGTGCGGTTCTCCGGTTTGTGCTTTGGACTCCGCACCGGTAACATATTCAATACCCGCAAGTGGAAGCAAGTCTCCGAGCTCTGTGGCATCTACAAAAAAAGGCGCCTGCAGCACGATTTTTTCATTGGTTTCAAGATGCCGTACCGTCACGGAGTCAACGCGATCACCGCTTACTTCGGCCTGATCAGCCCGATATTTGTGCAAAATAGTTAATCTTCCGCTGTGAATATACGGAGCCAACATCTGATGCAATACAGCTAATGCGGCCCTAGGTTCGTGACAGAGTCGGCTGACGATTCCACTACCGGGATTTAAGTAAGGATTGTTCCTTGCTTTCGAGGTCATCGGAAAGTGATCCCGATAATACTGACGAACGCCTTCTCGAAACTTTCGGTAGCTTCTTGTGCAGCCAAATTGTTCGATCCACGGGTGTTCATCAGGCGGTACCGCTTGATTGGTAAGCTGTCCACCAATCCAGGAGGTCTCTTCTGTCATGATTACGGTTTTTCCTGATGATGCAGCGGCCAGCGCAGCAGCGGTTCCGCCCGTACTGCCCCCAAGAATGACAAGATCGGCCTTCATTTCTCGTATCATTTCATAAATTCTCCTTTGGATTCATTTGGAGTAAGATAGCTGATCGAAAATGACTAGACTTGCCTACATTGTAGATGGTTCAGAAGGGGAAATGTACGAGAAGGAGGTTACCTTTTTTGGTAAAATGATGTGTAATATCATTGGCAGGCTGAATTGTGACTGTACCTCGACTGCAGATAAGAGAAACCCACCTCAAGGTTGTGACTGAAGGTGGGTTTCCTAATGGCTAGCTTGAAAATGAAACCTCAAATCATCGCATCGATGATTTGTCTAATTGAACGTACTCGTACTACGAACATTTCGTTGCCGACTCTGACTTCGATCCTTCCAAAAAAACTTCAAAGCCGTCAAGGCACAGAGAAGGGAAATTCCGAGGAACAATAGCGCCCATACAATAGAAGGTATGCTCGTAAGCTCTGCCAAATTGGTCGCATCTCCGGCTTGGCTCGGGTAGGTTACGGATCGCAGCAGCAATGTGATCGGCCCCATCACCGACTCTTCCAAACACAAAAATGCCAGCAGCAGGTAATAAAAATTACGAACCCAACCACCGATGAAATAAAAGATCACATTAATTCCGATGAATAGGATTAGCCACCAACGTCCGTATCCGAGGCGCACAAATAATAGCAGCGACGCAAGTGCGAGCACACTGATGACGACAAGCCCTGCCGCTTGTTTTTGCTTGTAATAGCCGTAAAATAACACAATAGCAAAAAGCGAGGCCGAAATATAGCCGGCAAGGGAAACGACGAGCTGACTCCAGCCAGAAGTCAGGACGGAGTACGTAACTCCGCTGTGGTCCGGATTAAGCTCAATGCTTAAGACACGGCCGGACACTAATAAGGTCACTACGGCATGGCCGAGCTCATGAACCATCGTGTCCAGCATGCGGAACCAGTCGGAGAACGGAATCAGCCTTGTCAAAAATGCGGCTCCTACCAGATATAACAAGACCTTCAGCCATTTATTCATAAAAATGTCTCCTTCATTACACAGCAATTGATTTCATTATAATGGAGATTAGAACAACGTTCAAAAAAGCTGGTAAGTACCTGAAATATCGATTAAGATGAAAAATATATTGGATGATTATGGATATTGAGATTATTTTATATGGGCAGTATACGATGAAAATGAATTAATCGGCGAGCTATGCGCTGAAATGATCGATTATCAGACCGTAGGGATATCGTATGTTGTTAACCCGCATAAGAGGAATCAAGGGTATTGTAAGAGAATGTTGAAGGAAATGCTCGAACTCAAGGAATTATCGTGCATTCATTGTTTTGAGGCCTGGGTGGATTCCGATAACGATCCGAGCATTAGATGTTTGGAAGATACAGGTTTTGAGACAACACGAACAGCCGGATATTACGGCCTTTTAAAAGATGCGTATTTTTATGGAGTGCACAAAATCTTGTGAAAAGAGGGAATTAGCATGACAATGATCGGTCTTATAAGGCATGGTGTAACCGATTGGAATTTTGAGTATAGAGCGCAGGGACAAGCTGACATCCCTTTAAATGATGAGGGCCTCAGACAAGCTGAATTACTGTCTAGGAGAATGAAGAACGAGGAATGGGATTATATTTATTCAAGTGATTTAACAAGAGCTCTTCAAACAGCTAGGGCCATCGGCAGAGTTAAAAATATTGAAGTGAAAACGGATCAACGACTAAGAGAAATGGATTGCGGACTGATCGAGGGGACAACTGAAGCAGATCGAGTCGGTAAATGGGGATATGCATGGTCTAAGCTGGACCTTGGTATTGAATCAACGGATAGCATCTTCATAAGAGGAATGAGTTGTATTACGGAAATCTCCGAAAGACACCCTAATCAAAAAATACTGATAGTCAGCCATGGTGCTCTGCTCGGACTTACCTTAAAAAAACTCATCCCCCACGTTGATACAGAAGAACACATCGAGAACACTTCCTTAACTATATTAAATAAAGTCGACGATCGATGGGATTGTCAATTATATAACTGTACTCAACACCTTAAGACGGAAAATATTGCGGATCGAGATTGACCATATTATTTAATTAGCATCAAATATTCATGAGTGAATGTGTTGTAAATTTGTTAATCAATATCTCAGGTTGGAGGATATATCCTTATGTTAAGACAAGTAAACAAGGTATCGGTTGGCTTGGCATGGATGTTAGCTTGGTTTATGGTTCTGATCTTAGGATGTAACCACTTATACGGGTACTCATTGTTGGACGGTTTTCTGGATTCCATTGGGATTGGCAGCTGGACAGTAGAAGGGCAAATGGGGTGGCATATCACGTCTTTGATAACACTTCCTCTTTTGCTACTAAGCATGATTCAAACGGCTCGTTACTTGAAGAAAAGATATCCATACATCTTACTAACATTATTTGTAGGTACTATCATATGGAATGAAATCTATCCGATAATAACAGAACGAGTGGTTAGTTTCGGTGACATCATAATTAAATCAATTAGTTAAACTCATGATAAATAGAACTCAAAAAGTTTAGACAATAAGCACCCCAGCCTAGTAAAATTTACTATATCTAAGGCTGGGATTTTTCATGGTTAAAAATTCGAAAAGAATGAAGGGATCTTATATGGCCCGTGCTCCTTTTCAGATATTAGTTTTTCCCTATATCAAAATATCTGAAACAAACTCCATTTTGTATGCAGTATTTAGACGGTCACAAGAAGGTTATTGGCAAGGCATTGCCGGAGGCGGTGAAGAAGGGGAAACCATACTAGACGCCGCGAAACGTGAGGCTTTTGAAGAGGCTGAAATACCAACATCTTGTAAATACAAAAAACTTGATTCAAGCTCAATGTTACCTGTCATTGATGTTGTCAGTGATTTTTTGTGGGGATTGGATACCTATGTAGTACCAGAATACTCCTTTGGAGTTGAAGTTGGAGTAAAAGAGTTATTATTATCAAGTGAACACAAGGAATTTAAGTGGGTTACCTATGAAGAGGCAATCAACATACTCAAATGGGACAGTAATAAAACTGCCATTTGGGAGCTGAATCAAAGGCTATTGAGAGAGGATTTTTCAGAAAGAGAGTAGAAAAACAGTGAGGTGAGGGCGAAATAAACATATGATTATTTGGATAAATGGTGCTTTTGGAGCTGGAAAGACAACATTAGCTTATGAATTAAATAGAAGGATTCCAAATTCATTTGTGTATGATCCCGAAAATGTCGGCTACTTCATTAGAAAAAACGCTCCAAAGTCAATTTTGAAAGAAGATTTTCAAGATCATGTGATATGGAGAGAAATCAATTTCTCAATGCTTCAGACAATAGACAATGATTTCAGTGATACTATTATCGTTCCCATGACCATCGTTAACCCTCAGTATTTTAATGAAATCATACTTAGGCTGAGAACTAATGGTGCCGAAGTTCATCATTTTACTCTACTTGCAAATCGAGAAACACTACTGCGGCGATTGAAAAGTAGAGGGGATGGTAAGAACTCCTGGCCTGCCAAACAAATTGATCGATGTATTGCCAGCTTATCTCAAGATACTTTTAAAATACATATTCAAACCGACAACTTAAAACTAGAAGAAATTATGGACCGGGTGGCCAAGGAGTGTAATATTGAGTTGCAGTCGGACAATAGAGGGCACCTTAGAAAGAGGATCGACCGATTGATCACAAAAATAAAACATATAAGAATATAAGACATCAACGTAGCTGTGCCGGGCGAACAACTATTATGGTTATGGAGGAAAATAACGATGGAAATGCCTGTACATATCGTTGCAGTGGGAGGTTTGTTTGAAAATAAACAAGGGGAATAAGGTCCCAGACGTGGATTGAATAATAAGTACGAGGTAAGAATAATTCACCAGATGTATAATAATGGAATAAGCGCAGACAACAGGCCCCCAACCCGAGATCAGAACTGTCTTTGGTTGTTTTTTTTCATTCGTAAACACTATAAGTGGAGGGATTCTATGGACTATAAAATCACTAACCTAAGAGATGTACCCGACCTATTAGAGGCAAGTATCGAGTATGTTTCGCAAAGATGGGGATTACATCGAAGGATATTTGATGAATGTATAAGATGCAGTATGACTACGAGCAATCCTTTGCCAAGATGGTATTTTATGATGAAAGGGGAACAAATTGTTGGCAGCTATTCGCTTATGACCAATGATTTTGTAAGCAGACAGGATCTATGGACTTACCTTTCTAATTTATATATCGAGGAAACAGAAAGAGGAAAAGAGCTGGGCTCAGTCCTGTTAGAGCATGCCAGAAATGAAGCATATAGACTAGGTTTTGAAAAATTGTATTTATGTACCGATCACATTAATTACTATGAAAAGTATGGATGGAAACATTATACACACGGCTATCATGTATGGAACCGTGAGTCCAAAATCTATGTTATTGATACGATAAAGAGTTAACTCTACATTTGAATGGAGATAGAGATATGAATGGGGAAATCCATCATCTCATGCTAATAGCCTCACATGCGAATAGGTGCTTGGTAGACAAACAATTAGAAAAACTTAAACCTTACGACGATGATAAACACTATCGAGTTCAGTTTATTAAGCCTAACAATATGTTGAAAGGCACTCAAACAGAATACAATACAATCTCTTGGTTGCAGGATTTGAAAAACCGTGACTGCAAAGGAGTTATGATTCTTAATAACTCGAAAAGTAAAGATGAACGAATCACAAGTGCGTTTGTGGGTGGCGGACGTAAATGGAGCCTTATTTGCTTATTCGATAATACGAAAGAACTATGGCTGCCAAGCTGGGAGTTGGAGAACAAACCGCCCAATACGAAGTGGCAAATTACATATAATTTGCTTGACCCGGATTTAGATATTAACTTAGAAAACGATCATGTAAACTTGGATGAATTATCAGACCGTTTAAAAAACGCATTATCCAACATTAGTCAATTGGCAGAAGATATTGATGAGGAGTTCTGGAAGGAGAGCTTTTTCGATAAGGCTTTACAAATCGTTGAAGGGAAGTTAGTTAAGGAAAATCAACTACCTGACATTTACTCGGATCAAGCACAGAGAATTATTAATGCAGTCTACAGCTCTTGGGTATTCGGCGGCATGGGTTCGTGGAACGATAGTCCACCCTACTCAGCGCAACTCCATGGAAAAGAAAAAGAGTTTTCCTTATTCTCGGATACCCTATATGAAACCATGATGGATTGTATTGAAGGAGCGGTAAATAGCTACGGGAGGGATAAATATGCAAAATAAACTTGAACAAGACATCCGTTCAACAGCAGAGAGCTTTACAACCAATTTCTCAGATAGAGGAAATTTTGACTTTAGCGTTGAGAGCCTTAAGGGCGTAGATGATTTACTAGATGAAATAAGTGATTTTGAAATAGATGAAGACCATTTGGAGTCGATCTCTTCCATGGTAGGATGCTATATTTTCGAAGTAGCTAGAAGAAATTACGGCGGCCAATACTATTGGATTCAGGAAACCGAACAACCCGTACTCGTCACAGGTCAACCCGATTTTTCAGTATCGATATTAGCTTTTGAAAAAGTAAAGGGCAGAGTTCAAAATGGCAAGGAAGATAGTATTCCTTTTTACTTTGATGGCTATATTGAAGCCGTGAAAAAAGGGAGGGACACGGGATATTGTGCGACTGTTGTATAGATCATCATGTTGAAGACATTCGCTAATCCTTGATCTTAAAAAACGCATTATTGCAGCTCGGGCATTTTACCTCGTACTTCATATCTAATTTGATTTCTCCGACGTGATGAACTGATTCATACCCACATTCAGGGCATTTGGCTACATCGAAATGATAATTACGTCGATAATCGCTGGTCTTGAGATAGCCACTACATATGCATTTACGATTAACGACAGTATAGAGGGTTTTCAGATCCGTTATAAATTCTTTTGACCAGTCCTCGTAAGAATCAAATTCTTCTTTCGTAATTTGATAGTATTCCGGTGTATCCGCAATACCTGTCAAGATTTCAAATGCATAAACATCGCCGATCATTCCTGCACTTTGATAAGGTCCTAGTTTTAACCTTTTGTAATCCCTGTAGTTCATAGAACCAACCCCCTAATCAATTAAAACCATAAGATAATCATAACAAATTTTTAAATATATATGATATGGGAACCACCAAAATTTAAAATGGAGTGATAAGATGACGAATCAAACCTTGAAGTTGTACGAGTACCATGTATGGGCTAACCGCCGCGTTTTTGAACATTTACATCAATTGCCGGAAGAGGTATGGAGCCAGCAGACGACTAGCGTCTTTCCATCGGTTGGCGCGTTGATGTCGCATATCTATGCTATGGACGGCATGTGGCTTAGTGTAATGCAAGAGGCTCCGTTTGATGAGGCTAGAGCATTGTTAATGAGGCTGCTGGAGGAAACGAAAGAGGTCACACTGGATGAACTTCAAGAGCGGTTCGAGAGAACAGCCGAGGACTATCGTAATTTTTTGGCTTCGCTCGATTCCAATCAAGCGATCGCCGTTGCCCATCCCCAATACGGTTCAGTACAAACGCCGATATCCGAATTAGTGCAGCACGTCGTCAATCACGGAACCTACCACCGGGGGAACTTGACAGCTATGCTCCGTCAATGCGGTCATCCCGGAGTTCCGACGGACTACATGTTTTACCTATATACCGTCTGAATTGTGATCTACCAAGCCAGGTGCTTTTCATCCGCAAAAAAAGGGAACTCCCTGATTGGTTCAAAACTTGCGCTTACCCTACAATAAGGAGAGCAGAAGTGCTTAGTCTGACCCGCATCTTAGAAGGAAGGGCGTCATGTAATGAACAGATACATCCCAAATCAGCATGGGGCATGGGCGATGCTCATTCTCCCTTTTTTGCTAGGACTGGCCGTCACCGGGGGACACCCTATGCATATTCCGCTGTTTATCGGCTGGTTATGCATCTATTTGTTCAGCTTTCCCGTACTACAATGGATCAAAACCGGAAAAAGAGATCGATACTTCAAACCAGCGCTTCTTTACGGAATATTGTTACTACCGATACTCGGATTATTGGTCTGGTACGACCCGGCATTAATAGGGTATGGCGTTATTTTGTTGCTGTTCTTTTTACCCAATATCTATTTCGCCAAAACGAAAAATGAGCGGGCATTAGTGAATGATATACTCGCTATTGCTGTATTCTGCTCCTTCATCTACCCGGTCGTTTATGTGGGGGGAGGCAGCGACTGGTGGACAGCAACGCAGTTGTTTGCGCTTATGACCGCTTACTTTATCGGGACGGCTTTATATGTCAAAACGGTCATTCGCGAAAAAAACAACCCAAAATTCTACCTGGCTTCGGTGATCTATCACTTTATTTACATTGGGATCGCTGCATCAATCAATATCTATTTGCTCATTCCGGCGATTGTGTTGTTGCTCCGTGCGGCTTGGCTGCCTAAGCTAGGTATTAAGGCGAAGCAAAGCGGGATAGCCGAAATCGGATTTTCCCTTATGCTGTATGTTTCCGTGCTGGTGTTTTTCTTTTAAAATGGAGGTTTCCGCTCATGAGCAAGTCAGATACTTCCGCCCATATTCAAATCAAGCGGGTTTATGAAGAGCCGTTAACCGAGGATGGGTACCGGATTTTGATTGACCGGATATGGCCGCGCGGGGTTTCCAAGGAACAAGCTGCCATTGATGAGTGGATGAAGGAGATCACGCCGAGCTCCGAGCTGCGCAAGTGGTTTGGTCATCGGCCGGAGTTTTTTGAGGCATTTGCAGAAAAATATGTCCGCGAACTGGAACAAAAACCACGTTGCTGGCTGCTCGCTGATCGCATCTGCGAAATGGCCATCGACCGGACGGTCACGCTTGTGTATGCTGCCAAGGATCCTGTCCATAACCATGCAAACGTTTTGCAAAATTGGCTGAAATCCCGCCCCATGTGATGGCTTTAGAACAACGCTTAAAGGCTTCTCTCTATAAGAGGGAGGCCTTTTTGCATTTTTATAAGAACGAGGGAATTTCCCGAAGGCTTTAGGATATTCCCTAATGGGAACAGATGCAGAGGCAATCTCATAATGGAGGTATACATTTGAGGCTCTCTCACGTCTACGTGAATTTATATCTGTAAAGGAGCGTCTAACCTTCATGAAAAGAAAACGAAAGCTAAATTTCTTCAAGCCGATTGAAAGCTACTCCGATAATTGGTCCATTCTCGAGGAGAAAAACCGGGATTGGGAAAACGTATACCGCGAGCGCTGGTCTCACGACAAAGTAATCCGGACGACGCACGGCGTCAACTGTACCGGCTCCTGCAGCTGGAAGGTGTTCGTCAAAAACGGAATTATTACCTGGGAGAATCAGCAGATCGATTATCCATCCTGCGGCCCCGACATGCCGGAATTCGAGCCGCGCGGGTGCCCGCGTGGGGCTTCTTTTTCCTGGTATGAATACAGTCCGCTTCGCGTGAAATATCCGTATATGCGGGGCCAGTTGTGGCGGCTTTGGCAGGCGGCTCTGAGCGAGCATGACAATCCGGTAGAAGCCTGGGCGAGTATCGTTGAAAACCCTGAGAAAGCAGGGCTCTACAAATCTGCCCGTGGTAAGGGCGGACACCTGCGTGTGAAATGGGAGGATGCGCTGGAACTCATCTCAGCCCAGCTGATCTACACGATTCGCAAATACGGCCCTGACCGGATTGCCGGCTTCACCCCAATTCCGGCGATGTCCATGGTCAGCTATGCTTCAGGGGCGCGGTTTATTTCACTGCTGGGCGGGGAGATGCTCAGCTTCTATGACTGGTACGCTGACCTTCCCCCAGCATCTCCGCAGATCTGGGGCGAGCAAACCGATGTACCGGAATCATCCGACTGGTACAATGCCGGATATTTGATTATGTGGGGCTCCAATGTGCCCCTGACCCGTACGCCGGACGCCCACTTTATGACCGAGGTTCGCTATAAAGGAACAAAGGTGGTGTCCGTCGCTCCTGACCTGGCGGAAAACGTCAAGTTTGCGGACAACTGGCTGGCACCGAACCCTGGCACAGATGCGGCGCTGGCCCAAGCGATGACTCACGTCATTCTGGATGAATTTTATCAGGACCGCAAGGAACCGATGTTCCTGAACTATGCCAAACAGTATACGGACATGCCGTTTCTGATTTTGCTGGACCCGCATGAAGAAGCGTGGAAGGGCGGACGTTTCCTTAGAGCTAGCGACCTGGGCGACACTTCCGAGCATGCGGACTGGAAGCCCGTTATTTTCGATGAGGCGGCGGGCGAAATGCTAGTTCCTAACGGGACCATGGGCCAACGCTGGGAGAAGGATCAGAAGTGGAACCTCATTTTGGAGCGGGAGGACGGCACGAAGGTCGAGCCTGCGTTAAGTGTGCAAGGTCATGGAGAGCAGTGGGAGGAAATCGTCTTCCCTTACTTTGACAATACGCAGAATGGAACGTTCAAACGGGTCATCCCGGCCTTAAAAATACGCCTGGCGGACGGGACGGAACGTTTTGCCGCCACCGTCTACGATTTGATGATGAGCCAATACGGAATAACCCGGGCGGAAAGCCCCTATAACGCTAAGGGCTATGATGACGCCGCGTCCCACTACACACCTGCCTGGCAGGAAAAAATCACGGGCGTCAAAGCGTCTGTCGTAGTGCAAATCGCCAGGGAGTTTGTGCAGAATGCCATCGATACCGGCGGCCGTTCGATGATCATCATGGGAGCGGGGATTAACCACTGGTTCAACAGCGACACGATTTACCGGGCTATTCTCAATCTTGTCGTTCTGACCGCCTCGCAGGGCGTAAACGGCGGGGGCTGGGCGCATTATGTCGGCCAGGAGAAATGCCGGCCTATCGAAGGCTGGTCCACGATCGCCTTTGCTAAAGATTGGCAAGGTCCAGCTAGGTTACAAAATGCGACATCCTTTTTCTATTTTGCAACGGAGCAGTGGCGCTATGAAGAGAGCGGAACCGATTCGCTCAAATCGCCGACCGGAGGGGATGTGCGGTTCAGCCATCCTGCGGATTACAATGTGCTTGCCGCTCGTCTCGGCTGGCTGCCATCCTATCCACAGTTTAACAAGAACAGTCTAATGTTCGCCGAGGAAGCGGCGCGGGCGGGGAAAAGCTCAAATGAAGAAATCATAGGTTACACGCTGGACGAGATCAAATCGCGAAAAACCCGGTTCGCCGTCGAAGACCCGGGTGCACCGGAAAACTTCCCGCGCTCGCTCTTCATCTGGCGGTCGAATCTGATTTCAAGCTCCGCCAAAGGGCAGGAGTATTTTATGAAGCATTTGCTCGGAGCAGGGGATGCCCTGTTGGCTCGCCCGAACGAAGAGCAAAAGCCGGAGGAAATCGTTTGGCGGGAGGATGTAGAAGGAAAGCTCGACCTGATGGTCGCCCTCGATTTCCGGATGACGACGACTCCGCTTTACGCAGATATCGTGCTGCCGGCGGCAACCTGGTACGAGAAGACGGATCTGTCCTCGACGGACATGCATCCTTTTGTGCATCCGTTCAATCCGGCTGTGAATCCTTTGTGGGAATCTCATACCGATTGGGACATTTACAGCCGATTGTCCAAAGTGTTCTCGGACATGGCCAAGGTGCATTTGCCAGGCGTATACAAAGACCTGGTAGCCGCACCGCTGGGTCATGATTCGGACGGCGAGATTTCTCAGCCGATGGGACTCGTCAAGGATTGGGCTAAGGGAGAGGTCGAGGCTATTCCAGGGAAAACGATGCCTAACCTAACCATTGTTGAACGGGATTATACGAAAATTCACGATAAATATATCTCGCTCGGACCGAACCTGGCGACGGGTAAAACCGGAGCTCACGGTGTAAGCTTCTCGGTGGCCGAGGAGTATGAGGAATTGAAACGGCAAAGCGGAGTTTATATGGACGACACCATAAAAAACGGCCTGCCGAAAATTCAAACGGCCCGGCAAGTTGCGGATACGATACTTCACCTATCGTCAGCGACCAATGGCCGAGTCTCACAAAAGGCATACGAGCAGGCGGAGAAGGAGCATGGCGTTCCGCTCAAGGATATTTCCGCGGACCGGGCGGCGGAGAAGATCACGTTCCAGAGCATTACATCTCAGCCTCGTGAAGTCATTCCGACGCCGGTATTCAGCGGATCGAATAAACAAGGACGGCGCTATTCACCGTTTACGACAAACATCGAGCGGCTTGTACCATTCCGGACCCTGACGGGCAGACAGCATTTTTATCTCGATCATGAAATTTTCCTCCAATTCGGAGAAGCGCTGCCAGTTTACAAGCCTACGCTGCCTCCGATGGTGCTTGGACCGCGGGACCGCGAAGTGAAGGGCGGACAGGATGCGCTGGTGCTCCGGTATCTCACGCCGCACGGCAAATGGAATATTCATTCGACCTACCAGGATAATCAGCACATGCTCACCTTGTTCCGGGGTGGTCCTACCGTATGGATGAACAATGAAGACGCGGCGGCACATGATATAGCCGACAATGACTGGCTGGAAGTGTACAACCGGAACGGCGTCGTTACCGCCCGGGCGGTTGTTAGCCACCGGATGCCGCGAGGCACCATGTTCATGTACCACGCCCAGGATAAACACATTAACGTACCTGGGTCCGAGATCACGGAGACACGTGGCGGAAGCCACAACGCTCCGACACGTATACATTTGAAGCCAACCCAGATGGTAGGCGGGTACGCTCAGCTCAGCTACGGATTCAACTATTATGGCCCAATCGGCAATCAGCGCGACGTCTATGTGGCAGTCCGTAAAATGAAGGAGGTCAACTGGCTTGAAAATTAAAGCGCAAATCGCAATGGTCATGAACCTGGATAAATGCATCGGCTGCCATACCTGCAGCGTAACCTGCAAAACGACGTGGACGAATCGAAAAGGTGCCGAGTACATTTGGTTCAATAACGTGGAAACGAAGCCCGGCATTGGTTATCCAAAGCGCTGGGAGGACCAGGACCTCTACAAAGGGGGCTGGCATTTACGTAAAGGCAAGCTGGAGCTGAAGGCCGGAAGTAAGCTATCTAAAGTGGCGCTTGGAAAAATTTTCTACAATCCGGATATGCCGGAAATGAAAGATTATTACGAGCCGTGGACCTATAACTATGAGCATTTAACGAACGCTAAAGAACAAAAGCATTCCCCGGTAGCTCGGCCGCATTCCGCGGTAACCGGCGAAAAAATGAATCTGGAGTGGGGTCCGAACTGGGAGGACGATTTAGCAGGGACCCATGTCACTGGACCGATGGATCCGAACATCAAGAAGATCGAAGAGGAGATCCAATTCAACTTTGAGAAGTCGTTTATGATGTACCTTCCCAGACTATGCGAGCACTGCCTCAATCCGAGCTGTGTCGCCTCTTGTCCTTCCGGGGCGATGTATAAGCGCGACGAGGATGGCATTGTCCTGGTAGACCAGGAGGCCTGCCGGGGCTGGCGGTACTGCATGACGGGTTGCCCATACAAAAAGGTGTACTTTAACTGGCAAACGAACAAAGCAGAAAAATGCACCTTCTGCTTTCCACGTATCGAGGCCGGTCTGCCAACCGTATGCTCCGAAACCTGCACGGGACGAATTCGCTACCTCGGCGTCCTGCTGTATGACGCTGACCGTGTGCTGGAAGCCGCATCGGTACCTGATGAGAAGGATCTTTATCAAGCACAGTGCGATCTGTTCCTGAATCCGAAAGACCCGGAAATCATCGCTCAGGCCAAAAAAGACGGCATCTCAGAGGACTGGATCGAAGCCGCTCAGAATTCACCGGTTTACAAGCTGGCCATCGAGCATAAGCTGGCGTTTCCGCTTCACCCGGAATATCGTACGCTTCCGATGGTATGGTATGTACCGCCGCTTAGCCCGATCATGAATTATTTTGAAGGCAAGGACTCCATCGCGAATCCGGACATGATTTTCCCGGCGATTGAGGAGATGAGAACACCGATTCAATACGTGGCTAATCTTCTGACTGCCGGAGATACGCAAACGGTGAAGGAATCGCTTCAGCGGATGGCCATGATGCGTTCTTATATGCGGGCCAAGTCCAACGGGCAGCCGTTCGACGATAGTCGGCTTGCACGTGTCGGTCTGAGCGCACAGCAAACGGAGGAGATGTACCGGCTTCTGGCGATAGCTAAATATGAGGATCGGTTCGTGATTCCAACGTCGCATAAGGAAGAGCAGATGGACCCGTATCGATCCCAGGGCTCAACCGGCTTCAACCATATGATGGGCGACGGAGGAATGGGGCAGGACTGCGGAGGCTGCGGACCGGCTTTTGCCATAAATTCAAGACCTATTGACAAGTCACCAAGGACCGTCCAATCACAGGAGCATTCAGAAGATAAATCGAGCAAGCCCAAAAAATCAGGTCAACAGTTGTATGAAGAAAACTTCTACGGAGGGATCTGGCGTGATTGACGTAGAAAAACTGTACAGCTTCAAACCATCCTTCGGCTTTTTCTCCTGGCAGCTGATGTACCCGGAGAAGCTGGATTTTCATCCAGCTTTTCTGGAGGAATCTTTTGACGTAGACCATCCGGGCTATTCCTATGTTCACACCTATTGGTCCCTGATGCAGGAGCTAAGCATGGATGAAATTCAGGAGCTTTATACGGAAACCTTCGATTTTGAAAAAGATTGCGCGCTCTACATGACGTATTTTAAGTTTGAGGATGCGAAAGAGCGCGGTCAAATGCTGGCAAAGCTCAAGATGCTGTATGAACTGTTCGGCCTGCAAATGCCGGAGGGTGAATTACCGGACTACCTGCCGCTGATGTGCGAGTTTTTCTATGCCGCCGAGTGGAGAAGAGATCCCCGTGTTCCCGAAAACTTTCGGGTGCCGATGGTCATTTTAGAGGATGGTACCTACCATTTGCTAAATGCGCTTGAAAAGAGAAAAAGTCCTTATTTTCACCTGGTTAAAGGACTGCGTGAAACACTTAAGGCCTGTGTAAGACAGGAGGCTGCCGCTCAATGAACATGATCGATCAATTTTTGTGGGTCATTTTCCCATATATGAGTTTAGTTATTTTTATTGTAGGTCACATATTCCGCTACCGGAACGACCAGTTCAATTGGACCGCGAAGTCAAGCGAGTTTATTGAAAAGAAACAACTAATGATCGGAAGCCTTTTGTTCCATCTTGGAATTATCCCGGTTATTTTCGGACATATTTCCGGTCTTCTCATCCCTAAATCGTGGATGCATGCGTTTGGCGTAGAGGACCACATTTACCATATCGGTGCGGTGTATATCGGCGGCTTTTTCGGCGTACTGACCCTGCTTGGAATGCTGATTCTTACCGCTCGCCGCTTTACGCTGCGTAATGTTAGACGCCTAAGCTCGGTATCCGACATGGCTGTCAACGTGATGCTGCTGGTGATCGTCATAATGGGGATGTACGCTACGCTCGTCACGAACGCTGTTCAGCCCGAATTCGACTATCGGGAGACGATCTCCGTCTGGTTCCGAGGATTGTTCATGTTTAGCCCGGACGCGTCCCTAATGAAGGATGTGCCGCTGTCATTTAAAATGCACATTCTGATGGGCTTTGCCATTTTCGTGTTCTGGCCGTTTTCGCGTCTGGTCCATGTGTGGAGCGTCCCGTTGAATTATATAAACAGAAGATATATTCTGTATAGAAGACATAAATCGAACTAGGAAAGGAGGCTCTGCCTTCTTTCCATATTTTCGTTAGGAGTTGAACGATGAAGAATAAGTCGGCATTCCAGCTGGAGCTTGATCGCATCCGGAGTAATCTTGATTTCGATTTTATGGGGCTTGCCCTTGCGGAGTCGGCGGAATACAACTATGTCATCAAATGGAAGTATGTTTCCGGCAATAAGAACGACAGGTATAAGCGGATTGTCCTGCAGTCCGGCAAGGGGATTGCGGGCATGGTGTTTAAAACCGGAAAACCGATCCTGATTCCATCGATGGATCAATATGCGGAATCAGACTGTCTCTTTAATTATCCGATCGTCCAATCGGAAAGTCTTAAGAGCGTCGGTGCGGTGCCTTTGTGGAAGGATGAACGTGTTGAAGGCGTACTGATGGGAGCCTACCGTGATGAACGGCAGGTTACGGAAGAGATGCTTCAGCACTTAGAGGAGCTAACCCAGAAAGGAATCGGAGACTTCATATGGAAGGAACGGATGGCCCCTTGACGACTCCAGCGAAGTTAGAGCTGATCAGCGCACTCATGGAAAAAATGTTTAAAAACAGCTCTGATGCTATTTTTATTTTTGACAAGGAAGGGGTTATGCTCGCCATAAATCCGGCAGCCGAGAAATTGCTGGATGATGAGGTCTTGACCCAATTGCGTAGCGGCGAGAAACATGCCGTATGCTCAGCGTGTAGAGGCTTTACGAGCGATACGGAAGTTCGGACCTGTATCGGCTGCTTTTTGCATATCCCTGAATCAGAGAATAGGACCTCCTTCCAGGTATACCTGGAGACGAAAGGAAAAGGCGTCGTCCCGTATACGGCCTCGTTTCACACGATTGATCCCGTGAACGGCATCCGCGTCTTTATGCTTAGAGATCTGACCATGCAGTTTCAAACCCAGGAAAATCTTTACCAAAATAAAATGATGAAGCATGTTATCGAAGCCCAGGAGAATGAACGCAAGCGCATATCCAGGGAATTGCATGATAGCGTGGCGCAGGAGCTGATGAGCGCCGTTGTCGATCTCCGGGTGTTGAAATATATGACGAACGATGAACAGCTTCTTAAGAAAATGAAGCAGACCGAGGCGTCCATGACCCGTCTTCTTGATGATATTCGGAATTTGTCCGTAGAGCTTCGCCCGCCGACACTGGATGACCTCGGTCTTGAAGCCGCCTTTCGATCGCATTTTAAGCGCCTGGAACGCAACTACGGGCTGCTTATCGAATTCACCTCCGATCTTTCGCAAAAGCGTTACGCGAGCGAAATTGAGACGGTCATTTACCGGGTTTGCCAAGAGGCGGTGCTCAACAGCCTGAAATATGCCGGAGTTGACATGGTTAAGGTAGAGTTAACAGATCTTGGGGATAAGCTTCAGCTCATCGTTGAAGACGACGGGGTTGGCTTCGATCCGGAGGACAAACCGCTGGGTACGGGAATGGGCCTTTACGGGATGCAGGAGCGTGCGGAGCTGGTGGGCGGCAGCTTCAACATCGAATCTACGGTTGGACAGGGCACGAGAATTGTTCTGCAGGTCCCGGTTGGACATGAGAGAGGAGTGAGCTAAGACATGATAAAAATCGTGATCGCGGATGACCATGCGGTGGTGCGCAGCGGATTTTCCATGATTCTGAATTTTCAGGAGGATATGGAGGTCATTGGAACGGCGGCAGACGGTCTCGAGGCCTATACGGTTACGGCAAAATGTCGGCCGGATATACTTATCATGGATCTCAGCATGCCTCCGGGAGAAAGCGGACTGATCGCGACAGGGAAGATCAAAGAGGATTTTCCGGATACGAAAATTCTCATCCTGACGATGCATGACGATGAAGATTACTTGTTCCACGTTCTGAAAAATGGGGCTTCCGGATACGTTCTGAAAAATTCGCCCGATGAGGAACTGCTTCTGGCCATTCGGACGATTTATAGCGGCGGAACCTATATTCACCCTAAAATGGCCACGTCTCTGGTGCGCGAGTTTATCAAGAAGGATAAGTCGATCCAATCTGAGGACCCGTTAGAGCAGTTGTCCAAGCGGGAGCTCGAGATTTTGCCGTTGATCGCCAAGGGTTACGGCAACAAGGAAATCGCCGAGATGCTGTATGTCTCCGTCAAGACGGTGGAGGCGCATAAGGCGAAAATTATGGAAAAGCTCAATTTGAAAAGCCGGCCTGAGCTGGTGGAGTACGCGCTTAGGAAAAAACTGCTGGATTTCTAATCTACGACCATAATCATAAAACTCACTGTTACCGCAGAACTTACTGAATCATTAAGCTTAATGATCCTAAAGCTTACTGAATCTTAGAACTTACGGTTTCCTTAGAACTTAAATGCATTTAGTACAGTTAAACAGAGCCCTATTGGAAGTATTGGGCATTTAAATGCAAAAAGTACAGCTAAAAAGAACAAAATAACCCTGACAATGCAAATCAATCCAATTTAGATGTACATTTTGCATCTAAAATCCAAAAATCCACATTTTGCCTAGAAATAACTGCACTAAATACATTTAGTGGTGAATGGTGAGGACGCTACCATGTGAGAGAGGTAAGAACCATATGGATGTGACCCAACGCAAAAAGTACCCCCAGCCTGCGGTCTGTCTCCCCTGAAGTACATCTGATTGACAAAGACCTAGCCACAGGCTGGGTTTTTCTAATTTGCGGGGGATTCCCCCGGCAGGGAGAGGGGAATCCCCTATATCTGACCTGCGCCCGGAGCGAATACAATGGGGACAGAATCGGTAAGTCTCTATTTTCACAGTTCATATGTTGAGAAGGTGCGTAGAATGATTAGAAAAATTCAGTTACCTCTGCAGACCATGAACCTGATCATCGGATTTATGGTATGGGTCATCATTTCCTCCTTGATGCCCTTTATTAAGGCGGATATTCAAATCCCGCCCGACAAATTGGCCATGGTGACGGCTATTCCGGTCGTACTCGGGTCCATTCTCCGGATACCGCTTGGTTACTATGCCAATATTTTCGGAGCACGCGTCATCTTTCTTGTTAGCTTCGTCATGCTGCTGTTTCCGGTTTATTACATTAGCGCAGCGTCGACGATGACCGATTTGATCATCGGGGGGTTATTCCTAGGTATAGGCGGGGCGGTGTTTTCGGTTGGCGTAACCTCTATACCCAAATACTATCCGAAGGAAAAGCACGGATTTGTCAACGGGATCTACGGGATTGGCAATATCGGGACGGCCATCACGACATTTATGGCTCCAGTGCTAGCTACTCGAATCGGATGGGAGTCAACGGTAAAGCTGTATCTGATCCTGCTGCTTATTTTCATAGCCTTGAACTTCTTTTTTGGGGACCGTAAGGAAACCAAAGTAAAAACGCCAATAGTAGAGCAAATCAAAGGTGTGTATAAAAACGAGAAGCTGTGGTTCTTTTCACTGTTTTATTTTATAACATTTGGTTCGTTCGTTGCTTTCACGGTTTATCTGCCGAACTTCCTTGTTTCCAATTTTGCATTAGATAAAGTGGACGCAGGTATGCGGACGGCAGGCTTTATTGCGGTTGCTACATTTTTTAGACCCATCGGCGGTTGGCTGGGTGACCGCTTTCAACCCTTGTTTCTGCTTATCGGTACATTTTCTATTTATACGGTAGCCGCTATTTTGCTTGCTTTTTCACCTTCGCTGGGGCTTTATTCCGTGGGAAGCTTGGCCATAGCCGTAAGCGCCGGAATCGGGAATGGCGTCATATTTAAGCTGGTACCATTCTACTTCAATAAGCAAGCGGGGATCGTAAACGGGATTGTCTCGATGATGGGTGGCCTGGGGGGATTTTTCCCGCCAATCATGCTTTCTGCGATTCACGCGGCAACCGGTCAATATTCGATCGGCTTTATGCTGCTCTCACAAGTGGCATTGCTGAGTTTGGTGCTAGTGGTGCTTCTGTATTACCAAAATCGCTTGTCCTTGGCCTCCGAGGTTTTCAATTCCGCAGGTCAGGGCATTCTCGTAACCGATGTAGCTGGAAAAATCGTGACGGTTAATCCCGCCTTCAGTCAGCTGACAGGCTACTCAGAAGAGGAAGTGCTGGGGGGCAAACCTAGTATCCTAAAATCCGGCCGGCAAGAAGGCGATTTCTATCAATTGATGTGGAAAGAAATTAAAGATAAGGGCATCTGGCAGGGAGAAATCTGGAATAAGCGGAAAAATGGCCAGGAGTATTTGCAGTGGCTGACGATCAGCGCCGTTCGGGATGAAACGGGAGAGGATCTTCGGTACGTGGGAACGTTCAGCGACATTACGGAAGAAAAGGCGAAAAAGAATCGGCCTACTTCCGGTGGTAAGTGAGCGATTCCATGAGTGAGCGTTACTCTAGACAGATCCGATTTGCTCCGATCGGTCCTTCAGGTCAGCTGCGGTTAGCCGAGTCCGTAGTCACGGTAATCGGCTGCGGAGCTCTCGGTTCGGCCATCGCCGAAACCCTGGTTCGGGCAGGGATCGGTGAGCTTCACCTGGTAGATCGTGATTTCGTAGAGCATTCCAATCTCCAGCGTCAGCAATTATTTACGGAGCAGGATGCGGATGAGATGCTGCCGAAGGTATCCGCCGCCGAACGCCGATTAAGGGCCATCAGGTCAGATGTGCGGCTGCATACGTACCTAGATGATCTGGATGCGCCGCTGGCCGAGCAGCTCGCCGAAAAAAGCATGCTCCTTATGGATGCTACGGACAATTTTGAAACCCGGCTCCTGATTAATGACGCCGCTGCCAAAGCGAGAATTCCGTGGATTTATGGAGCCTGCGTAGGGAGCGCCGGGGTGGTGTTTCCGTTCATTCCCGGCGAGTCCGCCTGCTTTCGCTGCTTGCTTCCTTCGCTGCCTCCCGTGAATCAAACATGCGATACGGCCGGCATCATATCTCCCGCGGTACAGGTGACGGCAGCGCTCCAGTGTACGGAGGCGCTCAAGTGGCTGAGCGGGAATAGAGCAGCGATCCGCCATAAGATTCACTATTTCGATTTATGGCAGAACACGCAAATGGATATCGGGATCTCAAAAATCCGCAATGCGGACTGTGCAACCTGTGGGGAGCATCCGACTTATCCTTCCATAAGTGCAAGCAGGTCGCGCAGTTTGGCGTTTTCCACACTTTGTGGACGAGATGTCGTTCAGGTGCTGCCTGATCCGGCCCGTCCAATCTCTCTGGACGATGCGGAGAACATTGGCAGACGAGCAGCCAATCAAATGAGGAGGACGCCTTTTTTTGTCGAGCTGCAGGTCTTTAATCACCGAATGATTCTGTTTCAAAACGGAAGACTTCTGATACATGGAGCACGAAGCATCCCCGAAGCACGGAAGCTGTACCATCAGCTGTTCGGTTAAGGGTAGCTATATGAGAAAGTGAAAAAGGACGTGACGAGAAATGCTGGAAGCAAGAACACCGATTCCCGTGTCGGAAGCCGTCGCCCGTGTCATAGAGAAAGCACTCCCCCTAGGCTCGGAAACCGTACTGCTCGCGGAAAGCTATGGACGGATCCTGGCTGCTCCGCTGGTGGCCACCCATGATGTTCCGCCTTTTAACCGGGCGCCTTATGACGGATTTGCAATCCGGTCACAGGATTCGGCTGGCGCATCCAATGAGAATCGGATCACATTTACGGTTGTTGATCATATAGGAGCTGGGGAAGTATCGCACAAAACGCTGGGCGAGCGTGAAGCGGTGCGCATCATGACCGGCGCCTCGGTACCAAGCGGCGCTAATGCGGTGGTCATGCTGGAACAGGCCATTAGCTCCGAAGCGGAAGCAACCTTTATGATACGAAAACCTTTCGCTGAACAAGAGAACCTCTCACTCCGCGGAGAAGATATGAGAGAGGGAGAGTTTGTCATTCCTGCCGGCAGCTTTATCAATCCCGGAACGGCAGCTTTGCTCGCTACTTTCGGATATGGAGAGGTAGAGGTTGCAAAACGCCCTGTGGTAGGCGTTCTCGCTACGGGCACCGAGCTGCTGGAGGTTCACGAAGCACTGACACCAGGAAAAATCCGCAACAGCAACGGACCGATGATCTCAACACAGCTTGCCAGAATGGGTGTCCCTTGTAAAATGTACAAAATGGCCTCCGACAATCTGGAAGAATGTCTGGTGGCCGTGCGCAAGGCAATGGAGGAGACGGATTGTCTCATCACGACAGGTGGCGTATCCGTCGGTGACTTTGATTACCTTCCGGCCATTTATGAGCGCATCCAGGCGGAGGTACTGTTTAACAAAGTGGCAATGCGCCCTGGAAGTGTGACCACTGTAGCTCATGTGGATGGCTATTTTCTCTTTGGCCTGTCGGGAAATCCATCCGCTTGCTATACAGGTTTTGAGTTGTTTGTACGCCCCGCACTTTTGAAAAAGATGGGTGCCCAAAAGCTGTATCTTCCCCGTACAAAGGCCGTGCTGGCCGGGGATTTCACAAAGGCAAACCCGTTTACCCGCTTCGTTCGGGCTGTGTATGACGGAACTCATGTACGCCCAGCCGGATTTAATAAATCCAACGCGGTATCCTCCATTGCAAGAGGGGATTCCCTAATTGTGCTGCCGGGGGGAACGAGAGGGTTTAAAGCAGGGGATGTAGTTGACGTGCTCCTGCTTGGCGTCGATGAAGGGCTCAGTGGCTGGGCGTTATCGTAGGAAGTGTCTCGATCTCATGACAAGGGTGAACAGCAATAATATGAAAGCATTTGAAATCGTAACAGAACCGATCATTCCTCAAAAATATGCCGACTGCGTTTTACGCCCCGAGGCCGGTGCGGTCACCGTTTTTACGGGGCATGTGAGACAGTGGACCAACGGGGTGCGCACCTTGTATCTGGCTTATGAAGCTTATATCCCGATGGCGGAGAAAAAGCTGGCGGAGATTGGAGACGAAATACAGGAGGGATGGGAAGGGACTCGGGTTGCCATCGCCCACCGTATCGGAGAACTGCAAATAGGTGATATCGCCGTGGTCATCGCCGTTTCCTCTCCGCACCGCAAGGCTGCTTACGAAGCCAATGAATATGCGATTGAGCGAATTAAAGAAATCGTTCCGATCTGGAAAAAAGAAATTTGGGAAGATGGGACGCAGTGGATCGGACATCAAAAAAAGAAACCGGAAGGAGGAGTTTGTTCATGATTAAGCTCTTATATTTTGCCGGGCTTCGGGATGTCTGTGGCGTGGCCGAAGAGAAGGTAGACCTGATCGGATTAACCGTTGGAGGTATACTTGCCTGGGCAGCGGACAAATATCCTAATCTTCCTGTGGATTCGCTGCGGGTTGCCGTAAATGAGGAGTATGCGCTGACTTCGGATCTATTGAAGGACGGGGACGTCGTCGCCTTCATTCCTCCTGTTAGCGGAGGTTAATAAATTGATGAAGCTTCGGACTAGCGCGAGTTATTTAAATATGGCAATATTAACATCATGAAAGACTACGAAGGGAGGGAATCGATCGCATGAGAAATAGAACGCCAAAGGACCAGTTGCAAAGACCCATTCGGGATTTGCGGATCTCGGTCACAGACCGCTGCAATTTCCGCTGTACCTACTGCATGCCCAAGGAGCTGTTTGGTGACGATTATGCGTTCCTCCCTAAAAATGAGCTGCTCACGTTCGAAGAAATTCACCGGCTTACGAAGCTTTTTGCGTCACTTGGGGTGAAAAAGATCCGCCTGACCGGCGGTGAACCGCTGATGCGGAGCGGACTTCCGGGCTTGGTGGCTATGATCTCATCCGTTGAAGGAATCGAGGACATCGGATTAACCACAAACGGTTTGCTTCTTGGTCAGCAGGCGCAGCCGCTGTATGAAGCCGGACTCCGTCGTCTGAATGTTAGTCTGGACGCTTTGGATGGAGAGCTGTTCGGCCAAATCAACGGACGAGGCATCAAGCCCGATATGATCCTGGACAATATCAAGCTGGCTAAAGCGATTGGTTTTGAAATCAAGGTCAACATGGTGGTACAAAAACATGTGAATGATCAGGAAATTTTGCCGATGGCCGCTCATTTCAAGGAGTGGGGGATACCGCTTCGCTTTATCGAGTTCATGGACGTGGGTAATGACAACGGCTGGAGCTTCGAGAGAGTTGTTACAAAGAAGGAAATCTATGAACGCCTCCGGGAAGTTTACGAATTGGAGCCCGTTGATCGCGCCTATTTTGGAGAAGTAGCCAAGAGGTATCGTTATAAAGACGGAGGGGCAGAGGTCGGTTTCATTACCTCGGTTTCCGAGTCGTTTTGCTCGACCTGTACGCGGGCCCGGCTATCGTCTGAAGGGAAGCTCTATACCTGCTTGTTTGCTTCCTCCGGATTTAATTTAAAAAGAATGCTACGGGATGGCACGGACGACGATGCATTACTTTCGGCGATTACTGAAATCTGGGAAAGCCGAATGGACCGTTACTCCGATGAACGAACGGAGCAGACGGTTAAGAGGAAAAAGATCGATATGTCTTATATCGGTGGATAATTTACTTGCATTTAGCGGTGATTCACACCACAACAGTATCTAGTTGAACATCAAAGGACCTGACAGTGATTTTCTGTCAGGTCTTTCTTTTTAGTCGCCCTGTCTATCGCCATATACTTAGATATGGTAAAGTCAGGATATCCCTTGCTGGTTAGCAGCTGGTTTCGCTTAAACTTAAATATATAAGACAAGAAATTAGACTTTGTAAGAAATAGAAAAGGGAGTGTAAGATGTGTATTTTAGTGACATTTTCCGAGCATGTTCTATTTTTATCCCCGAGGACATTTCTATCCAATTGAATACCCATTATGAAGTACAGGAAAAAAATGAGTTTTTCTTGCGGATGCTGACACAGGATGAGGGCATTGAGTTTTTTCAATATATGTATAGCATCGATGTGTATAGAAACATCTTTCCAATATGGACAGACGACAATTCCAATTACATAGGTTTATTTTACGATGGCCCGCTAAAATATAGAGTTTGTTACATCAATCACGAGGAGACGGATATCTCGCCGGGGTTTAGAAGCGTTGATTCGTTTGTTGCTGAATTAGAAAAAAATCCTCAACTTGACTGGGATGAATTGGAAAAGGATTATCCAAGGGATAAAGAACACAACAACAATGAATTTATGGATCATGATCTCAGCTGCATCCAACAATTAAATCAACTGTTAGAAAGCTCAGAGTTGGACGATGAACTAAGATGTCAGTACATTTTCTGTATCATGGCGTTAACCCCGTATAACCAGCTCGATACGCTTCTTAAGTATTTAGACGATGAGGATATGTTTGTTCAAGAAAGAGCCTGTGAAACTTTTGGTTTTCATAGATATACGCCCGCACAAGAGAAATTAAAAGATGTTATGGTTCACGGACAGCATAATGGAAAATTAGCCGCCAAACGAGCATTGTCACAAATCTGAAACTTGAAGGTGATTATCTTGGAGATCATTTACCGGGAAACTGTACAAGGAATAGATCAAATCGTGTGCGATGCGGATTTGGAGGGTTTTTACGGGAAATTTGGGATGCATAAAACTTGCGGTATGATGTTAAGAAATGTTTACGCTATACACTAATCATAAAGAAGGCGATCTCTTGAAAGTAACATTAAAGGACATTGACGAATCAAACTGGATCGAATGCATTCTTCTAACGACGGATCCCGATAAGAAATACAATCTCAATGAGGAATTTGTAGCGTCAAATGCCGTTTCGATTGCCCAATCCAAGGTAGAAAAGGGCTGGATTACAAAAGCAATTTACAACGAAGATACGATGGTTGGATTTGCGATGTATGGATTTTCGGAGGAAGATGGTTTATTTGAAATATGCCGCATCATGATTGACCATAAATTTCAACGAAAAGGGTTCGGCCGAGAGGCCCTGAGATTAATTATTGATGAACTAAGCCATAACAAAAACTGCACTGAAATTTATATTTCGTTCGATCCTAATAACCATTCGGCTCAAAAGCTTTATGAAGAAATTGGCTTTGAGAATACAGGTCAAATCATGGACGATGAAATGGTTTATTGTTTGAAAATTGAAAATGGAGATCGCACCATTTGAGAATGAAAAAGAAGGAGAAGGTACTTTGTTAAAGATGATTTTGTATCTCATGATACTAATCTCAAATGGTCTTCATTTGGGCATGGATGTACCTGAAATTGGTCAAGAACAAGCCGTCGTAACATTTGAAGATAAGGATGGAATAATTCTGGCGACGGGCGCAGATTTATCTTCAGTCCAGATTACATATGGAGAACAAATGGATTGTCAAGTCACTGGCAAGTTCAAAGACCCCAAAAAGCTTGAAGAAATGACACGCAATATGATAGGCGAGACATTGTCCATTTATGGTAATGATGAATTAATCATTTCAGTCGTTGTGAGCGGTGAAATAACTTCTGGCGACTTTACCATATCTGGAGGGTTTACTTTAGAGAGGGCGAAAGAAGTAGCTGAACTGCTAAAAGAGAGTATGGAATAAGGACAGGGAGCGTTACAGATGGAACATCAAGAAAGACTACTCCAAATTTTGAAGAAAAGCGATATGTTGATGGAAGTTTTTTCGCATATAAATCAGCTTAAATTGGATACATACTATATTGGGGCGGGTTGCATTACACAGACGGTTTGGAACGAGTTGACGGAGCGCCCTCTCGATTATGGCATTACCGACATTGACATCGTCTATTTTGATAGTCGGGATCTTAGTTATGAGGTTGAAGATAAGGTCATCCGAGATGTAAAGAAATTATTTCCAAACATTCCCACAAAATTGGACATTAAAAACCAGGCCAGGGTACATATGTGGTACAAGGACAAGTTTGGTATTGAGTTGCCTCCGTATCAAACGATTGAACAAGCGATTGATACGTGGCCAACTACGGCTACAGCACTTGGCATAAGGAAAGTGGACGAGGATGGTTGGAAAGTGTACGCCCCTTTTGGGTTAAATGATTTATTCAATCTCATCGTGAGACCCAACAAGAAGTTAATTACTGAAGAAATATATATGAAAAAAGCCGATAAGTGGAAGGAAAAATGGCCGGAATTACAGATCATGAAGTGGGACTAAAGCATTTTTAACGAAATAAAACCTCATTCATTGCGCTGTGACAATGCTAGGTTTATGATGTTCAATTAGGGACGAGCAGTAACAATCCTATTTTTAACAACTGAAGGGTGAAACAGTATGCAGCAAACTGAAAATGTAACGTCGGAAGGAAAACATGAAGAGAAGCACTTTATGGCGACGGATCTAATCCGGGACATCGTCATTGGCATGTCGGATGGCCTGACGGTTCCTTTTGCTCTCGCCGCCGGGTTGTCCGGGTCCGTAGCGAATGCAAGCTTGGTCGTCATCGCGGGTATGGCCGAGATTGCGGCCGGATCGATTGCTATGGGCCTTGGCGGATATTTAGCAGCCCGTACTGATCAGGAGCACTATGAATCCGAATTAAAACGGGAATGGCAAGAAGTGAAGGAGCTTCCTCACCGGGAAAGAGAAGAAGTCGCGGATATTTTGCGGGAATGGCAGCTTCCTGAAGAAACCGTCAATTCCGCTGTTGAATCCATTAGCAAGGACCCGGAACGCTGGGTTGATTTTATGATGAAATATGAATTAGGGCTTGAAAAACCTGAGCCGAGAAGAGCGCGGAACAGCTCCTTGACGATCGGCTTGTCTTACATAATAGGCGGGATTATTCCCTTATTCCCATACATGATCATCGAGCATGCCCAAACCGCGCTGGTTACATCGGTCATTGTTACATTGATTGCACTCTTCGTCTTTGGATACGTGAAAGGTAAATTCACCGGATCGAAGCCGCTTAAAAGCGCTTGGCAAACCGCTCTGGTTGGCGGAGCGGCTGCAGGAATTGCATTCTTTATCGCTAAACTTATATCATAATGGACCATACACAACCACTGGATTTGAGATTAATCTCGATTCCGGTGGTTTTTCATTTTCGGGAATTAGGAAATAGTACTTGTAATTTAAATTTAAATGTACTATTATATTTGATGTATCAAACATTGATGTATCAAATATATTTATTTACATACAAAAGGAGGGGAGAAATTGACGGAGGAACACTCTGTAGAGTCGATAATTTTATACAGATTACATTTTCTCAGCAAAGAAATTAACTCGAAATTTTCAGAGTGTACAGGAATTAGTCAGTCACGACTTGAGCTATTGCATCAGCTTTACCAGATTGAAGGTGAGTTGAGTCAACAAGAGCTTCAACAAGAGCTCAAAATTGATAATGCAGCAATCACTCGTCATGTAAAGCAGCTTGAAGCAGACGGTATGATTACAAGACGTAAAAAGGCAAGTGACAACAGAGTCACTCTGGTGCAACTTACCGATTATGGCCGTCAAAAAATCAGCTCCTTTCAAGAGGAAAAGAAGCGCTTCGTTGCATCGATGTTAAAAGAAATCAATGAAGAAGAGAAAAACCTCCTTCTTGATTTGCTAGGTCGTATTCACCATTGCATTAAAGATCTATAATCTCAAGAAATATAAATAGGAATGGAGAGAAACATATGAGTAACATACAAAAAACAAATGATTTTAACGAAATAGTAGCGGGACGCCGTTCCATCAGACAATATGATGCATCCGTAAAAATTAGCAAAGAAGAAATGACGGAAATTCTCACAGAAGCAGCCCTTGCGCCTTCATCCGTAAATATGCAGCCATGGCGTTTCCTTGTCATTGATAGTGAAGAAGGCAAAGCCGCACTGGCACCACTTGCACGTTTTAATCAAACCCAGGTTAGTACCTCATCAGCAGTTATCGCTGTGTTTGGTGATCTTAACAATTTTGATTACGGCGAAGAAATATATAGCAAAGCTGTTGAGCTTGGGTATATGCCTCAAGAGGTTAAAGAAAAACAGATGGCTGGCCTTGCAGCCCATTTTTCAAAATTAGATCCTCAGGTAAATAGAGAAACCGTGCTCATTGATGCTGGCCTAGTATCCATGCAGCTTATGCTTGCGGCACGGGCACATGGTTATGATACTTGCCCGATGGGCGGATATGAAAAGGATCAAATCGCGGAGGCTTTTGGCTTAGACAAAGAACGTTATGTACCCGTGATGCTAATTTCAATAGGTAAGGCAGTTGATACAGGATATCAATCTGTCCGCTTACCTATCGACAAGATTGCAGAGTGGAAATAATTAGAAAAGGAAGATGACCAATGATCATTGTACATGCTGTATTTCATATTAACCCTACCAAGCAAGATAGTTTCTTAGAAGAGATCAATTCACTGATTCACGCTTCAAGAGAAGAGAACGGTAATGTTTCTTATAATTTGTACAAGGATACAGAGCAAGAAAACACATATATCATGGTTGAAGTATGGAAAGATATGGAGGCTGTTGGCTCCCATAATGCAAGTGAGCATTTCACATCCTTTGTTGCTAAAGCGCAGAACTACTTGACTGCTCCACTGGATATTACTGCATATGACGGACAACTACTGAAAAAATAGATTATCTCAATCAATCAAAATCCCCATTCGTTAGCTACCTAGCGGATGGGGATTTTTCTTTTTATCCCAGCTATTGACCTTAGGTCTGACCTAAGGTGTATCTTTATGGTAAACCACTTACCGCCAAGGAGTGCTTGCGCTTGAAAAATGAAATTACTATTAGTGAATTAGCTAAACTGATGAACGTGTCTGTACATCAAATTCGTTATTTTGAAGAAAAGGGAATCCTGTTTCCTACCTATGTAGACAACAACCAATATCGAATGTATGGCATCGATCAAGTCTACGAGCTGGCGCAGATTTTGCTATTACGCAAGCTGGGTCTGTCTGTTCAGTCGATTAAAGAGTGTTTAACCAGCTTTGCTCCAGATCAGGTTCAGCAGTTGCTGCAGCAATCTTTAGCTGACACGAGCGCGGAGATTGTTCGACTTCAGGAGCTCCAGCAATTTATCAACAAAGTTCTGGACGAACATCTTGACTTCACCAATGAGAGCCAGACTTACCGAGTGGAGTGGCGAAAGCCCATCGATTTGATGTGTTGGTTCAAGATGAACGCATCAGCTCCACTTCATGCCAGACTACTTGCTGAGCAAGGAGGCCGCATTCCAAAGCTGTTCGAATCGGACATTCATTATGTGTATGACGGTTCCAACTCGATTGCGATATGTACGGTAGCCAAGGATCAAGGCAACCTGGCCTTGCCGGCGGGAGATCATCTCACTGCCCGGTTTCTGATTGATAGTGAGGCCGATCTTGAACAGAAGATTGCGCAGTTCTATGACTATGCTGCTTCGCACTCATTTACTATGAACGGACCTCTTATCGTTATTGAGAAATCGTATCTCTCCTTGCTAAACCATAACAAGCTGCATTATGAGCTGTTGGCACGAATTGAATCCACTGTAACTTCAGAATGTGAGGAGGCAAACAATGACAGACACAGACAAGCTCATCATCCTTGAACCGATGCAGGCCAAATACAATCGGCAGGTCAGCTATTTGCTTGTGCACGGGTTCCGCGGAAAGTTTTATCCTTTGACTAAACTAGGCGACAACGAGCTGGCTCTATTTTTCGAAAAGCTTCTGGACCATTTTCCGGAACAAAATGCAAGTCAAAGAATGGTGGCCATTCAGGAGGGAGAGGTCATCGGAACCTTGCTAGTTAAGTGGAAGGTGGAATCAGGCAGTGACGATAAAACGGTAAAACATCAACAGAACTCACAGCCAGAGCCCCGACTATGGCAGGCATTCAGTAGTTTTGGAAAATGGAATGTGATTAAAATGATGACCGGCTTGCATCTTCTGAGCCACAAACCTCAGGTGGGAGAATATTATATTGCGGATCTGTCTGTCCATCCTCACCATCAAGGGAAGGGGACTGGCAAGCTGCTGCTGCAGTGGGCGAAGCAATATGCACATAGCCATCCGTCGTTCAAATTTCTCAGCTTGCACGTCTCAAGCCGCAATCTGGGTGCCAAGCGTCTGTATGAGCAACTGTCCTTCTGTACCCACGAGAAAGAGCGCAGTCCGCTGAGGTTTCTTTTTTTTCGTGAATGGAAATGGGACTATATGACACTGGAAAAGGAGCCGCTATGAAAAAGAAAATCGGCATCACCTTCATCGCCCTATTACTGATACTCGTAGGTGCGGGAGTTTATATTTTGCTGCAGAACCGCTTTGACATCGTAGAGCAGTCCATTGAAATTCCAACTCCGCAGGGCAAATTGACGGGCACACTCGCTTTGCCCAAGCACGTATCGGGTAATCTGGGGCTTGTGTTGTTCATTCATGGCGACGGGCCGATTGATGCTTCTCATAATGATGGATACAAGCCGTTGTGGGAACGTCTTGCTTCCCAAGGATATGCTTCATTATCCCTCAACAAAAGAGGGATCCACGGTTCTGCAGGGAACTGGCTGGATCAAAGCATGGATGATCGAGTAGAAGAAGCGCGTCAGGCACTAGCCTGGGCCAGAGCGCTTCCAATGATTGATGATAAACGGATCGGTGTTTGGGGAGCGAGCCAGGCAGGGTGGGTCATTCCGAAGCTTGCAGGGAAGGAGCAGCTTGCATTCACCATTCTTGTGTCCCCGGCCATCAACTGGTTATCTCAGGGAGAGTATAATACACGCCAGCAAATGGCTAAGGACGGATTCTCCGCAGATGAAATTTCCAAGCAGGTAGCTTATGAACAGCAAATAATTGCTCTATTGAAAAAGAGTACCTCCTATGATGAATATGTGAAATTTGCTCATAAGGAAGACGTAATGTCCAGAGAGCGATGGACCTTTGCGAGCAAAAACTTCTTATCTGATGCAACCGCTGACCTGCATAGCTTTAAGTCGCCAGTACTCCTGCTGCTAGGGGAAGATGATGTTAATGTAGATGTGAAAGAGACGGAACAGGTATATCGTAAAGAGATCCCCCCATCGTTATTAACAGTCACCGTCTTTCCGGATACAGAACATTCCATGCTGTCTACCAAAACCGCGGACTCGAACTGGCGTGCATTGCTTATCAGCTTGTTTGTGCCCAGAATGATTACAGTGAGCGGATACATGGATCATATCGAGCATTTCTTAAAGGCCCTTCCCTGAACCGATTGTAAATCTCTAGTTGGAAATGCACCTAACCTAATGCTGCCCATATACTGTACGAAAGTCATTAAAAAAGGAGCGACATGAACATGTATGGGCGAAGCCAGTACAGATTTGCCTACGCTGCAGCTTGGACGCCGTCCAGGGTAGAATTGAATCAAAAATTACGTGCTTTATGGGAACAGCACATATACTGGACAAGATTGACGATAAACAGCATCGTCGGCCGGCTTCCGGATGAAAGCTATACGACGGCAAGGCTTCTCAGAAACCCCAATGATTTTGCGGCTGTCCTCAGACCTCTGTACGGGCCTGCTATAGCTACCAGATTTGCTGAGTTGCTGCGCGCTCATCTCACTATTGCGGCAGAGCTCATCAAGGATTTGCAGGCTGGAAATACCGCGGCGGCTGCGGACGCCCAAAAACGCTGATACAAGAATGCCGACGAGATTGCCGAGTTCTTGGGTAGAATCAATCCTTACTGGTCTAAAGAACAGTGGAGAAGTATGCTTCATGAGCATTTAAGGCTCCTCACGAAGGAAGTATCCAGCCGCCTGGCAAAAAATTATGCGGAAAATATTGCAATAAACGACCAGATCGAACCACAGGCACTTATGATGGCCGATGTGATGACAAACGGAATCGTCCAACAGTTTCCGTCCGCTTTTCAACATTAAATTAGCCGGAGGATGATTGTGAAATGGAAATACCTATTACAGGTTTACTGTATCATTCCATGGATTCCGGTTCCGAGCACGCCCATAGCCTTCTCATCACCTCGTGGGACGGAAGACCGGTATCTGTTCATGTTCATGCAATTTCGGGCGATACCTCTTATGATGTCGGACACTACCATCGTTATTCCGGATTCACGGATCCAGCCCCAAGCGGAGTTCCCCATATTCATTATTACAATGTGGAAACCTCCTTTAATGATCAGCACATTCATTATGTACGCGGACAAACAGGTCCAGCCATTCCTATACCAGGCGGTGGTGGGCACTACCATGAATTTGAGGGATTTACTACCATTAACGGTAAAATCCCTCATTCTCACAGGTACAAAGGAAATACGGGACGCGATAGATAAGCAGGTCTATGTCATACCACTTGGATTTGGAGTTCGTTCTCCGAATCCGGGTGGTTTATTTTTTGTGCGGCATAAATCATATTTCTGTAAAATTATCTAGACTTAAATGTTAATTTTTATTGACAATTTTAATTAAATATTGTTTCATTTTATTAAACTCTGTTGAATTCATTTTGAAATTAGGAGATTACTTTAGTGGAACTGGGTAGCAAAATCCGAATGATCCGTAAGGAGCAAAAGCGAAGCTTAGATGACATAGCCTCGGTATGCGGATTCACCAAAAGCCTGTTGTCCAAAATCGAAAACGGGAAGACGGTTCCGCCGATCGGAACGCTCATCAAAATCGCCGAAGCGCTTGGAACCAAAATCTCTATACTGCTGGATGATAGCGATTTTATCGGTACGGTGCACACAACGAAAGCCATGAGCATGGACAAAATGGTCAAGACGGATAAAGGATACTCATTCTCCGCAATTGCGGCAGAGCGGTCGCAAAAATTAATGCAGCCCTTCTATTTTGTGGCGAAAAAAGGCAAAGAGGGGAAGCGAACCGTATCCCATGTCGGCCAGGAATTTATTTATGTGCTCGAGGGGACCATGCTTTATTGCGTCGGTAAAGAGGAATACACCCTAAACGCTGGTGACAGCTTGTATTTCGACTCGGTTGAAAATCATAAATATACGCTCGTAACGGATGAGGTAAAATATTTGTCGGTGTTTTGCTCTGATTCTAAAGCTTAGAAGGATCAAAGAAACTTGAGAACATGGCGAAGGCCATTTCATGCTCATGATGGATATCTTGTAAACCGTGGCAGTTCTAAACTTCCAATTTACTCGAAACCCACATGGGCTTTTTTTCAACATTTGTGCGAGGGGGATTAGGTATGTTAAACATTTTGGTGGTTGATGATGAGCCGAAGCACAGAAAAGGGCTAACCCGCATGTTGAAGCATCTCAAGCCGGAATACAACATATTTAATGCCAGAGATGGGGTGGAGGCTCTGCACAGCATGAACGTTCATCCGATAGATTTGGTGTTTACAGACATTCAGATGCCGATCATGGACGGCCTTGAATTTTTGGACCATTTGATCCGGCGCGGAAGAAACGAAAATGTTATTATCATGAGCGCATATTCCGATTTTGCCTACGCCCAGCGGGCGCTGCAACTAGGGGCTAGCGACTATTTATTAAAACCCGTTGATGAACAAAAAATAATACCGTTGTTAACCAAAGCCGAACATAAAGTGAGTTCCACACGGGCTGCATCAGTGGAATGTATACTATCGGAGATATTTGAAGGATATCCGACTGAGGCGGATTATCAATTATTTCAAAGTTCATTTCCGAATATTAAACGTGGGAATGTGCTCATTGCCGAGTTTAGCTCACCTATGGACGATAAACCCTTATTATGCCTATTAAAGGCGTTACTTGAGCCGACCCTAAAAAGTTTTGGCTTTTCTTGCGCATTTTTTATACCGGGGAAAACACTGGTCACTCTTATTATGAGCCATGAACCAACCTCCATCATTTCACCTGCTTTTCAAACAAAGCTCTATGAGGTGATTCAGGAGTTTTCGCGAAGCTACAATGCAGAGCTAACCATTGGCATAGGGCAGGATTTTGTGGAATGGAAGCAGGAAGCAAAACGTGCTTATAGGCAGGCCTGTCAAGCGCTCAAAGCAAAATTTTATAAAGGAGGGGGTGGAATATATCGGTCTGAGCATATGAAAGATGCGAACCAGCCTACTGTTATCCAATTTGAGATCGGCCGATTAACCAAATGGATCTTAGCGGGGGATAAGCTGGAAATTCATTCTTACCTTGATTCGGCCGTTAACGAAACTATGGCGGTCAGCTTGCCGGAACCAGATACTTTAAAATATTCCATTGCCGCCTCAATCCATCATCTCACCGCTTTTTTCATGAAGAAAGGGCTCACCCCTCTACATAGCGCTGCATACGAGGAAGCTTTATTAAACGCACATTCAATAGAACAATTGAAAAAATCGGCTCGGGAGTGGATTTTTGAGCTATCGGACCGGCTGGATCAGCGCAAACGATGTAAAACGGAATCGATTATTGAAAGCTGTAGGTCGTATATCGATTCGCATTATCATGAGGAAGATTTAAGTTTAAGCAGGCTTGCCACTCAATTTCATTTTAACCCTTCATATTTTTGTCTCCTTTTCAAAACGCACACCCATATGACCATCCTTCAATACATTACACAAACTAGAATGAGAGCGGCTGCGAATCTGCTGCTTAACACCTCCCAAAGGGTTTACCAAATCGCCGAGAATGTTGGATATAAAGATGTAAAATACTTTATTCGTCTATTTCGCAAGGAATATGGCACAAGTCCAGAGGAATATCGCCATTTATCAGCTACTCGCTAAAGGAAGGGGATGCCATTTGAGAGGACGTCACCGTTTTCCACGATTAAAAGATCTCAGATATAGGTCCAAGCTTTTCTTAACCTATGCCCTCATTGTCACCATTCCGCTTAGTGTCCTCAGTTGGAAAAACTATCACTCCAGCAGGGAGTTCGTCTCCGATTTTGCCCGGCAAAATCTATATTCCATCGTTAAACAACATAATGAAATTATCGATGCCAAACTAACTCAAGTGGAGGAAAGCAGTCTCGCTTTGGTGGCGGAGCAAGAACTGTACGATCAGTACTCGGCTGCAAGTCCAAAAGATGAATACAGCATGATTACGATGGAAAAAAAGGTGAGCCGGGCATTGAACAAGTATTTTCCATACCTGAATGAGATGTACTCCATTCACTTGATTACCAGCTACGCGAATATTGGCTCCACGGGTGCTTCAACCTTGATCCCTTATGATGGTTTTAAAAGAACAACGCTTTACCAGGAAGCTATCAAGGGTAACGGTGGCGTGGCATGGGTGCCTACCTTTTCATATAAGAGAATGTTTCAGCATGAAATCAGCCCTTCCAATCCTTCTAAGGATGTCCAACTTCTGGCGGGTGTACGGCTGCTAAACTTATTTAAAATCAATAATGGCGAGGTGACCTGGCTGCAGGGCAAAGCTGAGCTACCGGTGCTGGTTATTACTTATCAGCCTGAAATATATTTTTCTAGGATTCAAAATGCGCTCCCTTCCGCCGGATCCTCTTTTTTTATCATGAGCCAAGCTGGAAATCTAGTGGCTGGAACAGACACGATAGGGAAAGAGGATTCCGGAACAAAGCTTAACTTACTAGACCAAATGGTAAAAATGAAAACCGGAACATTGGTGATCACAAAAGGTGGAAAGCCGCTGATCGTTTGCTTTGATACATCAAAGGTTACCGGCTGGATCTCCGGTGTAACGATATCGCCCGATGCGCTTGGCGCGTCTTTTTTGCCGAAAATCAAAATGGATACATTCTACTTAACCTCGTTATTGTTAGTTATCTCACTCCTGCTTGCATTGATTTTCGCCAATTCAATTACGAGACCGATTCATCAGCTGCTTCGAGCGATAAAGAAGACGGGGGAAGGGGAATTCGATACCCGAATACCGGTGGAATCCTATAACGAGATGGGTCTGCTGATTCACAAATATAATCAAATGAATGTGAAGATTAACAACTTGATTGAAGAGAATTACAAAGTAAAGCTGCGAGAAAAAGAAACCCAGATCATGTCGCTGAATATTCAGCTGAACCCTCACTTTTTATATAACACTCTCAACATGATGAATTGGACAGCTCTGGAAAACAATCAAAAGGAGCTCAGCCGCATGATCGTCAGCTTGTCCTCCATGCTGCAGTATACCTCTGAAAGTCATCAGGATATCGGAGATCTGGGGGAGGATCTAAACTGGCTCCAGCACTATATATACATCACGAATCAGCGTTTTGAGGACAAGTTTACGGTAAGCATAGACATCGCACCTGAGCTATTTCCTCACAAAGTTCCTAAACTGTTCCTGCAGCCTTTTGTTGAAAATGCAATCGTACATGGATTTTCTCATCTGCACAGCGGAGGGCGGATCAGGATTCAGGGCTGGATGACGGACACAGAACGCATCTTCATGGTCGAGGATAACGGAAAGGGGATTCCTTCCCACAAACTGGAGCAAATGGCTCAGGCTAAACAGAGCGATTCGATTGGCATTCAGAATGTAGATAAAAGAATCAAGCTTATTTATGGAGAAGCCTATGGCGTAACTCTGACTTCAAGAGAGAATGCAGGAACTACCATTAAAATAAACCTGCCCATATAAAATAGAAGCTGCCAAAAATCCTCCACCATTCCAAAAATGTTCGAATTCTCAATGGAACCGCTCTTTTTTACAATAATTATACAAATAATTATTTGAGATGAATGGAGGGATAGAGGATGAAGAAGGCAAGACGCCTCGCAGGATTGGCTTTATCGGCAATTCTTGCGATCACCGTATCGCTAACAGCTTGTTCTAGCGGTGGGAATGCACCTGAAAGCCAAGGCGGCAATAAAGAAGGCAAAGAAGAACAAGTCACACTGAAGTTTTCCTTCTGGGGAGACACGATTGAGAAGAAAACCGTTACCGAGGCGCTTAAGCTTTTTGAGGAAAAAACCGGGATCAAGGTGGAACCCATGCATGTTCCGGCCGATTATTTGACGAAGCTCACGACCATGGTGGCAGGGAACGTCGCTCCTGATGTAGGGTATTTGTCATCCGGCGCTGCGCTAAGCTGGGGAAGGGACGGGAAGCTGCTAAACCTCGACCCGCTTATCCAAAGCGACCCCGACTTCAAGAAAGAGGACTATCTCGATCAAGTGTGGTATGAAATCGAACCGGGCAATACGATCGGCATGAGTACCGCTGTGGAAGGGTACGGACTCATGTACAACAAGGATTTGCTGCTTGAGGCAGGTGTGGAGCTTCCGCCTACGGAGGCAAATAAGGCATGGGAATGGGATAAATTTGTTGAATATGCGAAGAAGCTGACACTTGACGACAAAGGGAGAAATGCACTCGATCCGAACTTTAACCCGGATAAAATCAAGCAGTATGGTCTTCAATATGATCCGTACAACATGATGGCGGCGGTCGTTTCTAACGGCGGCAACTTCTTAACAGAGGATGGGAAAGGATTCGGTCTAGCCCAGCCGGAAGCCATTGATGCTATTCAAAAGCTGGCGGATTTAATGTATGTGCACCACGTCTCACCGACACCGCTGCAAACCAAGAACTTGCCGGATACGGCGCTGCAGACGAAGAAGGTCGCCATGACGGTATCCGGCAACTGGGCGCTGCAAGCTTTCGCCGAGCAGAACTTTAATCTTGGAGTTGGAGTTCTGCCCAAGCTGAAGAAGAGCAATACACTGCTGGACGGCGCGCCGACGGTCATCTTTAAATCAACGAAGCACCCGAAGGAAGCATGGATGCTCTATAAATATATGGCGGACCCCGAGTCGGTTCTACCGCTGATCGAAGGCGGCTTATGGATGCCGCTGAAGAAGGAGTGGTACACAAAACCGGAGCTGATCAACAAATGGGCAGCCGGAAACAAAGCGCATCCGGAAGGATACACGGAAGCGTACATGAAGCAGACGATTGATAATGGTATCCGTACTCCGGGCTTTGAGGTGAAAAACCTGGATAAAATCAACGCGCTAGTGACCCCTGCTCTGGATTTGGTCTGGACAGGTAAAGAAAGTGCCGAGAAAGCGCTTAAGGGAGTAGAACCCAAGGTACAGCCGCTCATTCAGGGCTATTACGGAAGGTAATCCAGATCGTCAAATTCCATCGAGACAAGGGGGGATTGTTATTCTGCATAAACGCCGTCTAGCACTTGCCGGTATTCTGTTTGCGCTGCCTAGCATTCTGGGGCTGATGCTGTTCGTTATTTTGCCCATGCTTACCAGCTTATTGCTCAGCTTCACGGATTACCGCATCGTAAATACGCCAAAATTCATCGGACTGACGAATTACATCCGGCTCTTTGATGGAACGGATATGTACTTTTACAACTCGCTTTGGGTTACCTTCAAATATGTTATACTGCGCGTTCCCCTCGGACTATTCTTCTCGTTTATCGCTGCTTTTTTACTGAACATGGATTTTATCCGCGGCAAGTCCATATTTCGTACCATCTTTTATTTGCCTTCGATCGTGCCCGCGGTGGCTTCCTCCATGATCTGGATATGGCTGTTCAGTCCGGACTTAGGCTTGTTCAACAGCTTCCTGGAAGCCCTAAACTTGCCTACCCTCAGCTGGCTTTATGCCGAAGAAACCGTTGTTCCTTCCATCGTCATGATGAGCCTTTGGGCAATGGGGAGTACAATCATCATCTTTCTGGCAGGGCTTCAAGGCGTTCCGCGATCCTTGTATGAAGCGGCGATTGTGGACGGCGCCGGCGCGCTCCGCAAGTTCCGCCATATAACCATTCCGATGATGACGCCGATTATTTTCTTCAACTTGATCATGGGATCGATCGGCGCTTTTCAGGTATTTACGGAGGCGCTGATCATGACGCAGGGCGGTCCCAACAACGCCAGCTTGTTCTACAACTATTACATTTACCGGCAAGCCTTTCAGTTCGGTGAAATGGGGCAGGCCTCGGCGATTGCCTGGATTCTCTTCCTCATCATACTGGTGATTACAGCTATCTTCTTCCGCACGTCCAAAACCTGGGTATTTTATGAAAGTGAGGTGTAATTCCTATGATGAAGACCCGTCGTATCTCGCAGATATCCGTATACACCATTCTCATCGTAGGGGCCTCCTTTTGCATACTTCCGTTGTTCTGGCTGGTCCGCAGTTCGATGATGAGCTCGCTGCAAATTTTTGAAATGCCCCCCAAGTGGATACCTTCACCGTTCCGTCTTCAAAACTACGTGGAGGCTTTAACAACGATTGATTTCTTCCGATTTTTCAAAAACACGCTCATCATTACTGTCAGCTGTCTCATTGGAGCGTTGATCAGCAGCTCGCTGGGCGCATACAGCTACGCGAGGTTAGACTGGCCGGGGAAAAAGTTTTTCTTCGGACTGCTTTTGGCCAGTATGATGCTGCCTAGTGCGGTGACGCTGATTCCAACTTTTATCGGATGGAGACTGGCTGATCTCATTAACACCTATGTGCCGCTCATCCTGCCGGTTTGGTTCGGCTCGGCCTTTGATATATTTTTGCTTAGGCAGTTTTATGCCGGTATTCCAAGGGATCTGGACGAAGCTGCTTATGTGGACGGCGCCGGTCCATGGACCGTCTTTTCCCGAATCATCATTCCGCTATCCAAGCCGCCGCTTATCGTAATCGGACTGTTTTCCTTTATGAACTCCTGGAACGATTTTATGGGTCCGCTGGTTTACTTGAATGAAGAAAGCAAGTTTACGATGGCGCTTGGCCTGCAAATGTTCCAGTCGCTTCATAGCGCGCAGTGGCATCTGTTAATGGCAGCCTCCACCGTGGTGATTTTGCCGGTCATCATCGTGTT
This sequence comes from Paenibacillus puldeungensis, assembly GCF_042678945.1. NCBI lineage: Bacteria > Bacillati > Bacillota > Bacilli > Caryophanales > Paenibacillaceae > Paenibacillus > Paenibacillus puldeungensis. The sequence continues at coordinate 257,363 of NZ_JBHTLM010000003.1, read as the reverse complement.
TTTCATAGGACAACGGTATTTTATCGAGGGGATTACGCTTACTGGCATGAAAGGATGAATCCAGGCAGTGACGTATCCGTCATTCAACCTGGTTGAATCAATTTTTGCTCATTGTGCTAGATACTTTGTAGAGGGAGTGTGAGGTAAATGGAAGCTCAGCGTCTCAAAAAAGTAAGGGAAATTCTCGAACAGCAGGGGATAGACGGGTTTCTGATTTCCAGCCCGTTTAACCGCAGGTATGTTACCGGATTTACCGGTACTGCAGGCTCCGTGGTTATTACCAAGGACCGGGCTTGGCTCCTGACCGATTTTCGCTATACCCGGCAAGCGGCCCAGCAGGCCAAGGAATATGAGATTGTTCAGGATACGGGCCAGACGCTTGCGCAAATTCGTGAGAAGCTGGACGAAGCCGGGGTCAGGTCATTAGCGTTTGAGAAAAATCATGTCACCTATGCAGGTTATGACGCTTATGAGAAGTCTTTTCAAGGGATCGAGCTTGTCCCGACCGAGAATATCATCGAAAAGCTGCGCGGCATTAAAGATGAGTGGGAGCTCGGCCGCATTCGGAAAGCGATCGAAATTACAGATAAGGCGTTCGAGCATATTTTAGGCTTCATGAAGCCGGGCGTGTCCGAAAGGGAGGTGTCCGCAGAGCTTGAATATGTGATGCGCAGAAACGGAGCCACGTCCTCCGCGTACCCTACAATTGTTGCTTCTGGCGTCCGCTCGTCGCTGCCGCATGGTTTGGCCAGCGAGAAGCTGCTTGGCGAGAATGAATTCGTAACCCTCGATTTCGGAGCGAGCTACGAAGGCTATTGTTCCGATTTGACTCGCACGGTCTTTATAGGTGAACCAACGGAACGCCATCAAGAGATTTACCGGATCGTGCTGGAAGCAAACCAAACGACGTTAAGCGGGCTGAAGCCGGGCATGACGGGGAAGGAAGGGGACTCTCTCGCTAGAGACTGTATCTCCGGCTATGGGTACAGTGAATATTTCGGCCATGGACTCGGCCATGCTTTTGGTTTGGAAATTCATGAGCCGATGCGTTTTTCGCAAAAGACTGAGGACATCCTGGAGCCCGGCATGATTTTGACGGTTGAACCCGGGGTGTACCTGCCTGATTTTGGCGGCGTTCGCATCGAGGATGACATTCTCATCACGGATACAGGCATTGAAGTGCTCACCAAGTCGAGCAAAGAGTTGATCGTTTTATAAAAGAAAGAAGTGATCGCGCTTATGAATCACGAATCTGCAGAAATCGTCATCATCGGCGGAGGGATCATCGGCATGTCCATTGCCTACTATACGGCGAGAGCCGGAATGGACGTCCTCGTGGTAGAGCGCGGCGAAATCGCCGGAGGCACCTCCTCCAAATGTGACGGGAATATTCTCGCCATCGATAAGGATCCCGGCTTCGATAGCCAGATGTCCTTGAAATCGCAGGAGCTCGTAGCAGAGTGGGCTCGGGAGCTCGATAAGGAATTCGAGTACCGGGCCCCCGGAAGCATCCTCGTGTGTGAGACGGACGAAGAGATGCAAGCGGCCGAAAGCTGGGTGTCCCGTCAAAAGGAAGCCGGTCTCCCGTTTCGCATGCTGGATCGTAAGGATTTACGCAATGAGTGGCCTTATATGGCGGATGATTTGCCAGGTGGCTTGGAGTGCGCTACGGACTCTACGGTCAATCCCGTTTTGCTCACCTATTCGCTGGCGGCGACTGCTCGCCGGTATGGTGCAAGGTTTCTCACTCATACGCCGGTTACGGCCATTCTGCTGGATGAACAGGGAAGAATTCGCGGCGTCGAGACCGCGGACGGTGCGATCCGAGCCAAAACGGTCATTAATGCTGCTGGTGTCTGGGCGAAGCAGATTGGAAAAATGGCGGGCATTGATATTCCGATAGAGCCTAGGAAAGGGCATATTCTCGTAGCCTCCCGCTGGGAGAGCATCGGGAAGCGGAAGGTGATGGAGTTTGGATACCTGATCAGCAAGTTTGGCGGACAGCGCAAGGTAGATCCACGTTTTAAAAAATACGGGATCGCGCTTGTTTTTGAGCCGACGGCCTCCCAAAACTTCCTGATCGGATCAAGCCGCCAATTTGTCGGAATGGACACTCGTGTGGATCAGGAGGTGATCCGACTCATCGCGGAAAGGGCGATCCGCTTCTTCCCCGTCATGGAGCATATCCCTCTGCTGCGAACCTACGCGGGACTTAGGCCCTGGACCGCGGATCATTTGCCGATCGTTTCGCCCGTTGACGAAATTCCCGGCTTCTATGTAGCGGCGGGCCATGAAGGGGACGGCATAAGCCTGGCTGCGGTCACAGGCAAGATCATCTGCGAAATGCTTAGCGGAGCGGGAGAAACCTGCATTCCGGTCGAGCCACTCCGATATGACCGGTTCCGCAGCGCCGCTGTTCATCAGGAGGTGACTCAATGAGGTTTACCAAGATGGTCAGTACGATCGACACGCATACGGGGGGGAATCCTACCCGAACCGTGACGAGCGGAGCGCCGGAGCTGGTGGGGAGGACAATGACGGAGAAGATGGTGTACATGTCGGAGCATTACGATTATTTTCGCAGGGCTCTGATGTATGAACCGCGAGGCCATGAAGTGATGTCCGGCTGTATTCTGACGACTCCGTGCGACGCGAGGGCAGATATTGGGGTGGTATTCATTGAAACGGGCGGATATTTGCCGATGTGCGGCCACGATACGATCGGACTATGCACCGCGCTGATTGAAGGAGGGATCTTCCCCGAGAGTAAGGACGTCATTCGTCTTGATACGCCGGCAGGCCTCGTGGAGGCGAGGCTTGATATTGAGAAGGGAAAAGTCAGACAGGTCACGTTCACGAATATCGCCTCCTTTTTATACAAGCAAGATATCCGGGTTCATGTCGAGGATGTAGGCGTGATTTCGGTGGATATTGCTTATGGCGGCAACTTTTATGGACTCGTTGATGCCCGCCCGCTTCAGCTAACACTTGCGCCTAATAGAGCGGCAGAAATCGTCCGACTGGCCATAAAGATTCGTGACGCAGTGAATCGGGAGACTGAGGTCGTGCATCCCGAAATTCCCGTCATCCGGGGGCTGACCCATATCGAGTTCTACAGCGATCCCGTATCGCCAGCGGCACACTGCAGGAATACGGTGGTCGTGCCCCCCGGCGGTATCGACCGCTCCCCTTGCGGAACGGGAACCTCGGCGAAGGTCGCTGTGCTTTACGCCAAAGGAGAGTTGATGCAGGGACAGGAGTTTGTCCACGAAAGCATCGTCGGGTCCATATTCCGGGCAAAGGTTCTGGAGGAAACGACAGTGGGCGGTTTGCCGGCAGTCATTCCGCAAATCTCCGGTTCGGCTTGGATTACGGGCTTTCACCAGTTTGTATTTCAGGATCAGGATGAACTGAAACAAGGCTTTTTCCTGCTTTAATGCTTATTTCGCGGAGGCTTTGCACATGGAAATGATCAAATGGTTTGCAGCTATAGATACGCATTCCTGCGGGGAGCCGCTCCGCATCATCACCGGCGGTTTGCCGCAGATGGAAGGATCCTCACAGCAAGCTAAAGCTGCATTTTTCAAACAGCATTTTGATGCCGTGCGAAGGCAGCTTTTGGCTGAACCGCGCGGACATCACGCGATGACAGGAGCCATCGTCACGGCACCGGTAACAAGCGAAGCGCGGTTCGGATTGCTATTCCTGCATCAGGAAGGCTGCGCTTCCATAAGCGGTCATGGCATATTCGCCGCCGTAACAGCATGGATTGCGACAGGACAGCTCGATGCTTCAGACGCGGCGGAGGGCGTGCTCATCGATTGCCCGGCGGGAACGGTAAAAGCATATGCCAACTGCGAAGGAGATGAAATACGCTCGGTTTCGTTTCGGAGCGTCCCAAGCTTTGTATTTGCCGAGCCGCTCACAGCAGCGGTTGATGGGATTGAAGTGAGTATAGATGTAGCCTATAGCGGCGAATTTTATGCGCTCGTCGATGCCTCTGAGCTGGGAGTTCGAGAAGGGGAATACCCGCTGCACAAGCTACGGGAATGGAGCAGGCTGATCCGCGAGGAGATCCGGCGACAGCTTGATGTGAAGCATCCCCAGCACGATTGGATTTCCGGGACCTATGGCGTTTTCTTTTATCAAAAGGATAACCGTGAGCCGAACGGACTTGTTTTCCGCAGTACGGCAGTGTTTGCCGGAGAGCAGCTTGACCGATCGCCGGGAGGAGCGGGAGCGTGCGCTCATCTGGCTTTGTTATATTCTCGCGGCCGGCTGAGCCAGGGGCAGCAGGTGATCTATGAAGGAATTACCGGAACTCGGGTGGCGGGGAAAATTGCTGAAGAAACGGAGGCGTACGGTTACAAAGCCGTCATTCCGCAGCTCACAGGCAGCGCTTATGTGCTGGGTTTTATGAATTTTATCGTTGACCCGACGGATCCGTTAGCTGAAGGCTTTATTCTTAACTAAATGAATATTTAATATAATGAACTAAAAGGAGAATGGGAATGGCAAAATTTGAAGGTGTTTACGTTGCTACCGTTACACCATTTACAGCAAATTACGAGGTGGATTATAAGCGACTGACCGAGCTCTGCGATTGGCTTATCTCCCAAGGGGTTCACGGACTCGTTCCTACCGGCTCCCTCGGCGAATATGCCACTATGACTAGTGAGGAGCGGGCCAAGGTCGTGGAAACCGTGATCGAGGCAGCGGCGGGCCGGGTACCGGTAGTGGTCGGCTCTGCAGCGCCTTCAACGAAGCAAGCCGTCGATTGGGTGAAGCATGCGAAGGATTCGGGAGCGGCCGGTGTTATGGCGCTGCCCCCGATCAACTACAGACCGCTAGAGCACGAGGTTATCGCTCACTACGAAGCGTTGAATGAAGTGGGGCTGCCCATTGTCGCATACAACAATCCGCATGATTACAAAATCGATTTGACGCCGCAGCTGCTCTCCAGACTTTCCAAGCTTGAAAATGTAGTAGCTGTCAAAGAATTTTCCGGCGACATTCGCCGCGTGCACGATATTTTGGATACTACGGATCTGGAAGTGATGATCGGTGTCGACGATTTAGCCTTGGAGGGCCCGCTTTTTGGAGCTACGGGCTGGATTTCCGGGATCACGAACGCCCTGCCAAAGGAATGCGTAGAGCTGTTCAATCTTGCGAGACAAGGCAAGCTTCAGGAGGCACTGCCCCTTTACCGGCACTTGCTCCCGCTGTTTCACTTCGATGCCAGCGCCCAGCTTGTACAATCCATCAAATATATGATGGAGCTGGCTGGATTTCCAACAGGGCCAACGCGGCCGCCTCGCCTTCCTTTGCCAGAAGCCGATTACAAAGCCATCAGAGAAGCATTTGAGTACGCGGTTAACCGCAAACAGCCGGCGAATTGAACAGATAACTTAATTACAGTCCATAGCCGTAAGTAGAGTCTAAACAGGAGGGATCTAGTCTTGATAAACAGCCGTAATTGGATCGGAGGGGAGTGGTTCACGCCTACCTCCAAAGCTTGTGCTGTCATAAACCCATCCAACACTCAGGAAGAAGTGGGGGTTCTTCATTTATCGGATTCGTCCCATGTTATTCAGGCAGAGCAAGCGGCCCGCCAAGCCTTTACGTCGTGGTCCCGCTTGACTGGCACGGCAAGAGCCGAGCACTTGTACGGACTCGCGGCTGCTCTCGAATCTAAATCTGCCGACGTCGCTCAGCTCGCGAGCTTGGAAATGGGCAAACCGATCACGGAAATGCGCGGCGAGGTCATGCGCGGAGTTCATCTTCTTCGGTATTACGCTGCCGAAGGCGTTCGGGCAAATGGGGCTGTCATTCCTTCCAGCGAGCCGAATGTACTGCAGTATACAAAAAAGGTCCCTCTTGGGGTGGTGGGAATCATTACCCCTTGGAACTTTCCGGTCGCCATCCCGATTTGGAAAATCGCGCCTGCACTAATCTGCGGAAACACGGTTATTTGGAAACCAGCCGAGTTCGCCTCTTTGACTGCAACCAGGCTGGTGGAAGTTTTCGCTGAAGCAGGCCTTCCTGCTGGTGTGATCAACCTGGTCATCGGTAAAGGCAGTCAGATCGGCGATGCCCTCTTGGAGCAAATTACTTTGGACGCGGTGAGCTTTACCGGCTCGACGTCTACCGGCAGTCGAATCGCGCAGACCTGCGCAAAGCGCAATATCAAATACCAAACCGAAATGGGCGGAAAAAATGCCGCTGTAGTGCTAAACGATGCCGATATCGAGAAGACACTGCCGATGATAGTCAGCGGCGCGTTTCGCTCGGCAGGCCAGAAATGTACGGCCACGAGCCGGATCATCGTGGAATCCGGAATCTATGATTCCTTTACGAAGGCATTGTCAAAAGCCATATCTGAAATCAAGCTGGCCCCATCGCTTGATCCGTCCGCTTATCTTGGCCCGGTGGCTTCCGCCAGCCAGTACGAGACCGTGATGTCTTACGTGAATATGGCTTGGGATCAGGCCGACATATTGGCACAAGGCCCGGCTGCTGCAGGAGATCAAACAGGCTACTATATCCAGCCGCTCGTGGCGACAGGCATACACGCTCAGCATTCCCTGGTTCAGGAGGAAATTTTCGGTCCTGTTACCGTTGTGCTTGAGGCATCCGATTTTGACCATGCCATCGCATTATGCAATCAGACCGTCTATGGGCTCAGCGCTTCGCTCTTTACGCAAAATTTGTCTTATGCCCACCGATTCCTGGACGAAGCAGAAGCCGGTATGGTTCGCGTCAACCAGGAGACGGCGGGGGTTGAGTACCAGTCTCCGTTCGGAGGAATGAAGCTCTCAAGCTCGCATACGCGCGAGCAAGGCCAAGCGGCACTCGATTTTTATACCGAGCTTAAGACTTGTGCCATCCGTTACTTTTAGGAGGCTTTCCGATGAATCATTCTCATACATCCCTGATCATCTGCCGTTGCGAAGAAGTAACGCTTGAGCAATTGGAGGCAGCCTACGAAACAGGCTGCTGCACTTCTCGGCAGTTAAAGATGAAAACGCGGGCCACTATGGGAGCTTGTCAAGGCCGGGTGTGCAGACAGCTGCTGGAGGCTTGGGTCCATGCAACAAGCCCGCAGCTTCCTCGGGATGCCGAGCTGTTATCGCATCGTCCGCCTATTCGGCCTGTGACATTCGGTCAGCTTGCAAAGGGGGAGGTGTGATGGAGAGAATAACAAACCATCCGATTCTCGGCCGGATGACGCCCTCTCGTAAACCTGTAAGCTTTACATTTAACGGCAAGGAACTATCGGGACTGCAAGGCGAGCCGATTGCGGCGGCCCTGCTGGCAAGCGGCATTCGTACGCTTCGCAGGCACGAGGAATCCGGCATCGCCCGCGGATTGTATTGCGCCATCGGCCACTGCATGGAATGTCGGCTGAATGTTCTGGGGAAAGGGCTGGTACGTTCTTGTCTCACCCCGCTTGAAGAGGGAATGTGCATTACCGAAGGTCAGCAGCTTCCTAATGAAATCACGGGAAGGAGGCTTTCATGATCCATATGCCGCAATACGACCTGTTGATTGTGGGGGCCGGTCCGGCAGGGCTTTCGGCAGCGGCGAAAGCTGCGAGCCATGGGCTTGAGGTAGCCGTACTGGATGAGTTCCCTGTACCGGGGGGGCGCATGCTGGGCCAGTTTCACGAGGAAAAGGGACGCTGGTGGATCGGCAAACAGGCAGCCGAGCAGCTCATTGCCCAGTGCCATGCTTTGGGAGTAGATATACGCTGTGGGGTGTCCGTTCACGGTATGCTGCGGACAGATAACCGCTGGGTGCTTAGAACATCCTGCGGTTCGCTTTCGGCGGCAAGAGTTCTGCTTGCTACGGGTGGTGCCGAGATTCCGCAGCCCACTGCAGGCTGGACGCTGCCGGGGGTGATGTCGATCGGCGCGGCACAAGTGATGACCAACGTGCATTATGTGAAGCCGGGACAACGCGGACTGATCATTGGCGTAAATGTTCTTGCCATGGCCATTGCACGGGAGCTGACGGTCAGCGGGGTATCCATCGCGGGAATTGTACTCCCCGGACCGGGTCCCTTTTCCGGTAAAGATGCCTTGCCTGGCACCAATGTCGAGAGACTGATGCGGCTGGCTCACTTGGCGCCTTCTCCGCTTATGAGGATAGGGGGAAGAGCAGCGCTTTCGCTAGGAATGGCCGGATGGGTGTCTCGTTTTTTTCCGCGCCGTGGAATGAAAGTGTGGGGTATTCCTCTAAAACTGCGGACTGCCGCTGTATCAGTTAATGGCATGAATTATGTGGAATCGGTGACACTGGCAGACATGACCAGCAGTGGTGACATCGTACCCGGAACCGAGCGGGAGGAGGTGGTGGATTTTGTAGCTGTTGCGGGCGGACTATACCCGCTAGCGGAGCTTGCTGCGGTTGCCGGATGTCCTTTTGTCTATATGGAAGAGCTGGGTGGCCATGTTCCGCTTCACAATGAGAAAATGCAGACACCTGTCGAAGGATTGTATGTGGCCGGCAATATTACGGGTATCGAAAGTGCGCTTGTTGCCATGGCTCAAGGACGGCTTGCGGGCGTTACGGTTTGCAGCGATGCCGGGACTCTTGGGGATAGACGGGACTCGATGCTGCATAACGCCGTAGAGCATGTCCGGCGCGTTCGCGCCACCGCTTTGATCCAGTTTCATCCAGGTATCCCGAATGCCAGGGAACAAATGTATAAGAAGTGGGAAGGGGAAGGCTGAATATGAAAAAATGGGTTTCCATGGGGATTAGTATCGCGTTATTGGTCTCATTGTGCGCATTCCCGGCAGCCGCCGAACCTAACACACCCGAACTAGCCGGAAGTGATGCGAAAATCGTGGACATCTACGGAAGAACGCTAAATGATTATGGGATTGAATTGGTAGACTGGCAAGGCTATATCGCCAACCCGTATGTCAAACTGAAGGTTGTTCCGCCAGCAGGTTCCGTCTATCCACTAACCGTAAACATCAAGGCCAAAGGCACGTCTCGTTTGATGATGGACCGGCCGAGCACACTCACCGCAACCGGAGCGGAGAAGACGCTATCGTTCCAAAGTTCCAGCGAAAACAAACCTTTCCTGCTCGAAATCCATCCGGATCGCATAGGCGGGAATGGCGAGATCGAGAACTATAGCCTTGAATTGTCGGTTATCGACGCGCAAGGCGTGGTCCGCAAACAAACTACCCCGATTCGGGTATTGGATCAGGATGACGAGAGCGAGCCTGGACTTCCGCTCAAGTTTGATTACCGATACGACACGATACAGCCTTATTTCAGTAATCCCGCGATCCGCACGGCTAGTGAGCAGGCCATCAAGGACTGGTTCTACTTCTTTGATATGGAGCCGTTCGATACCGTCCCGGCGAATTCGGAAGTGACCCACCTGCCGGAGGATAACTTTAACGGACATATCACCGTGACCAATGATCAGCCTTATAACGGGATGTGGATTTACCTGAGGGGAATCAATGGGCCGTATTCCACCGGCGGACCTTCAAACAATGGAAAATACCATAAACGAAACGGAGTGACGATTCCCGATAAAATACATCGTTCCTTAATGACCATTCTTGATTTTTACGATACCGCCACGCCGTTTACCTCGCTTAATGATGAGGAATGGTACTTGACGGAAATGTCGAACACGTCAACGGATGTCTACGGTCTCATTATGCATGAATTCGGGCATGCGCTTGCGTTCTCCGATAGCTGGAAAGGGATGGCGGCATACAAACAAAGCGGCGGAACTGCGAACAATATCGTAGCCTACCAAGGGAATCCGGTTCCGCTGGACAATACGTATCATATTCCAGGCGAAGTGCAGTACTGGGACCGCATCAGCGGCCAAAATGGCGGACGTACCCACCTCTTTCATAATAAGCGCTGGATGCTGACCAAATTGACGTTGTTGATTGCGGAAAAAGCAGGCTGGAAGTTAAATCGCGAGCTAACCCCCTTCCTAAGCCCGGCCATCAAAAACATTTCTGTTCCAAATGCAAAGCAAGGACAGGATTACGAGCTGAAGCTGCAGGCCGAAGGCGGAGTTCCTTTCTATGATTGGACCATCGTTGCTGGCTCGCTGCCGGAAGGACTCGCGTTAGACCGTTTTACCGGCAAAATCTCGGGAAAAGTATCCAGCCAAGCCCAAGGCAGCTACACATTTACCGTACAGCTCCGGGATTACGATGAGCAAGGAACTCCGGTTCAGAAGGGATTTACTATAAATGTCGGTCAATAAGAATTGGTAGGAAACCACCTATGCACACACCAAGACAATAAGAAATGCAACGGTAGTTAAGGACTTTTTATAGTCCATAGCTGCCGTTTTTTTGTGAAAATATTTTTGGCAAGCCTGAGCCTGTAGGTCTAAAGTCATGACAAAACAGGCCCCTGAGTTGAGGACATATCTACAAATTTGAATTATTATAAAATACATATAATTCCTTTCTAGTTATTCATTAACTTTTTAAAGGAGGGCTTTGCTTTTGAAGACACTACCGACGATTCCCCAGCCGAAAACCTATGGACCTCTTGGCAATATTCCGTTGATTGATACCGATACTCCAACTTTATCGCTTGGTGAACTGGCTAAAGAATACGGACCGATTTTTCGTTTTCAAAAATTTGGTGGAGATTCCTCTCTCATGATTACCGGTCATGAACTGGCTGCCGAGGTATGCGATGAAAGACGCTTTGACAAGAACATCAAAGGTCCTCTAGAAAAAGTGCGTGCCTTTACAGGCGACGGGCTATTTACCAGCACAACCGATGAGCCGAATTGGCGAAAGGCACACAATATCCTTATGCCCGCGTTTAGTCAGCAAGCGATGAAGAGCTATCACCCTATGATGATTGACATTGCCCTGCAGTTGATTCAGAAATGGGCGAGGCTAAATCCGGACGACATTATTAATGTGCCGGAAGACATGACACGTCTGACACTAGATACAATCGGTTTATGCGGTTTCAGCTACCGGTTCAACAGCTTTTACCGCGAAAACGCGAATCCATTTATTCAAAGCATGGTTCGCGCCCTCGATGAAGCAATGCATCAAGGATCCCGGCTTCCGATACAGAACAAGCTGATGGTCTCAAAAAGGCGTCAGTTCGAGCACGATACGAAATCGATGTTTGCCCTCGTAGACAAAATCATTTCCGATCGAAAGACTCTGGGGGACCAAGGGGAAACCGACCTGCTTGCCCGTATGCTGAACTCAAGGGATCCGGAAACGGGTGAAAGGTTGGATGATGAAAACATTCGATACCAGATGATCACGTTTCTGATTGCCGGACATGAGACGACGAGTGGATTGCTGTCGTTTACTCTGTATTTTTTGACCCAATTTCCGAATGTGCTGGACAAAGCCTACGAAGAAGCGGACCGCGTCATCTCTGGCGAATTTCCGACATATCAGGAAGTGACGGAGCTGAAGTACATCCGAATGATTCTGAACGAATCGCTGCGGTTGTGGCCGACGGCACCGGCTTTCTCTCTTTACGCGAAAGAGGATACTGTGATCGGAGGAAAATATCCCGTTGCCAAAGGGGAACAGCTTGTAATCATATTGCCCCAGCTGCACAGGGATAAAAATGCTTGGGGAGAAGATGCGGAGGAGTTCCGTCCCGAACGCTTCTCTGATCCGGACAAAATCCCCGCACATGCCTATAAGCCGTTTGGCAATGGCCAACGTGCCTGCATCGGCATGCAGTTTGCCATGCATGAGGCTGCCCTTGTCCTCGGGATGGTCCTTAAATCATTTGAGCTGGTTGACGACCGTAATTACAAGCTGAAAATCAAACAAACGCTGACGCTGAAGCCGGATCACTTGATGATTCGTGTGCGTCCGCGTGATGATGAGAAGCTAAGGCCTTCCGCTGCGGCAATTCTGACGGCAGAACGTAAATCGGAAAGCGCTAGAGTGCCAGAGCAGATCAAGCCGTTACCAAACAGCACCCTGCTCGGAATAAACAATCGCCCACTTCTTGTACTGTACGGCTCGAATATGGGAACGGCAGAGGGCATTGCCCGTACATTGGCCGATACGGCCAACTTGCATGGCGTCAATAGCGAGGTAGCGGCGCTGAACGACCGGGCCTACAGCCTTCCAAAAGAAGGTGCATTAATCATTGTCGCCTCTTCCTATAACGGGAAGCCGACGACGAATGCAATTCAGTTCATGCAATGGCTGGAGAACGCAGGGCCTGGTGAAGGTGAGGGCGTTCGGTATACCGTATTCGGCTGCGGTGACCGCAATTGGTCCAGCACCTATCAGGCAGTACCCCGCTATATCGATGAGCAGCTGGCAAGAATCGGCGCGGTTCGCTTCTCACCACGAGGCGAGGGAGATGCGAGCGCTGATTTCGAACAGCAGTTTGACGAATGGCAGCACCAAATGTGGAAGGATGCCATGGAGGCTTTTCAACTCAAGCTGAATGAAAACATCGAGAAGGAACGCAGTACCTTGAATGTTCAGTTCGTCAGTGGTACGGCAGGATCTCCGCTCGCTAAAACGTATGAAGCGGTGCATGCAACCGTTAAGGTAAACCGAGAACTTCAGCTTATTGGTAGCGGACGCAGTACCCGTCATCTGGAAATCCTGCTTCCCCAGGGGATGACTTACCAGGAAGGCGATCATGCAGGCATTCTACCGTTAAATTCAGATGAGAACGTCAGCCGAGTGCTCCGCCGATTTAAGTTGAACGCGAACGATCATTTACTCCTTACCGCAAGCGGCTTGAGCGCAGCCCATCTTCCATTGGGCCACCCGGTCAAGCTGTATGATCTACTTCGGTCTAGCGTAGAACTGCAAGATCCGGCAACTCGAGCCCAGCTACGTGAATTGGCAGCTTATACGGTATGTCCGCCGCACAAGATCGAGCTTGAAGAACTGATGGAGGAGCAGACTTACCGAAGCGAGGTGCTTGGCAAACGAATTACCATGCTCGATTTATTGGAAAAATATCCAGCCAGCGAGCTGCCCTTTGAACGGTTTCTGGAGCTGCTCCCAGCATTAAAGCCAAGGTATTATTCCATTTCGAGCTCACCCAAATTAATTCCGGACCAAATTAGCATCACGGTTGCCGTAGTACGTGGTCCAGCCCGTAACGGACAGGGGGAATATAGAGGATTAGCATCCAATTTCCTGGCGGAATGCAATCCGGGTGAGGATGTTCTCTTGTTCATCCGGACGCCGGAATCCGGTTTCCAGCTGCCTGAAGATCCGAGTACGCCGATCGTGATGGTAGGCCCGGGAACCGGTGTGGCACCATTCCGCGGTTTTCTACAGGCGCGTGAAGCTTTTAAACGGGAGGGTGTCAAACTAGGGGAGGCACATCTATATTTCGGCTGCCGCAACGAATTGGATTTTATTTACCGTGATGAACTGGAGCATTACGAGCAGGAGGGCATCGTGACATTGCATACCGGTTTTTCACGTAATGAAAAAAGCACCAAAACCTATGTGCAGCACCTTATAGAAAAAGATGCAGAGCTTATCATTGGACTGCTGGAAAACGGGGGAGGTCTGTACCTCTGCGGTGACGGCAGCAAAATGGCGCCGGATGTAGAGGCAGCTTTGTGCAAAGCCTACCAGAACATTAATGGTATTGGTGAACTAGAGGCCAACCAGTGGCTAATGGATTTACAAAGCCGAGGCACCTATGCCAAAGATGTATGGGCCGGATAAAAAACGCACATTTTCACCATTAGATCCACACAACTCTTCCCTAAGATAAAGACAATAAAACAACAAGGGAGGCATATCAATGACACGGTCATGGTTGCAAATAATACTGATTCCATTAAACTTAGGCTTTAAGATAATTGGCAAGAAGAATCGGGGTGAACGGGGCTCCTCTTCTAATCTATTAGCATCCGATTGGAATATTCATTCCGAATATTTTGAGTTAAAAGTAGAAAATGAACGTCTGAAAAATGAACTCCAGAAGCTATCAACCAACTAATTTGTTGACAATTCCTATCGTGTTCCCTATAATTTCATTAAATAATGAAATATCTTCAATGGATCAGGCAATACATCTTATACAGATGTATGTGCCGGGCTGGCATAGCTGGCAGCAGGTAAGGATGTATACACCTGTGGGACTATTTTAATAGTCTCACAGGTGTTTTTTGATTTAATCCAATACATCTCATTCTATAATTAGGAGGTTAACTGGTCTATGTCTATGGCCATGTCCGATTCAAAGAAAAAAACGAAAGTTGCTGCCTTGTCCATTTTTTCTAATGCAGCGCTCATCATTTTAAAAATCATCGCAGGGGTTTTGAGCGGGTCGGTCAGTATTCTTTCAGAAGCGATTCACTCCTCAATGGACCTCGTTGCCTCGTTGATCGCATTTTTCTCTGTCAAATATTCTTCCAAGCCGGCTGATAAAGATCATCCGTATGGACATGGTAAAATCGAAAATATATCTGGGGTCATTGAAGGGCTTTTGATCTTTGTCGCAGCGATATTAATCATTATAGAAGCAGCTAAAAAAATACTGTATCCCTCTGAGATCAAGCAAACAACAGTAGCTATCAGTGTCATGGTGATTGCAGCAGTGGCGAATTTCTTCGTATCTAGAATGATTTATAGGGTTGCTAAGGAAGAAGATTCGATTGCGCTTGAAGCTGACGCGCTTCATTTGAAAACAGACATTTACACCTCTTTGGGAGTTGGAGTAGGAATACTATTAATTCAACTAACAGGAGTAAAACTACTCGATCCAATCGTTGCTATCCTGGTGGCGTGTTTAATCATCAAGGAAGCATGGGAGTTAGTCAGCACTGCATTTAAACCTCTATTGGATGGTAAACTGTCCGATGAAGAAGAAGAGAAGATACTTCAGATTCTGAACAAATATGGCGGGCAAATTATTGATTTTCACGATTTGCGGACAAGAAGAGCAGGGAATGCGAAATTTATCGATTTTCATATCACTGTGAATAAACGCTTAACGGTAGAAGAGTCTCATCATATTTGCGACCTTATTGAAAAGGATATTGATGAGCAAATTGTAAATACAAACGTCACTATTCACATTGAACCGGATGATTTTAAAATTACCGGACAATGATTTCTTGGCTGCATCAGCTTTTTGGCAGTACTCCTAAGCTGTAATTCATTAGCACTGATTTTGGAAATAGAGACTCTTATTTTCAATTTGAACCTGTTTAGACGGATGTTCAGGGATAACCCCTGGACATCCGTCGTTTTTCTTTATTTTCGGATCACATCGAAAATCTAGTAAATCACTTCAATACCGAGATCCGCCAGTTTAGCGAGCCAATCGTCAGAAGGCTTTTCGTCGGTGACAAGCACATGAATTTGCTCCAAATCCGACAGCTGAACAAAGGAGGCTTTATCAAACTTAGTGTGATCTACAAGCAAAATCACCTGGCTCCCTTGCTGGATCATCCGTTTCTTCAGCTCACATTCCGGTTCATTGGAATCCATGACCCCTTTTTCGGCGGATATGGCTTTGCAGCTGATGATCACTTTATCCACATGATATTTTTGAACCGTGTCCTGCGCAACTGGACCGACCAGGGACAAGGAACGATTGCGAAGGGTGCCTCCTGTGGAAATCAACTGAATGTCTTGACCCGCCAATTCATGCAAGGCTTCGACTGAATTGGTAATTACCGTAAGGTTCTGCTTTTTGTTCAATTGCTTTAATAACTCATAGGCGGTAGAACTAGGATCGATCATCAATGTGTCGCCATTTTGAATCAAATCTAATGCCTTGAATGCAATTTTCATTTTAATATCTTGATTGGTCGCGTTTCTTGTGGCAAAAGGAAGGTCCTCACTCGACTGACGGGTAACAATTGCACCGCCGTATGTCCGGTTTACAATGCCTTCCTTCTCCAGCTTTTCAAGATCGCGGCGAATGGTTTCTTCTGTCACCTTATACATTTGAGCCAATTCAGCAACAAGAACACGCTTTTCGAGCATGGCCTGATCGGCGATTTTTTGGCGTCTTTCAGCTGCTAGCATAAAAAACTCCCCTCGATCCATAAGGATATGAAATAATCATGTTCCTTTATCATATCGAAAGTATGAATATGTTGGCAATGTATTATCTTTTTTTTGATTTAAACCTTTAGAAGAATATTAAACAGACGTAAAACAAATAAATACAACATAATTCAAACATAATTTCGTTGACAAAACAACACACTGGAATTAGCATGAAGGTGTGGTCGATCTTGATTGAAGTAAACAAATACGTTTGAACCAAAAAATGGTGACAGGGGAGATTGGACATATGAAATCATACGTCAACGATTCTTTGAATTATATCGGCACGGTAGAAGCTCCGTTTATCCGGGAAATGTCCGAAGTGACTCATAACATGTGGAGAAATGGATGGGATGAGCGCAACGGGGGGAACGTCAGCTATATTATTGACGAGTCTGAAGTGGCTAAATACATCGATATCCATAACGTGCTAAGAACTATTAAGCCAACGTTCCCGGTTCATGACTTAGCAGGAAAGTATTTTGTTGTTACAGGGTCTGGCAAGTATTTTAAAAATGTGATGGCGGATTCTGAGCTAAATCTTGGCGTGCTGCGGGTATCGAAAAAAGGTGAAGAGCTTGAGGTCCTTTGGGGCCTAAGAGATGGCGGTGTTCCGACAAGCGAGCTGCCGTCCCATTTTATGAGCCACATGGCACGTCTGAAGGCTGACCCTAATCACCGAGTTGTCCTTCATACCCATGCAACGAACGTAATTGCCATGACTTTTATCCACGATCTAGACGAGGATCGTTTTACGAAAACCCTTTGGGAAATGTGCACCGAATGTCTGGTTGTATTCCCTGATGGGGTCAGCGTTATTCCGTGGATTGTTCCTGGAACGACGGAAATCGGACGGGCGACATCCGAGAAAATGAAATCGAGCCGAGTGGTAATATGGCCGCAGCATGGTATTTACGGTGCAGGCACCACGATCGATGAAACTTTCGGACTGATCGAAACGGTCGAGAAAGCAGCACAAGTATATATGTTGATTGCGCATCTCCCAATCAAGCAAAGCATCACTGAACTTCAGCTTCGAGACTTGGCCAAAGCCTTCGGAGTCACACCGAAGCCAGGAGTACTAAAGGACTAACGAAGGGGCATAATGAGTTTTTATGGACTACCTATGAATCTTCAAAATTATGAGGCGTAAACACAACTTTGTGTTGGCGCCTTTTTTCTTGCAAAAGAAACTATTAAAACCGACAATTGGGGCGATAATATGTTAGATATTTTTACAAAAAAACGATATATCATAATCAATGCTGATGATTTAGGGATTACTCGCACAACAAACCAAGCGATATTTGCTCTACTGCAGAAGAATGTTGTTACATCCGCATCCTTAATGGTGCCTTGCGCCCATGCACATGCTGCTGTTCGACTTTGTAAAAGGATCAATAAGCCTAACATCGGGATTCATCTTACACTGACGAGCGTGGAGAGCCAATATCTAAAACCGGTGTTTCGAAGTAAACATCTGCGTACGCTAACAACCGAAGAAGGATTTTTCCCACATGACATATCAGAAGTGGAAAAGAAGGCCGATCCCGAAGAAGCTCGAATGGAATTAGAAGCGCAAATTGCTTCGGCTATTTCATTCGGATTAGACCCCACACATTTGGACAGCCATGCCGGAAGTATTATGGGACTGAATTTTGACCGCGATTTCCTGGAAATCGCTTTTGATTTATGCGAAAAATTTAGGCTTCCGTTTAACTTACCGCAAAGAATCATCGAGCAACCTTTTTACACCGAAAGCCAAAAACAACGATTTGCTCAAAGGATCGAATCTGCAAAGAGACGCGGCATTCTTTTAATTCATGATTTGTACAGTCTTCCTTATCAGTTACAAGAAGGTGAAGACTACGATGATATAAAGAGAGAATTCATCGAGCGACTACAGCACCTTGGGCCTGGCATTACACAAATTGTCGCACATCCTTCTCTGACCACACCGGAAATCCAAGCATTAACGCCGCACTATAAAAAGAGGGAAATCGAATTTCGTTTGTTTTCAGATCCGGAGATTGTAAAACTTATGAATAAAGAAGGGCTAGAGCTTATTTCTTGGAGAGTTGTACGGGATTTTCAGAGAGCAATGTGCAATAATTAATTAGCTGTATAATTCCTAATTTGTTGATATCTTTACGGAGGTGAACATAAGTGGACTTGCGATTAACATTTAATGAGGACCCTCAAAACTATGACCAGTTGCGGCCATCGTACGTAACCGAACTATTTGATGATATCATCCATTATTCCGAATTGACTAATTCAAAAAGTGCACTCGAAATTGGCATCGGAACGGGGAAAGCAACCTTACCCTTTCTGAAAACAGGCTGTAAAGTTACCGCTGTCGAGCTTGGAAAGGATTTGGCCGAGTATGTAAAACAAAAGTTTTCAGAATTCAGGAACTTCGAAGTTATAAACCTTGATTTTGAACAGTATACCGCTGAAGGTAATCAATATGACCTCATCTATTCGGCAACGGCCTTTCATTGGATACCGCAGGAATTGGGCCTAACTAAGGCATACAGTCTACTTACGCCCGGAGGAACGATCGCTTTGTTCTGGAACCATCCCTTTGTAGGTAGAGGTGACGATGCGCTTCATCAAGAAATTAGAAAGGCATACGCCAAGTATAGACCACCTGAAAAAACGCTCACTGAGTTTGATGAAAGCTCATTAAAGCCGTACACAGATGCCTTGTCAACATACGGCTTCAAAGATGTTAGGGCCAAGATTTATCGACAAACCCGTCAGTTAAATGCCCAAGAATATATTTCACTGCTCAATACATATTCAGACCATCGAGCTTTGGAGGAGAAGGTAAAAGCTGGTTTGGAGTATGAAATCGCTCAGTCTATAGATAAGTTTGGAGGCTTGATCACAATTTACGATACGATCGATTTGTATTTGGCAAAAAAGCCTTTAACCATCATGCGTTAATTCAATGTTCCAAGGTGAGGTCCCATGCTTCCGTAACGGAAACAGGGGCCTTTTGGCTTGTCTCTCCGCTGCCTTCCTCGGCCCAAAGCGGAGGATAATAAGCAAAAACCTGACCTTTTTCAAGGCGACTCATATCCTCACGCCAGCTCTCCCACCGAAAGGTTTGATAGAACTGTTCTAGATCCCCTTCCGCCAGCCATCCGAGAAATCCGGAATATTGGAGGTCCGTCGATTCCCATTCCAGGGTATCCGGTGCGAAATAATAGATAAGACCGCTACGACCAAACTTACCCGTATCCAGCGCAAAAAAACCTCCAGCTGCGTCGTAGGCAACCACAAGCATGCCGTCAAGAGAGGGAACTACAGGATCTACCGAATTTTGTAGCCCATTCCACGTCATTAAACTACCGAAGATACTGGGGCTTCCAGATCCAAGCAAGGTAATCCAGCCGCTGTCCCACACGATTCCCCCTGTTTCATAAGCAATTGCTCCTAAATAGGACTTTGTGCTTACTTGCAAATGATATAGCATATCCTGCGCAAACTCGCGATTAGAAGGGAGGATAGAGGAATTATGGCCGCCGCGCAAAAGTTCAAGGATTTCCTCCCAGGCATGATTGTCTCTGTCGATCAGCTCTTCCACAGTTAATGAATGCATGAAAAATCCCCTTTCTATTTGCATATTTTGTACCTGTCGCTTCCTAGCTTTTCCAGTGTATCATGGATAAATAAGAATTAGTAATGAGTGTTGTAAGAAAGGAAAGGTAAGCTTGGAGAGATTAGGCGCGGCATTAAAACGATTTTTGGAGCAGCAGGACCAATATAATATAACATACGGATTGTTTAAAAATCATGATATACGCCTTCGGGAGGCGCCATTTGAACCGGTAGTCGATCAGCGGATTCCTCTATCTGCAGAGCTTGAGTATTTTTACACCCGATGTGAAATCAGGGATGCGAGCGCCGAAGGGACGCTTAAGATGAAAAGTGCAGCAGTAGAAATAGGGGATGCGGCCGTGCTCTTTTTTGCGGCACCGGAGCATTTGCAACGCCAGCAGCTAGGGTTCCGTTGGATCGGTCAGAACGAGCCTTACCGGGAGTCCGAAACATGGCAGAGCCAGCATGTGGTTATCGCCAATTTCAACGATGATCCCCTAATTGTAGATACATCCTCGCAGGACTCACCAGTATATGCATGTGTTGCTGGCGCTAATCCTGAGTGCGTAGCTGCGTCGCTCGCAGACTTTTTCATAGCTCTAGCCATTCTAATTGAGGGGGCTTATGCCTTTGGCGGTGAGGTAAAGGATGGAGAGTCCTTTGAAACCAAAGAGACTTACCTGGAGCTAGTAGAGCCACCATTGTGGGAACTATTGGGGAAAGAAACTACAGCACATCTCATAGACTATTTATCGCTTTAGTTAAAATCAATAAAATTGACTTAAGGTTTGCCTAACACTGTACATAAGGAGACGGATTGTGATGAGTTGGTTAAACAAAGAGATTGCAGAACGCTGGAGGACGGAAGGAAAGAGATATGCTTCTGACATCAACGAATATGTACGCAAAGGCATGGAGACCGGCTGGCAGGAGAATTTGAAGGAGCCGGAAGAGGATCAGCGCCGAAGTATTGCCGCAGATATCATAGAGATGATTCGCGGGGCCAATCAGGCTGGCGAAATGAAAAAGCTGCGCGAGGAGCTCCCTCCTGCATCCTGGCCGTTGACGTCCGAGTTTCAAGAGCAATTACAGGCTGTGAAACCTTTGGCCTTTTTGCAGGATGGAAGCTTGCTGGTCCACGCCGGAGGGTTTAATGAAGGTGGAACTCTATATATCGCTCAAGGTGAGGAACTGACCAAGGTTCTCGGGGCCAATTTTGCCGGAGGCTCGCGGGATGGGGAGTATGTTGCTCTGGTTAATGAAGAGGGAATTCGAGTCATTCGCGGAATGATGAGCGATGTGGAAGGTGAGCAGGTAGCCGTTTATCTGTGGAAGGATATCCAAAACAAGCTCAAGACCGCACTCCCAGGTCTGGAATCATTGGCTGACGTAGAGCAACCCGAGAGCGTGATGGATGAAGTGATTCCTTTTGATGAAGGGAAAAAACTGCTGCTCGTTTGCGGATATGGTATTTATTTACTCAGTGAGGGCGAGGCCGAGTTGCTTCACCCTGAATTGGCGGATCTCAGAAAGTACGATATGGAGGATACAGTTTTAGACATGGCCCATGGCGACGTATCACCGGATGGAAGATGGCTTACCTACGGTTCGCAGAGCAGTGAGCATGTCTTGATGGATCTAAAGGACAGAAAGGTATATGCCTTCGAACCTGCCTCCAGCTACCCGCACTTCGCTCGGTTCTCGAAGGACAGTTGTGAGGTATGGTATAACGCCTGCCATTTCTATAATGGGGCAACGATTAAGGTGCCAGTGGCGGAAGCCGGACAAGGAATAGCCAGCGACAACTCGGTAGAATGGCCGTTAATGAATGAGGAAATGCGGGTTTACGCAGCGGCGGCTTTGAAGAAAGGGCTTATTTTGGGCGATGCGTATGGATACCTTAAAATGATTGATGAGAATGGTCAGGAGGTTTGGCGTTACTTCGTAGGCAGCACGATTTTCGGAATGACAGCAACCTCAGACGAGAAGGTACTTGCCGTTGGCACTTACGGAGGAATGCTCCATCTGCTCAATCTAGATAGCGGCGTGAAGAGCGAGTACAGCATCGGGACAGCCGATATTTTGGAAACGGACCGTTGGGTACTGTGGCGGAATCAGGAGCCTTTACGCTGGTAAATGGGTTTTTACGGACCGCTCCCCGGTCGGCTATGGCAGGTAGCTTACCTTATGCCGGAAAGGAGGTGATAAAGATGAATACGATACACATGTTGGTCGGCATTCCGGGGAGCGGAAAAAGCCATTACGCCAAACAATTATGCAAGCGTGAAAGGGCAGTTCTGGTGGCAACAGACGCGATTCGTGAAAGGCTGTTCGGAAGCGAAACCAGACAAAAAAACACGTACCTTGTTTTTGACGAAGCGTTTGCCGAGATCGAACAGACGCTGTCGTCCGGAAGGAACGTCGTTTTTGATGCTACGAACGTTGCCCGAGACCGGCGGATTCAATTTTTGAAGAGATTTAGGAATGTCCCGGTAGAATGCCATGCCTGTATTACGCCCTACGAGATTGCCAGGGAACGAGTTAGGACGCGAAAGCGAAAAATCGAGGACAAAGTGCTGGAGAAGTATGTAAAAAACTTTGAGTTTCCTGTGCTGACCGAAGGCTTTGATCGCCTGCATATCGTTCATACGCCTGCAGACGTCGACTTAAACCGGGAAGAACTGGAGAAGCTGCTTGCGCGAAAACCGGATCATGACGAGCTGTTTGCCTATTTGCGGAAGTCACCTTATTTTGACGTAATGCTAGGCTTTGATCAGGGAAATCCGCATCATTCCAAAACGTTGTCCGAGCATACCTTTGCGGTTATGGATTATATCAACGTTTTTTACGAAGGGGAGCATTTGCTTCAGATGCAGCTTGCTGCCTTGTTTCATGACGCAGGGAAACCGTTCTGTAAGATCTGGAAGGAAAACCGGGGATATTATTCTTATTTTGGACACGAGCATGTATCCGCCGCAATCGCCTGCCATGTCCTGAAAGAGCTGGGATATGACGACGATTTTATGTTACATGTGGTGAACATGGTGAGCTTCCATATGGAGATTTTGCATGGCGGGGACGCCGGTGCATCTAGGATTTATCATTTACTCGGCGATGAGTTGCTCGCTGAATTGTATTTTTTTGCGGAAGCGGACACGTTCGCGAAATAGAGGTGATTTATATGAAGGTAAAATATCCGAAGACAATGCACCTGCCTTGGTCACGGAGCTATACGGACGATGATAAGATTCTCGCAGGTACAGACCATTTTAACGGGCGTGAGGTCGTGATTACCGAAAAAATGGACGGGGAAAACACGACGATGTATTGCGATTTTATTCACGCCAGATCGCTTGACAGCAAGGATCATCCCTCGCGACATTATGTGAAGACGCTGCACGGGGGAATCCGCTATATGATCCCGGAGGGGTACCGGCTTTGCGGGGAAAACGTGTATGCGAAGCATTCGCTCGCCTATACGTCTCTTCCAGGCTATTTCCTGCTCTTTTCGGTCTGGAACGATCAAAACATTTGTATGTCCTGGGATGAGACCACGGCGTGGGCGGAAAAGCTCGGGATTCCACTTGTTCCGGTGCTGTATCGCGGGATGTGGAGCGAAGAAGCTGCGAAGAAATGCTACACTATGCAGTCCAAATTCGGCGGAGAACAAGAGGGCTATGTGGTCCGGCTGGCATCCGAATTTGCATATGAGGATTTTAAGCGATCCGTCGCCAAGTTTGTCCGAAAAAATCACGTGCAAACCGATGAGCATTGGTTAAGCAAACCCATAGAACCAAACGATTTAGCGTAGAGAAGTAGTGTGGGTATGATTAAAAAAATGAGGAGGGATTGTCATGTAATGCAGTTAAGGTTACTCACATTTTCCCGTGATATTTGATCTAATTAAACACCAACATACATAGGGAATTAGGGCTTAATTAAGTAGGTCAAAGGTATGTTTTTCCAATTTGAGAGGTGATTTTAGTTGATTGTGCAATTCTTAAAACCGTATACTATTTATGAATCAGGCTATGGAATCCCTTCCTTCTACCTCATCTGTTAATGGACAATAGGGTCTCCAATCTCCTGATTTTTTTATTTTGAGAGTCACTTACCAATACATAGCAAATGATTCGATCCTAGACATATGAAAGGAGAATTAGGGCGGTTTGGATAAGCTGAAAGGAGAGAGAAATAGATGAAGAAACGTGGACTATCTTTGATAAACTTGGTGTTTTTTATACCAACTATTATATTAAGCTTTGCAGTATGGAACGACTATAAAGGTTATATCAATCATATCGATGACTACTTGCCCTCACTCTCAGGAATATACGTGATGGATCAGGGGAACAAGGTCGTGGGATTGTCCGATAAAGAAGACGATGGGTTAAAAAAAGCCTACCTGTTTGACTTAGAAACAAGGAAGTTACTAAGCAAAGTGGATATTCGCTCCAACATGTTTGGCCAAATGAAGGCCATATCTTATCAGCAGGATGGCGTAATCATTCCAACCTATGATGAAAGTTCGGGACTGCAGCTTAATTTCTTTAAACCGTCAGGCATGGTTGAAGAGCTTGCACAAAGTACATTATACATCCCCAACTCCTTAACCTCGGGTGTCTATTCCTGGCGCGGGAGAATGATCATTTCCGGAGATGCGCGGGATACGGACCCATTTATAGTTCAAGTTAAGGATGGACAGCTCAAAAGAATCGCTCTGACGGCAGACAACCTGCTTCCTGCGAGGCCAGTTCGTGTAGACGAAGTAACAGGCAGCTTTAAAAACGATTTCGCGGTACCGATCTTTGAAGTAGACTTAAAAGATGATAGAACCGCTTATGTCAGCGGAGTTTTTGACAAAAACAACAGGCTTTCGGTATTAATTCCATCTAAGGAGTTAAACACCTTCGATGCTCAGGATGAAGCTGGCGCCAGGTTTGCTAAGAGCTTTGGGTTCAATAACTCAAAGCTAATCCGGGTGGACGGCGAGTATCCTGAATCAGCCAAATTTTACAATAAAAACGAGAGAAAATGGGGGGCAGTAGTTCCAACCCCCAAGCCAGTGTATCAGGCTAGAGTCTTCCTGTTAAATGACCAAGAGGTGTTGATCGCCGGATCGACAGCCAAGGATGAGCTTGATGGAACCGTGCTGGGTTATGTGTTCAATGAGAAAACCGGAAAATTCACAGATGCTACTGAGCTCCTTGGAAAGATTTCTTATAAGGAATTGGAAGGGAGCGACGCTAACTTTTATAAAGAGCTTGGCAGCGATATGTTATATTTCCAAAGCGGAGAGAAAGCAGCCGGCTTCATGAATGTGAAAAGCCATAACACTCAGCTTCTGACGACTGAGCAAGTTGAAGGTTGGATGGTTGAAAAAGGAGCGAACCAGTTCTCGCTTAAAAGCTTCTGGAACTACGTCAAGCAGTGGAATGCAGTCGTAATCAATTGGTTAGTCTGGTTGTTCATGCCATTAATTTTATTCAGCTCTATAGCAATTATATCTCTCAATATTAATAAATCGAGAAAGAAAAGGATTGCACAAGGGTTGCATCTTCCAGGTACAATCGTCCGGATGGAGGAAACCGGTCTTTTTGTCAATGAGCAGCCGCAGGTTCGCTTTGTCGTTCAGTTTGCTGATGAAGGCCAGATGAAAGAGGTTGAGATTAAGAAAGTAATTTCTTATTTCACGGACATTAAAGTCGGTGATTCGGTAATCATCAGCTATAACCGGAAGAAGAAAAGCGCAGAGTTCGTGACGGATCAGGATGTTCCTCAAGACCAAGAGCTTGATGTCATCAAAAATGCGGTTTTGCGTCGTACCGAACTTCTTGGAGATGTCAATCGCAGCCAGGTACTGAAGCTTTATTTTGTAGCAGAAGGCCGCGAATATACGGTACCCGTCGTACAACCACCTGGGTTTGAGTACCGCATAGGTGAAAAGGCGGACCTAATGATGGTTCAAGGTACAACTAGAATCCATAGCTATGGGAACGAAGGGGCTTTTGAGAAGTCGGATCAAATTTCGCTAAATGGTGAAGTGATCGGTGTGGAGAAATACCCCATTTTTACGGGGGGCCGACAGCTAATGATTCTGGAAGTAAATATAAACGACGGACCCGCGCCAATTCGTAAAGTGAATAGTATCTTTGTACCGAAAGGACTTCCCGTGCAGGCGGGTTTGGTAATTCCAATTACCATGAGAAAGAACGACTTTTTAAAAGAAACTAGACTGAGTAGAGGCAAACAGGGGGCAGCTATCGTAACCTCCGTACGATTCACCGGAACGCTGGCCGAACGGCCGCTGGCTGACATTACGGTAGAACGTGGCGGTGTTGCTTACCGCATCACTCAAACGATTGAGCCTGTTTATGGCGTTGTGGTAGGCGATGAACTGTGGATTGCTTACGATGAAAGCACTAGGGAAGCGATCATCATTAACTATTCAACGCAGTGATAAGATTATATCCTTCAGCCAGCTATTTTCATATTTCGAATGGTCCGTTTCCGAAGACAGATTATCATCTAATCTGCGTGTAGCAGCAAGCGGTAAGTACATGAACACATCGTTTTTAGACATATTTGCATATTGGCTATAAAATTGCAGATATTCATCTGAAAACTCCTTAGTTGCTTTAGCCATCGTTTGCCCAAACATCGCCTCAAGGGAGGGTGAGTTTAATAGTAAGTAAGTCCAAGCAATATCCAATAGCGGGTTGCCTGAACAGCAATCATTCCAATCAATGACTTGATATTCGTTGTTATGAACAAGGATATTTAAGGGATGAAAATCACCATGGCATAACTTGTTTTTTAGGGGGAGGCTGTTGTTGAGGTCTTGTACTTTTATAAATGCCTTCCCTAATTTGTTTCTCATTCTTGAAATCCGCCATTGATACATACTGTTCTGTGCAGGTAATCTCTCGATTGTGTACTGATGGATTTCGTAATGCAGTTTAGCGAACTTAGCAGAAATACTAGATTGATCTGTGGAATCCATCAAAGCTTCTACCAGAGGTCTCCCTTCAGCACGTTCATATACAATGGCTAAATTACCGTTCAATTCGACGGTTTTGATGTACTTTGGTATACATAATTTTGTGTTATTTAATAGCTTCCCTATATTTTCTTCACTTCTTATCATATCCATGGACACATGAGGTTTATAAATCTTAATGACTTCATTGTTCGTCCATTCATATACATTTGCGGTACCGCCGGATCCAATTAGTTTTTCTGGCTCGTTCATTTAATCCCCTCCTGTCATGTTTTCTTTGATACATTCGATTCTCATATTACTCTCTAAAAAGATGAAGTGCTATATCCCATACAGATTCTATCGGAGGTTCAACTATTATGACAGAACGTATTCCATGCAAAACGGAAGGGTGCAAGGCTACCATTTTACCAACCACCGCTGCAAAGACAGGCGGCTATTGCATGCCCTGCCATCAAGAACAGGAACGGCAAAAGCGGCAAGCTTATATTGAAAAGCACCGCAAAACAGTAGACTTATATGAGGGTCTGACGGATCCTGTAGACATTTTGAAGATCATGCACGCTCCGAAGCAGTACGATCCGTTGATTCAATATGCTCCGTATCCGCTGAGCAAAGAGCAGTTGTATGTCACATTAACGACTGACCAAGCAGCACGGATGCTAAGTTTTGCAGAGGACCTCTTGAAAGAGGACGATGCTGATAAAACGGATATAGCCGAAAATATACTATTGTCACTAGTCTGCTATCGCAATGACAATATCGCCGCAGTCTTGCCCAAGCTTCTGGAGCAGGGGATTTACCACCCTGCCATATTGTTCAAGGACGCCACTCCCGAAATCAGGGATCATCTGATCCGGCAGGTGGAGTGGGATGACGATAACCGTAACCATATCCTACTGATTTTGGGATGGATCGGGGATTCCGAGGTGATCAATCAGTTTCGAGAATGGCGATCCAATCCGCCAAAATGGGTGGATAAGCTGTATGTTGCACCAGAGATCTACGCCTTGGATGCAGGCTGGGAGCTCACATCGGATGGAGGTCGGCGCGACTTGATTAATGGCATGAACTATGCGATTGAAAAAGCGAAGGAGCCGAAACATTCCCGTACTGAGGCGCATGCAGCTGACTTTTTGACAAATAGCATCTCCACCTGCCCGTGGTGCTCCGGGAAGCTCATCACCCTGATGGATGTAAACGCAAACCATTCTTCTTTAGCCTATCTCAATCTGCAAACCGAACGGCTGCGGGTTGAAACCTGCGAGCGCTGTGGTTGCTTCGGAACGATCTACATGGACTTGGACCGTGATGGCGTACCGACTTGGAGCCGGTTAAATCGGGAGCCAGACTACTTACGCATTTTTGATGAGGAGGATTACGGGTATGATCCGGCCGCCTGGAATCTGACTCTCTCGGATGAACCACGCTCCCCGTTCTATGCCGCCATCTGGACGTTGTCTCAGCCGGATTCGCAAATTGGTGGACACCCGAGCTGGGTTCAGGACGCCGAATATCCCGAGTGCCCATGTTGTCACAAGCGTATGCGATTTATCGGTCAGGTGGACTGGGCGGATTTCGACAATTACGGCGAGGGCATTTTCTATATGTTTCTTTGTGCGGAAGACATGATGACTGCAACATTGTATCAGCAGAGCTAAGCCGGGATGAAAGGGGGAAGGTTTCTTATGCATGATCAGCAAATCGAACGTATTCATTCCAAACTGAAAATGCTCAAACGAACGGACTCGGACTTCGAGCTGTTTGGCGCGAAGGCTCACGAGTATGATCTGGACCCGGTTTGGGCACCGGATGACATAACAAGGTTTGAAAAAAACTGGAACATTGTATTGCCGGAGGAGTATCGAGAATTTCTTCTGAAGGTTGGCAGCGGTGGAGCAGGACCCTACTACGGTTTAGAAAAGCCGGAGAATGGCGTTTATGGAGACTTGGATTACCGAACAGAGCTGAACGAAATATCCAAAGAGTTTCCATATACGGAAGAATGGAACCCGGATTATGATTGGGACGGTGAAAGCATGACCGAGGAGGAATGGGCGGAGCTGGAAAATGAATACTTTAGCCCGAAGCATTCAGCCGGTCTGCTTCGCATTAGCAACTTTGGCTGTGGGGTCTCTATGAATCTGGTGGTCAAGGGCCAGTGTTACGGTGAAATATGGGCTGACGACCGCGCTAACAGCGGCGGCATTTACCCGGATCACTATTTTGGCAACAAAGAACGGTTGACCTTTCTGAATTGGTATGAAACCTGGCTGGATCAATCTCTTGAAAAGATAAACACATAACAGGTCTAAGAGGTTGCTTTCAAGCGTTCGAAAAGGAAGGGAGACGTCTATGAATTGGGTAGAGGTCAGTAAGTCGAAAAATCTCGCAGTCGTTCGGGAAGCCATATCTGAGCTGGATGTGAATGAACGGGACGATCGCGGCAGAACGCCGCTTATGCTATTTTTGACCAACCGAATGCCTGTAGAGGCTATAGAATTGTTAATCCATCAAGGGGCGGATCTCGAGGCAGAGGACAAGCTGGGAGATACAGCGCTTAGGAAAGCGGTCAAGTTCAAGCAAAAAGAAGCGATGCTTATGCTGATCGAAGCAGGCGCTAAGCTTGACTCCCCCCACGGCATTCTGTCTACTGCCTGGAACTTGGCTCGGGGTAACAAAGAAATCGCGGATTTGTTGCTTGGAACAACCGGAGCAGTCCGACTCACGTTGACTGGCCAAGAACATGAAGTCGTTGATGGAATTTTATACGAGGAATCTATGAAGAAAATGTGCGAACAAATCCGTTGTCTGGATTCCCCGGTTTTGCTGCATGCCGTTGTGAACGAATATAACTGGGACGATGGCCCTGAACCGATGCTGCAGGCTTTTCGCAATCCCTCAATTCTGGATATTACATTGCATGATATGTACGATTTGTTGGACGGAAATTACTGGCTGCAGAAAGAAGCGACAGAGTTAGAGAACAGGTTGTATGGAGTGCACTGGCTGGAGCTTGCCTTAGGGATCAAAAAACGATTGGAGGGAGCAGATTATTGAACCAGGCAGTGGATGCTTTTCTGAATAAGGTATGGACGGAAATCACGACGATTTACACGAAAGAAAGTAAAAGGATTCGAGAATTTAATAAGCCTAGTAGATTGCAGGCAGGAGTCATGCAATACCTTCGAGTAGCGTGGAGAAAAGGGAAATACGCTTGGGCCGGTGGGAACATTCATATTGATGTCTTTGAACCCTTCTCCTGGAGTGATGACTCTTATAAAGTTGAAGCGGATACTTACATTACAGAGTTGACGGACGAACTGTTGACTGAGGAGCTCTTCCCTGCCTTGTGTGGGCGTATCGATAATCTGTTCCGCTCGGATGAGCTGGGCCCCCGTTTTTTTGACTACCGGTTTGAAGTTGTATTTGAATTTGAATGGGAGAAGTCGAAGTTAACCCTTAACCGTGAGCTGCTTAATGAACCCAAGTTGATCGGTCTCCAAAAGACACTGGAGGAGTTCATACAAGGTAAGATTCTCTCAGAGCCGCCTGTTCTGCCAGGGGAAGAGGATATGTTCTTTTTCGCCCAGCATTTGGTCAATCCCGACATGATGAAACAGGATGAAAATATCGTCGATCCGCTGATCCGCCGGCTTTCAGACAAGCTGCGTACGAACCCAAAGCGCAAGGACGAGTGGGTCGGACATTATACTCGGGCACTCGACTATTGGGCGCGGGATCACTTTTTGCCACAGTATTTTTACCAAGTAAGTGAATATAGTACGGAGTGGATTGCCCAAGAGAAGGCAGAAAATCCTTCTGTAGATGCGGATGAACTGAATTTCTTTATTTATACAGCACTGCAAATCGGTTTCACCGAACCAGACACCCGGCAAAAGTATTTGGAGCTTGCGGCCCAATTGGGCTCCCAGCGGGCGGCGGATTATTTAAGGACCGGCAGCGGGAAATTTGCGAGTACATACCGGGGAGAGCGAGTGGAGTGCAGAAATAACGACGTAACACAAACGATTGAGATCCGGATTCTCTCCGAAGAGGAGCTTGCTTACGGGGAAGCGCTGGATTATATCATCGGCCTTTTGAAGCAAGGTTTTCCCAAGGGATACATGCTCAAGCTGAAGAGCCGCCAAAAGCATTTCCTTCCTGTAAAAAAACTGGCGAAGTCCAATCTGCATCAGTTTTTTGCAGGTGCGGTCACTTATCCTAACCTCTATCCCAAGCTTGCGGAATATGCGAATACCGCTATGGAAGAGTTTGCTTGGTACGAGGATGTGGAGCCGGGTGAAAAATCGGTGATGCCGGGTACCTATGCCGTCATGGGGTTAGGTTTATATAGCGAATCCTATTTTCCGCTAGTCTGTCGGTATATGGAGCTGGTGGATACAGAACATCAAATGGTTCAAGACTATTATGCGGAGGCATTTATTGAAGCGCATGGCGTAAAGGCAGAGCACATGCCGGTCATTGTGAGCATTTTGCTGGGCGGAAATGAGGAGGGGAGGCTGGTAAAAAATTTTGCTATCGATCGACCTGAGCTTGCCGAGGCGCTTCATAAGGCGCTGAAAGGCAAAGAAATTCACGAACGCGAACTGGTGCTGTGCCGAATCTTCGGAAGCATGAAGAAATTGGTCGCTGCGGCTAAAAAAGCTGAGCCGCCACTAAAGGAAGGATTGGAGGAGCTGGTGGCGCTCCAAATGCTAACCTTTTTGAAGTAAAACATGTTGTTGTTCATCTATAAAAGGAGCCCGCGAATTCCGCGGGCTTTTGTCGTTACTTCGTCTGAACATTAGGCCTTCTGCAGCTGCTGTATCAATTCAGCTATAGCCTGATCCGTAAACTGAAGTCGTCCGTGATCCTTGACGATTCGGCCTTCCTTTTTACGCTGATCGAGCCAGCCGGTAATCCAGGAGGGGGCATAGCCGCCTTGACCGAATTCACCGCCAAAGGCAATCATTTTCGGATAGATATCTAAATAATGCTCTCGATCGGTATCGGGGTATGATTTCGTATAAAGCCAAAACTGCACATCGTACATCAAGTACGACTTTTCATCGGCATGGAAGGAGAAATGACCTTTTTCCTCAACAATCTCGGTGCAGATACGACGAATCTTTTGCTCAATCTGTTCCACTTCCGTCACTTTAGCGCACAGTTCTTCAAGTAAGGAAGAGAATTTTCCGTGGGCAACTTTGTGCAAATCTGTTGCTTTGTCCTCCTCGGAGGTGTCGTACTCCTCCTCGCTGACCAAACCTTTAATGAATTCCTCAAAATTTTCGGCCAGAAATGTAATCTCGTAATCATCCTCCTGGTCAACATGAATGACCTCAGGTTCACCATCACGTCCACATGTCCGGTAGTCCAGCATGACCACGTCATGGCCCGCCGAAGGACAATCACAAATGACCACGCCGATATCGGGATATCCCCAATCTTCGATCATAAACCGGCTGCCACTATCTCCACATAGCGAGTAACTTTTTTCTCGTCCAATCCCCAGGATGCTCGTAATGGCAATATGGTCTTCCGCCCACGAGGTCGGCTCTTCCGTAGGAAAGCAGGTGTTCCTAGGAATACCGCCATTCTGATGCTTCATTAACGTAATATAAGAGGCTGGCAGCTTATATCCCAGCTCTTCTTCTATGGAGGCGATCAATTCATCCGTTGGCGGTTCGGAAACATATTCTTGCCGGGCGTATTCGCTTTTCTCCCAAAAGTTTGTTAGTGACATGTCCGAAAATGGAACCGTATCTATGGAAGACCTGCTGGACTCTAAGGCCGTTTGTTTAGCTGCTAGTCGCTGCTTCTGCCTTTGCTGCTTCTTCAATTTTCGCCGACTCATTTGCAGGAAGTATTCCGTGTTCTCGTCCCCCGGTTCTAGCTTGTCCGAGGTGGCGAACGCCTGCACCGCTTCTTTATATCTTCTTAAATAATAGTAAGCATAACCAACCCGGAAATGCCAAATCGAATCTTGCTTTCCGGCTTCGGCGATTTTATCAAGTTGTGAGAGAGCTTCGTCATACAGATCCAAGTTATTATAGGCTCTACCCAAGCGGCTGATCATTTCATAGTCCCGTTCATCCTCGGGAACCGCAAGCAGCGTATTTACGATTTGCTGATGCTCGTCTTCTTCATGCCATTGGTTCAACTGATCAATTAGTTTCTGATCCATGGTATCCTCCAATCCATTGCTTTAATAATTAGCTCTTGCCATGTTACTCACCTAATTCTACAATCCAATTATCGCCAATTAATATATGCCAAATGGATTATAATTTTAAGAGAGTAGGGTGATCAAAAATGCGTTTGGACGCCTGTTTAGAAGAGGAACTGGAGCTGCTTAAACTAGAGAGTGAAAAGCTGGAAGAATGGATTGATTTTGCCATTTTTGCACCGGAGAAGCTAGAGAAAGCACAGGCTGGCTACAGCGTGGACCCGGCAGGCCGTTCACTCATCACCGGCGAAGAAGGAGATTGGCAGCCCGAGTGGATCGTGATCGGTTACACCAAGCTGATTGGTGACCCGATTATCATAGATACTAATGAAGAAGGTCAGCCTGTTTCTTACCTGATGCATGGCATGGGGGAGTGGGGGGCAGGGAGCTATATCGCCGGTTCGATTAAGCAATTGAGAGACGCCCTTGCAAAAGTGATGAAATTTATGAAAAGTCATCTTGAACATTCGAACTCGCCAATCACCCGTGCTGAATTAAATATTCTAGTTTCGGACATTGTGGGGGCAGATGAATACGCTGACTCCGACACATGGGAAATGCTGCTGGAACCGATTTACCAATTGGCCGAGGATCAAGAAGAGCGTGTTACCGAGCAAATCCGGGCCATGAGTGAACAAGGGCTACAGATCAAAGAAATCGCTGATCGACTTGAAATCCCACTGACCCAGGTATACGACTACTTGAAGAAAATCAAGACATCACAAATCTGACGGGGCCCTTAAGTCTACGCAAATTAACTTCAGACCATGTAGGCGTGTTCCAGCACCACCCATTGATTCACTTCGTCGTAGCCCTTTACCGTGGCTGTCAGCTTGTGTCTGGGATACATTTTTTCCGGCGGGGAAGTTTTACTTAACTCAGCGGTATCCGCCAATCCGACAGCCTGCTGTTTAAACAGGTTCACTAGTGTACCTTGCGGGAAAAAAGCTTCAATTTCACCTTCAATTTTCATACCGACGGGAAGAATGCTTTTGATTTTCTGCCACTTCTCCATGGTTGCTTGCAGGGAACGGGACCATAGCTCTTCAAACTGCGTTTTGGCTATGTTCTCATAATAAGGATCGTCAAGATCGATGGGGTGTTCGGCCAGCATAAAATGGTATTGCTCGTGCTTCTGGTTGGAGGTAACCCAGCTGCCGTCTTCCTCTACAACAATCTGTCTATAGGCGACTCCTTCAGCATCAACTTCGAAATACCAAGTGCCCATACCAGGCTCCGGACAAGCCATGAAATAATTCACTTACATCCACCTTCCATTGTCATTATATGGGCTTTGCCTTCTTTTACCATTATACCTGCGGGGCGTCTAATATCCCAGAATCATTTTAGGTTCTTTTCATTTCCAAAAAGTGTTACGATAATCCCAACAAGACGGATTGGCGGCGATTTCTATGATTGAGCATAAACTTGTCACTTTTGAAAAATCTATCGAATCATTCGTTTATGACGATCGATTTTCCGGCTGCGTTTTCATCACTAAAGGGGATCAGGTATTTTTTCAAGGATCATATGGATATGCAAGTAAAGCCTATAAAGTTCCCAATCAGATAGATACGCAATTTAATATTGGATCTGTCGGAAAAATGTTTACGGGTGTAGCCGTCGCCCAGTTGGTTGAGGAACGGAAAATAGATTTCGAAGATCCTATTGATAAATACATATCCGAGGAATGGCTGCCTCAAGACTTATGTAAACATATTCAGGTTCGACATCTTCTTTCTCACACTTCAGGATTGGACGATTATTTTGAGGCTTTATATGCGGAGCCCCACACCTCGATTTTTCGGGATATGGAAGATTATCGTCCGCTCCTCAGTCGTTTAAAATGCCAATTTTCGCCTGTCGCGAGCTGGGCATACTGCAGTGCCGGTTATGTCCTATTAGGTGTTTTGATCGAAAATGTCGTAGACATGAGCTATTTTGATTATGTCCAGAAGTATATTTTCGACCGTACGGAAATGGAGCATAGCAACTTCCTTGACGCGGATATCCCTGTGATAAACCGTGCAACGGGATATTACAAAGATGGCGAAACATACAGGAGTAATGCGGTTAAGCCGATCCAACGGGGGAATCCCTCCGGCGGGTGCTACTCAACGGTTATCGATCTTAATAAATTCGGGTCAGCCATACTTAATCATAGATTGCTGTCTCAGGAGTTGACCGAGCTTGTCATGTCACCTAAGCATGAACTGAGTTCCCCATTTTACGGGTATGGTTTTTTCATAGACGATGCCCTGAGAAAGATAGGACATGGCGGTGACGGTCGGGGGATTAGCGCGCAGTTTTCAATCTATCAGCAACAGGGCTATATCGTGTCGGTCCTTTCAAATTACGATCCTCCTGCGGCGGGGGAAGTGGCAAAGCTATTTGAGAAAAGTTTTTTGGTATGTCAACACACCTGATGGCCACAAATCGGTAATACTGGAACGAGCAATAGGCATATATTCCCATAGGATGCTAGGCCTAAGCTTAAATCGGATGGAGGGGTATATTTGCCTGACGAGTTTGTAGTCCGGTCACTAGACGAAGTTCGTTTTTGGTCACGAATCATGAAAGAACATTCTCTTTTTCTTCGATTAGGTTTTAGATGTGAGGATACTCAATTAATTAATGAAGCTCTTCAATTCCAGGGCCTATTTGAAGACATAGAAAGAAGAGCCCATGAATTCACTGTAAATACGGACCCTCAAACGATTAGGGAATTTAACTCAGAAGTACACAATGCCGCAACCCACATTTGGGCGTTTAAAAGAAAAGTCCTTGGCCTTATTCTGCAGTGCAAGCTCCCAGGAGCAACGAATTTCCCTTTACTCGTTGATCATGTTAGCCGGGAAGCGAATTATTTTAGAAATCGATTAGAGGAGCTTAATTCTGGAACGCTTGAGCCTCTGCATGACGCCATCATTGATGAGAATGTTTTCTTTCTAAAAATAATGGCTGACCATGCGAAGTTTATTGGTCATCTGCTTGATCCTTCGGAACGGAAGCTTGTCGAACAGGCAAGAGAATTTAGCCAAGATTTTGATACCCTTATGTTTCAGGCGATTGATTTAAGCTCGATGCGACCTCAATCTCAAACCATTCCGTTATTAAGTCAATTTGTAGATGAGAATCGGGTTTCCGTTGAGTCTCTGCGAGATTTCAAGAAAACAGCTCGTGATTTAATTGAAGCATGCCGGATAAAAAGCATCATTCACCCTTTACTGGCAGATCATGTTTTTCGGGAGGCTGAACGGTTTCTATTTATTCTGGATATGTTTGAACGATCGTTATCTGGCATCAAGGTAAATAAGAGGGAAATCCTGTTTTAAGATATTTGCCTATTATTTATTGACATTGCTTTTATGGAATTTTATACTACAGATGAAAAATGATTTTTAGTTTAAGGGCAATGCCTGCCATTATTTCGTTCATTTGTGAATGATGAGCACAACCCCGTTGTAATCAACTGGGGAGGTGCTCTTTTTTATTTTATATCATTAATTAACTGGAGGGAAAAAAGATGTTAAAAGAAGCTGTATATCATCGTCCCAAAAATAATTATGCCTATGCGTATGACACAAAGACATTACATTTAAGATTAAGATGCAAAAAGAATGATCTTTCAAAAGTGAACTTAATCTATGGCGATCCATATCGTTGGGCCGAGAACCATATGGTGTCTGACACCATTCCGATGAGAAAGCTAACCACGGATGAGCTATACGATTATTGGTTTATAGCAATTTCTCCAGAAAATAACCGGTTCGTTTATATGTTTGAGCTTCATGACGGAGAAGAAGTCGTTATTTACGGAGAGAAGGGCTTCACCCCTTCTTTAGATGATAACCGCTTCTTCCGCTTTCCTTATTTAAATGCTATTGATGTGTTTGACGCACCTGCATGGGTGAAGAACACGATATGGTATCAAATTTTCCCTGAAAGATTTGAGAATGGTAATCCGGCTCGCAAAACGAATGTGAACGGGGAGTGGGGGGATGTCCCAAAACCAGACAGCTTCTTCGGTGGAGACTTGGAAGGAATTATACAGCATCTAGATTATCTAACCGAGCTGGGTATTACGGGAATTTATCTGAATCCGATTTTCGAGTCCCCAACAAACCATAAATACGATACGACGGATTATTTGAGAATTGATCCGCAATTTGGTGATGTGAAGACCTTCAAGGCTCTAGTTAAAGAATGCCATGCACGTGGTATTCGCGTAATGCTGGACGCCGTGTTCAATCACTGCGGATATGGCTTTGCACCTTTTCAGGATGTGTTAAAGAACGGGGCTAAATCACGTTATGCCGATTGGTTCCACATCACGAGCTTTGGAGAAGAAGGAGAGCATCCATCTTACGAGACATTTGCTTTTGTACCTGAAATGCCAAAACTGAATACATCTAACTCGGAAGTAAAGAAATATCTCTTGAAAGTCGCTAAATATTGGATCGAAGAATGTGACATCGACGGCTGGCGGCTGGATGTAGCGAACGAGGTTGACCACAAGTTCTGGCGGCAGTTTAGAAATGCTGTTAGGGAGATAAAGGATGTTTATATTGTTGCCGAGATTTGGAACGATGCGATGCCATGGCTGCAAGGGGATCAGTTTGACGCAGTCATGAATTATCCGTTCACAGAGGCGGTCATCGATTTTGTCGCTAAGCGCAAGATCGGTGCGGAAAAATTCGCTAACGAAATCATTAACCATCTTCAGCTGTACCCTGATAACGTAAGTGAAGTACTTTTTAATTTACTCGGAAGCCATGATACAGCCCGAATATTAACCGAGTGTCAAGAAGACAAGGATAAATTAAAGCTTGCCTTTCTGCTGCTGATGACATATCCGGGAAGCCCGAGCATCTATTATGGGGATGAGATCGGATTAACAGGAGACGGCGACGATTTTGCCTATTACCGTAAATGTATGGAATGGGATCCGAAGAAGCAGGATCAGAATTTGCTTACCTTCATGAAACGGTTAATCCAGATTAGAAAGACATACAGTGCATTGACCGACAATGCCCGCTTCGGCTTAATTGAAGCCGACACCGATTCCGGACTGCTTGTCTTCACAAGAGGTGAAGGCCAGCAGAGAATCGTAGTCGCTCTTAATAACGGGGAGGCTTCCGTTAACGTTATACTGCCGAGCGATTTAGCAGAGCATCGAGTTGTGGATGTATGGAACGATCGGGAGCTAGGAGAAGGGGAGCCAGCCTTTAAGCTTGAGCCCAAGCAGTTTGCGATATACTCCGTGGAGGTTTAGATTAAGAAGAATAGTACGGAAACTAAATTGTGCCAGTTCATGTCTTTGATTTCTACGGGCGCAATAGAATATGTTAAAAATGCTTTTCATCATCAAACTGTGACTTTTGTTCACTTTGAGGAATCACCATTAGATCATGGCGCTTTTTGTGTCGTTGAAAACCCAGATTGTATCATAGCATACGCTGCATTTCCTCGTTACAGCCATGATGAGGCTTTGTTAAGCATTATTACAAAGGAACTGAATAAGCATTTAGTTCCGAGCGAAACAAGAGAGATTTGCTTTAACGTGTATGGAAAAAATAGGGAACTAGTTCGGTATGTTAGAGAACTTGGTTTTGTGTCAGATATGGAGGGGTATGAGCTTCAGTACGATTTCAGCAAGGAAAAGAAAATGCTGGAAACAGGTCCGCTTGTCGAAAAGGGATTTACCCCGGACATGTTAGACAATTTCATTGAATTATTTGAGAGAGCTTATTTTGACTTAAATAAAGATAATGGCTGGAGCACTGATTCATACCGACTAGAATCGAACCATTTCCTGAGTACTTTACAGAATTACGAAGTGGATGAGCGAGTAAGATCTTTTTGGATAGATGACAAATTGATTGGGGCTTATATCATAGAAGATCAGTATATTAGAGACTTTGTTATCCATCCTGAGTTCCAGAATAAAGGTTATGGAAGCCTGATATTGAAAAATTGTGTGGACCGAATGTCCAACCTATTAGGAATTACAAACATTCTATTACGTGTGGCGCAATCGAATAGTGGGGCAAAAAGGTTTTATGAAAGACACCATTTTGTCGAGCAGTCTCATTTTGCGGAGCATACATGGAACAGGAATGTACCTTATTTTTGATGATGTAAAAGAGTGGTAGGTCCGTGAAGTAGAACAGAAGAGGGAATGGGTATGGGGTGGAACCCCATACCCCATTCCCTCCCATACCTCCAATGTAGAAGTCAAAACCATCTCAAAGGACGCCATCAGGCGTTCTTTTATGTATTTCTTCATAATGATCGTTTGCTAATTATACTTATATTGGCTATAATACTGAATTAACGTTCAGTATTATTATGTATTGAGGTGAAGCGTATTGAATAAGAAGAAACAACAGAGCGAGCACACCAAGGAGAAGATAGCCGATGCATCCAGATTGCTGTTTATCAAGAAAGGCTACAATGCCACTTCAATTGGCGATATTGTAAAGGCAACGGGGTGCAGCGCCGGTAATATCTATTATCATTTTAAGAGCAAGGAAGGGCTGTTTCTATATTTAGTTGAGGAATGGGACAATGAATGGGAAGAGAAATGGCTCACCAAAGAGCCTCTATACTATACAACTATAGATAAATTGTACGGACTTGCTGAACATTTAGTGGTTGAGCAATTGAATCATCCGTTAGCCAAGGTCATTGATGAGTTTTTTAACAACTCGGAGAAAGTCTCGGATGTACAAAACCGAATCGAAGAAATGGTCAAGGGATATGTCGATTTTAATAAGCAGCTATTGCAAAGAGGGATCGATCAAGGTGAATTAAAAGACATGGATGTGACCGGAATCGCTATTATCTTGGATAGTCTGCTATACGGTTTAAGTCAACACACCTTTAGTATGAAAAGAGAGGATACGCTGGCGGCTTATCGATTGGCGGTGGATGTATTTTTACATGGTGTTGCCAAGTAGCCTCTTTTTTTTATTATTATCTAGAATGAACGTTCAGTATGTTTATACAAAATAGGAGGATTTAAGAGTGGCTATACTATTAAAAAAACGGGGAGCTTTACTAGTTTTGATGTTTAATATTTTCCTAGTGTTTACTGGGATTGGGCTGATCATACCGATCATGCCAAAGTACATGAACATTTTGGGCATTAACGGGAGTACAATCGGCTTATTGGTTGCCACCTTTTCTCTGACACAATTTCTTTTTTCGCCGTTAGCTGGTAGATGGTCTGACTCGTATGGAAGAAAGCGGATGATTCTTAGCGGTATGATTTTGTTTGCTATCTCTGAAGGGGTGTTCGGGTTGGCGAGTTCGCCGGTCTTGCTATTTGTTGCCAGGATGCTCGGGGGCATCAGTGCTGCAATGATTATGCCGGCTATTATGGCTTACACTGCAGATATCACGACGAACGATGAACGCGCAGCCGGAATGGGATTTGTTAACGCAGCCATTACAACGGGTTTTATTATCGGCCCGGGTATTGGCGGGTATATAGCGGAATTTGGTATACGAGTCCCTTTTTATAGCGCTGCAGTTGCTGGGATTGTCGCCGCATGCATCACAGCATTAGTTCTTAAAGAGTCCAAACCTGTAAAGGAAAAAACGGCTGGTTATTTGGCTGAGGAGAAACCACAAAGCAGTCTTCTTTCTCAGTTAAAATCCTCTTATCGAGAGCCCTATTTCTTAAGCTTAATCATTGTATTTGTCATGTCCTTCGGACTAGCTAATTTTGAAACTGTATTTGGATTGTTTGTCGATCATAAGTTTGGGTTTGATCCGCAAGATATCGCCTTTATCATTACATTTGGTTCCATATCAGGCGCTGTGATTCAAGCTACCGCTTTTAGCTGGATTTTGAAGCGTTTTGGTGAAAAACGTGTGATCTCGCTCTGCCTTCTTTTTGCGGGTGTGTTCATATTACTGACGCTGTTCACACATAAATTCTGGATGATTTTTGCAGTTACATTTATTGTTTTTCTGGCGATTGATATTTTACGCCCGGCGATTGGTACCCAAATGTCGATTCTGGCTAACGAACAACAAGGTTACGTTGCCGGCTTAAACTCAGCCTTTACTAGTCTCGGCAATATTGCAGGACCTATCGTAGCCGGATTTTTATTCGATCTCGATATCAACTACCCATATGTGCTCGCATGTATAGTCTTGCTCATCTGTTTCGTTTTCTCATTAAGAGTAAAGACACAGCGTGACGCTACAGTGAGCTTTGATTGAATCCATGAAAAGCCGTAGCATTCCACGTCAGTTCATGCTCTCATTCCTTTAGGGATGGGGGCATTTCTTTTTCGTAAAGTAAAAAAGTAATTCCTAATCATTTTGCTAAACACTGAAATGGAAGAGAGATAGAAACCGAACATTTATTCAATAAACAACCTATTCGGTGTTTGTAGCTTATACGAAAAATTACGTACTCTTCCCACCTGAAATGTAAATTAATATACATATTCCTTAAAAATGTATGTTGTGCGCACGATAGCATGCGGCTATAATTTGCTCTATACAATGTTAAAATATATATACATTGTTACTTTATACCATATAATTTGGGAGGGAGTACTATGCAGAAGGAAATCATCTCCTTAGCAAAAATTACCCAGTTTCGATCAGCTGTCGAAGAATTTAGCCCATTTGAATGGTACAAGCATCAATTGGAATATGAGCCGATTAGCTACCATGAGGAAACGAATTCCTGGAATGTCTTCCGATATGATGATGTCAAAAGAGTTCTTAGCGATTACGAGTACTTCTCGAGCGAGAGGACCCGGACAACGATCAGCGTTGGGGCCGACAATGAAGCGGGACAATTTGGTTCTGAAAGGGTAAATTTTAACTCGGACCCGCCAGAACATAGAAAAAGCCGCAGTTTGCTTTCAGCCGCCTTTACGCCCAGAAGCTTGAAACTGTGGGAGCCGCGTATCCACGAGGTGGTCAGCCAGCTCATCAAAGATATGGGGGACGAACCGGTTATCGATATCGTCAATAGCTTCTCCAGTGCGCTCCCGACCATTGTCATTGCAGATTTGCTCGGCGTCCCATCCGAGGATCGCTTCCTGTTTAAAGAGTGGGTAGATCATCTTTTCCTTCCACTCCCGGTCGACAACATCGAGCATGTTCAGGAGCTGAAGCGGCAGGCAGCCAAGGATTACTACAGCTATCTTTACCCACATATTCTGGCTAAAAGAAATCACCTTACGGACGATATCATCTCCGACTTGATTCAAGCAGAAGTCGATGGTGAACGGTTAACGGATGATGAAATCGTCCGGATGACCATGTTTATTCTTGGCGCTGGTGTCGAAACAACAAGTCATTTGTTGGCTAGCACGTTTTATTCATTTTTGTATGATAACAATCATATCTATACAGAGGTCCAGTCAAACCGCGAGCTACTCCCGAACACGGTGGAAGAAATGCTCCGCTACCGCTTCCATATTGCCAAGATGGACCGTACAGTAAAGCAGGATAACAATGTGCTGGGTGTAGAACTCAAGAAGGGTGATGTCGTCGTCACCTGGATGAGCGCAGCTAATATGGACAAAGCAGTGTTTGAGGACCCATTTACTTTAAATATTCGCCGTCCGAATAACAAAATGCATCTCACCTTCGGAAACGGACCGCATTTTTGCCTGGGAGCACCACTGGCGAGGCTGGAAGCCAATATCGGTCTGGGGCTTTTTATGGATCATTTCCAAGACTTAGAACCCGTTCCGGACTTCAAGTTAGAGGAGCATTTAACTCCTTCTGCAGCCGGTCAGACGCTAGCCTCATTACCCGTACGCATGAACCGAAGGTAAGCAATATATAAGAATTAGGAGATTATTTCTATGACGACCTTTCGAATTCGACGTCCCTCACAGGATGACGCCCAGGCTGTTTGCGACCTTGTAGCCGCCTGTGATACCGAAGACCTCGGAGCCCCCGACGTCGTTCTCGACGACATCCTAGACATGTGGTCCCGCTTCGATTTAGAGAATAATGTTTGGGTTGTTGAAGACACAGACTCCGCATTACTCGGCTATGCCTTCCTCGAAGAGGATAGCGATGAGAAGCTATTCAGCTATGGTTGCGTATTGCCTGCCGCTCGCGGCCGAGGTGTTGGTGCGGCGCTCGTAGCGGCGCTTCAAGCGCGTGCAGCACAACTTTGCAGTGAATCTGGCATTACGAAGCGCCTGCAGAGCATGATTCCAACGTTATGCGAAGACGCGGTCCAACTGTTTGAAGCTCAAGGCTTCACCCCGGTCAGATACTTCAAGCGGATGGCAATTCGATTGAACACAGAACCGGCTGCATCCATCACACCGGATAGCTTCACCATCAAACCGTTCATAAAGGGGCGTGACGAACAAGCGGTCTATGAGGCCTATATTGAATCGTTCGCCGATCACTGGGATTTCGCAGCTCCTCCTTTTGAAAAATGGGTGGAAAAAACACAGCTTCCAAGCTTCGACGAACGATGGTGGCTTATAG
Organism: Paenibacillus puldeungensis; assembly: GCF_042678945.1. Classification (NCBI taxonomy): domain Bacteria; kingdom Bacillati; phylum Bacillota; class Bacilli; order Caryophanales; family Paenibacillaceae; genus Paenibacillus; species Paenibacillus puldeungensis. The sequence continues at coordinate 213,991 of NZ_JBHTLM010000003.1, read as the reverse complement.
CCCGCAACTCTAGCGGTGATGTGGCAGGATTTGCCCTTGGCCGCATGCGTGAAGACCTGCTCTTCATCGAGCAAATTGGTGTTCGCCGGCCGTTCCGTGGGCGAGGTCTTGCGCTCACACTTCTTCAGTCCTTGTTCGAGGAATCCTATCGCGCAGGCCAGCCGCATATTTCGCTTGGCGTCGATACCGCGAATCCTTCGGGTGCCTATCGCCTTTATGAGAAAGCCGGCATGAAGCCAGATTATGAAATTAGCATCTATGAAAAAGTTTTGCAATTCCCGTCTGAATAAAACAATTCGATTGTCATTCTTCCATCATTTAAGCACGCAATAACCAGCAGAGCTTTTGCTCTGCTGGTTATTTTTTATACCACTCATCATCAACAGGCTCGAACCAATTCGTTTCTCCCGGGGTAATAGCCAAATGAACAAACCAACTTTCTTTTGTAGCCCCGTGCCAATGCCTTACACCCGGTGGAATATTGACCACATCGCCCGCTTTGAGCAATTGAGCTGATTTTCCTTCTTCTTGATACCAACCTTCACCGCCTGTAACTAATAAAACTTGTCCGACTTTATGCGAATGCCAGTAATTGCGAGCCCCTGGAGCGAAAGTGACATTCCCGATCGCGGCATTAAGTGGAGTCGGGTCGGTAAACACCATTTGCAAATATGCATCCCCGATAAAGTTAGCTTCTAATTTGTTACCGAGTGGAAAAATCGTGCTGTTGCTTAATTGTTCATTTTTCATAATCAAATTCCTACTTTCTATTCATTTTTGTAGATTTCTTTGGCGATGTTAAATGCCGACCAAGCTTTGGGCCATCCTGCGTAGAACGAAAGATGAGTGATGATTTCTGCAATTTCATCCTTTGTTATTCCATTTTCCTTCGCTTTTTGAAGGTGATAAGTTAATTGCTCAAAGTTTCCTCCCACAATCAGTGCTGAAACTGTAATCATACTGCGATCGCGAGGAGACAATTCCTGTTCTCTGGACCAAACCTCGCCGAATAAGACATCATCATTTAATTCGGCAAATTTAGGCGCAAATTCGCCTAACATGTCTCGCCCCGCCGTTTGTTTTTTTACCATTTGAGTAATTACCTCCAACTCTTTATGATTGGTTACAGGTGAAGTATAAACCTTAATGTGAACTTTAAAGCAAGCCATAAATGAATGCTGCTATTGACTTAGAGTACACTTTAAGTGATAAATTCAACTCATAAAAACTACGAGGTGAAATAATGAATATTACTCAAGTAGCCAATCAGTTCGGTATGACGACAGCCACTCTCCGATATTACGAAAGCGTGGGCCTCATCCCGCCGATAAATCGCAAACAAAGCGGTGTCCGAGATTACAATGAACACGACATCAAATGGATAGAATTTATAAAGTGCATGCGCAGTGCCGGATTGACGATCGAGGCTCTGATTGAATATACCACTCTATTTATTGAAGGAGATCGCACCATAGAAGCCCGCAAGAAAATTCTGATTGATGAAAGGGAGAAGCTGTCCCAAAAGCGGAGAGAGATTGACGAGACGATTCTGAGATTGAATAGGAAGATTGAAGACTACGATGGTAGATTAGTAGAAAAAGAGGCTGAACTTACGATCAACAGTTTAAGCCAATGATTTGACTTAAAGTGAACTTTAAGTTGTAAGCTAATTTAAAGAGATAGGGGGATTGACTATGGAAACCATTGATCAACAAATGCTAACGGGAGAACGCGCTTTATTTAAAAGCAGAGATCTTTTTATAACGAATTCCATATTTGCAGATGGCGAATCACCACTGAAGGAAAGCAGCGATATTTCCATCGATAGTAGTATATTTAAGTGGAAATATCCTTTATGGTACTGCGAGAACATTCAGGTTAAGAACAGTACTGTGCTGGAAATGGCGCGCTCGGGCATTTGGTATACTCATCACATTTCGATCTGTGATAGTGTCATCGAGGCTCCAAAAACGTTTCGGCGATCGAGCGATATTCACCTGGAACATGTAAATATGCCTAATGCGCAAGAGACTCTTTGGAATTGTGAAGATATTCACTTGTCTCATGTGACCGCTAAAGGGGATTACTTTGGAATGAATAGCGAGGATATTAGGATTGACGACTTCACCTTGGTGGGAAACTATGCCTTTGATGGGGCGAAGAATGTTGAAGTCCGCAACACGAAATTAATATCCAAAGACGCTTTTTGGAATTGTGAAAATGTTACGGTATATGATTCGCTCATCATTGGCGAGTATTTGGGATGGAATTCGAAAAATATCACGTTTATCAACTGCATCATCGAAAGCAATCAAGGAATGTGCTACATGGATCATTTAATGATCGAAAATGGGAAAATTATCAATACGGATTTAGCGTTTGAATATTCAACCGTTGATGTGACAGCGACCACGATCATCGATAGTGTGAAAAATCCGATATCTGGAACCATTAAAGCGAAAGATATTGGCGAATTGATTTTGGATGACGAGGAAATCGTCGCGGCCAATACGCATTACGAGCTGGCTAAAGCAGGTGAGACTTTTGGCGTTTGATTTTGATAAAATGACGGATCGATTTGACACCAATTCTTACAAATGGGAGGTAGGGCGCGAAGAACTTCCCATGTGGGTGGCAGATATGGACTTTGAAACGTCTCCAGCCATTGTCCGAGCACTGCAAAAAAGGTTAGACCATCGTATATTCGGCTATACGAGCGTACCGGACTCCTATTATACCGCGGTAGCTCGTTGGTGGGAGAAGAGACATCATTTTTCTGTGAAAAAGGAATGGATCATGTTCTGCACAGGAGTTGTGCCGGCCATTTCCTCGATCGTGCGCAAAATGACCAAAGTCGGAGACAAAGTGCTGGTGCTCTCGCCAGTCTATAACATCTTTTACAACTCGATCATTAACAATCAACGTCATGTGCTTACAAGTGAATTAAATTACATGGACGGTATGTATTCGATTGATTTTGAAGACTTGGAGCAAAAATTGGCCGATCCTGATACCACGCTTTTCATTTTTTGCAACCCGCATAACCCAATAGGTAAGGTGTGGGACAAAGAAACGCTAGAGAGAATTGGCACGCTGTGCATCAAGCATCATGTGCTGATTCTTTCGGATGAAATTCATTGTGATTTAACGCATCCAGGTCATAGGTATATCCCATTTGCATCTGTATCTGAAGAAATTGCTCAAAACTGCATTAGCTGTGTCGCGCCCACGAAAACTTTCAATCTAGCCGGGATTCAAACGTCGAGTATTATCGTTCCTAACCCCAGCTTGAGAAAACTCGTGAATCGCGGAATCAATACGGATGAAGTCGCAGAACCGAACGCTTTTGCGATTGAAGCGGCCATCTCGGCCTTTACAGAAGGGAAGCCGTGGCTTGAGGCATTACTCGAATATCTGATGGAAAACAAGCGGTTGATCGAGCGTTTTGTAACAAATGAGCTTCCTGAGCTTAAAGTCATACCTTCAGAAGCTACCTATTTGGCCTGGATTGATTGCGGGGCTGTTACCCAGGACACGAATCATTTCTGTGAATTCATAAGGAAAGAAACAGGGCTGTATGTCTCCGAGGGGGCCATTTTTGGTGGAAACGGACACAGCTTTATCCGATTGAACTACGCTTGTCCGAAGGCGCGTCTTGAAGATGGATTACAGCGACTGAAAAAAGGAAATGAAGCGTGGCTCACTATAAGAGACTTGTAGAAGCACAAATTGTTATAATAAGAGAGTAATGTTGAGGCATAATCAGTGCGCATTTGAAAGGAGAAAGACATGTTAAACTTCACGCTCCACATTCCTACGAAAATCATTTTTGGTAAAGGGGAAGTCCAACGGACCGGCGAGATTGTAAAAGAATATGCCAACAAGGTATTGTTGGTTACCGGGAGATCGTCAACGAAAAAAACGGGAGCTCTGGATAAAGTAACCCGATCCTTGGAAGCAGCTGGCGTTGAATACGTCTTGTTTAATCAAGTAGAACCTAATCCCCGTGCGGAAACTGTGGACCAGGGCGGGCAGTTAGCTCGTGATGAACAATGTGAACTGATTCTTGCATTAGGAGGAGGATCCGCAATGGATGCGGCTAAAGCGATTGCCGCCATAGCCATATCCTCAAGACCGATACACGAATATATAAGAGGAAACAAGACGGGCCTTTGGAAACAGCTTCAGCCGGTAAAAGAAGCTCTCCCTGTCATTACAATCCCAACTTTAGCTGCAACAGGCTCTGAAGCCAACTCCAACGCGGTCATTACCAACTGGGAAACCAAGGAAAAGGCAGGGATATCGGGTCCAGCTTTATTTCCGCGTGCGGCAATTCTTGATCCTGAATTAACTTTTTCCGTGCCTGCCCATTATACGGCCGACGGGGCTGTAGATATGTTTTCACATCTTTATGAGGTCTATCTGACAGGTGATGAGAATGCGAATGTTCAGGATGAAATGACGGAAGGATTAATGCGAAATGCAGTGAAGTACGCTAAAACAGCGATTGACCGGCCTGAGGATTATGATGCTAGAGCTCATCTTCTTTGGACTAGCACCCTCGCTTTAGTTGGCATTGCGAATGCGGGAAGAGGGGGCAGCAACCCCGTTCATAAAATCGAACACACCCTGTCCGCACATTATGATATCTCCCATGGTCGCGGACTAGCTGTTCTCACTCCTGCCTATTTTCGGAAAATTATCATAAAAGATCGTCCTCATCGGTTAGCCCGGCTAGGTCGTCAAGTTTTTAATATCTCCCTTGAGAATGATTTGGCGGCATGTGACGCTACGATTGAGGCGCTCGTGGAGTGGTTTAAGGAAATTGGCACTTACGATACCTTGAAGAACCTGGGAATAAAAAAGGAAGACTTAAAGATGATGGCCGAGGAAACCATTCGAGTCGGAGGGTTAGGTAAAAATTCGCTGGACGGAACACACCCAATTACCGCGGATGAAGTCCTTAGCATTTACGAGGAAGTTTTTGAATAGGGCTTCACGTCAGGGTTATAAGTAACGAGGGGAAAAGAAAATGAACAAAACCGAGCGACAGCTGGCCATTACGCTTGAGCTACAGCGTAGTAAAGTGCTCCGGGCGGAAGATTTAGCGGCCCAATTCGAGACAAGCGTGAGGACGATATATCGAGATATCCAAGCCCTGAGCGAAGCAGGGGTTCCAATTGTTGGATCCCCCGGTCAAGGATACTCCTTGATGGAAGGATATTTTCTGCCTCCGGTCGGCTTTACGGCGGAGGAAGCCGTGGCCCTGCTTATGGGAACGGATTTTATCGAGCAAAGGCTGGATGCCGAATATGGCAGTTACTCTAAGGCAGCTAAGCGCAAAATTGAAGCAATTTTACCGGAAACCGTTCGCAGTGAGTCGACACGTGTGCGAGAAACGATGCGGCTTCTTCATACGGGTGAGCCCTTAACCAGCGAGAAAGAAAGAGAATATCTTGCAGAGGTTCGGCGCGCGATTCTGGAGCGGTGTAAAATAAGCTTTAAGTACGTAAAAAAAATTCCGGAGTCGGACGGCAATCGGGATAGCAGAAGGAAGATCGCTCCATATGGTCTGACGTTCGTTCAGGGAAATTGGATCCTGGTCGCACACTGTGACCTGCGGCAGGATGTCCGACATTTCCGTTTATCGCGGATGACGGAGCTTGCTGTGTTGGAAGAGCGATTTTCTATGCCGCCAGGGTTTAACTTGAGTCGTTACCGCCCCCCGGACGACCGTAACGTATTGGTACTTGTTCGGGTAAATCCCAAAATTACCGATAAAATTACTGAGAACGGAAATTATTATCTGGAAGCCATAGAGGAGCGGAAGAACGATCTGCTAGCCACCTTTCGCGTTAGGCAGACAGAGGAGCTGTTGCCTTATGTACTTGGCTGGGGCGGGGATGTCGAGGTGCTGGAACCGGAGGCATTCCGCCGGCAGGTTCGAGAAGAGGCTGAGAAAATATTTAAACGCTACTGACACACAGTTGTCAGTAGCGTTTTTTTATACTGGATTCATAACCAAAACTAAAGAGGAGTTGTTGATGATGACAAGTACTACGGAAGCATTACGGGAGTTTGAATCGACTGTTGAACGCTATCTGATCGAACTGGAAAACCTTGATATGGAGCGGCTGCTTAAAAAAACGAACGAAGAGGAATGGTCCATCGGGCAAATGGTTATGCACTTGATTAACTCGGCACAATTCATGCATTTGCACAATGTAGACCAATGTCTGAACGAAAACGCGAGCCCTACGGGGGAAAAGACAGAGAATGGCAAGGCGGCATTTGAACTGGGAAGTTTTCCGCCCGTTCGGATTCGGGTTCCGGCTTCGCCACAATATACTCCGCAGCAGCCGGAGAGCAAGGAACAGCTTGTGGAAGGGCTCCGTGGTGTATTGGAGCGAATGAAAGATACGGAACCCACTTTAAGCCTGGCACCGGAACAGAATAGAATAGATCATCCCGGATTTGGCGCGTTAAATGCTAAGGAATGGTTTTTGCTGGTCGAAATGCATTTTCGGCATCATTTATTACAGCTGGATCGTTTAAAACATGAGTTAAACTTGGTTTAAGCTTTAACCTCAAAATAATAATGAAGTGCACCTCTAATCATAGACATTGGGAATACCTCTTGGGTGACCAATGCATTGTATGGGGTGCATTTTTTTATGAATTATCGAAATAGTTGACAATGTCCACTAAACACACTAAATTATTTGTTGACAGTGTCCACAAAAAAGAGGTGAAACCATGAGCTTAAATGGTACGAGCGTAGCTGACATACGACAATTTAATCGCTTCTATACGAACATCCTCGGTTTATTAGATAAACACGTCTTGAATACCGGATATTCTTTCACAGAGGCTCGGGTGATCTTAGAGATTGGTTTCATGGGACAGTGTATAGCCAACAATTTAGTCGATAAGCTGGACATTGATCGCAGTTACATGAGCAGAATCATTGCCAAGCTGAGTAAAGACGGCCTGCTCATGAAGGAAGAATCGACTTCGGATAACAGAACGAATCTGATTCGATTGACACCCCAAGGAATCGAATTATTTAACCAGCTGAATCAAAAGTCAGATGAACAAATCGAGAGTTTGCTGCAAGGCTTATCTGAAACAGAAATCAAAGAAATACATACTTGTATGTTGTTAATTCAGAGAAAATTGGAGAGATTGATATGATAATTCGTTTTGAAAATGATTATACAGAAGGTGCTCACGAACGGATTCTGAAACGATTGTTGGAAACCAATGAAGAGCAAACACCTGGATATGGAACAGATGAACACTGTGAAAAAGCTAGGGATTATATTAGAAAAGCGTGTGGTGCAGCGGATGCGGATGTACATTTCTTAGTTGGGGGGACACAAACGAATACGACGATTATTGCTTCCATATTACGTCCGCATCAAGGCGCAATTGCTGCAACGACGGGACATATTGCGGTACATGAATCAGGAGCCATTGAGGCTACTGGACATAAAGTGCTTACTATACCAAGTGAAGACGGAAAAATACAAGCTGAACAGGTAAAAGAATTATATGATGCTCATTGGAATGATGCCACGCATGAGCATATGGTGCAACCAGGCTTGGTCTATATTTCTCATCCTACCGAGAATGGAACAACCTATACTAAATCTGAGCTGGAGGAATTAAGCAAGGTTTGCCGACAATGTGGATTACCGCTATTTATGGATGGCGCCAGACTAGGGTACGGCCTCGCTTCAAAACAAAATGATTTATCTTTGATAGATATTGCGAGTCTTTGTGATGTGTTCTATATCGGAGGAACGAAGGTTGGCGCACTGTTTGGAGAAGCCGCAGTCATCATAAACGATGATTTTAAAAAAGACTTCCGGTATATGATTAAGCAAAAGGGAGGACTACTGGCTAAAGGAAGACTATTAGGGATCCAGTTTGAAACCTTGTTTGAAGATGGCTTATACTATGATATTTCTAATCATGCTATCGAAATGGCGATGATGATTCGAGAGGCGTTTATTGAAAAAGGATTCTCCTTACGTTATGATTCCCAAACCAATCAGCAGTTTCCGATTGTACCGAATGATGTGTTAAAGAAGCTAGGGGAAGGGTTTTCTTTTTCCTTTTGGGAAAATATCGATGCTAATCATAGTGCTGTACGATTTTGTACCAGCTGGGCAACAAAAAGAGAACATGTTGAAGCACTAATTAAGGCTATTAAGGAATTGTAAGGCGTACACTATACTATGTTGAGTTGTAAGACCGCAAGTCCATTTTATAGCTGGGAGTGAGTGAACCTATGGGACTGGGACGGGTTTATGATCAGGTACAGTTAGCGGAAGATTTCAGGAGACTCGGTATACACCCCGGCTCGGAGGTGCTATTACACAGCTCACTTTCTTCCATTGGCCACGTAGAAGGTGGAGCAGATGTATTAATTGATGCATTGCTTGCTGTCGTTGACTCAACGCAAGGCACTGTTCTGGTTCCGACATTAACGGGCAGCGCCCAGGATAGTCCTGAGAATCCGCCTTTATTCGATGTCACTCGTACACCTTGTTGGACTGGTCGCATTGCCGAAACCCTACGGTTGCGCCCAGAAGCAGATCGTTCACTAAATCCAACCCACTCTGTCGCAGCGATTGGCGCTAATGCGGTCTCTCTAACAACAGGACATGAGGATTGCTGGACGACATGCGGCTACGGCAGTCCTTATTATCGCTTGGCCCGAAGAGGCGGAAAGATTTTGCTGCTCGGAGTAACGCTGGATAGCAATACGACCTTTCACACTGCCGAAGAAATAGCTGGTGTTTCGTACCACTTACAAGCCAAACCGGTGGAGTGTAAGATGATTGACTATAAGGGCCGAACCTTGTTTCGCAAAACAATGCTGCATGATTGGGGGACGCCTCGTCGTTTCATGGCAGCAGCTGATATTTTTCTGGAACAAGGTATTATGAAAAAGGGAAGTGTAGGTGAAGCTGAGTGCTTCCTTATCGACTCTGGAGCGATGCTAGATTATACCGTTGAACGTCTGCGGAAAGAGCCTAATTGGCTTGTGAAGCGTTAGTGCATTTACAACACATAGGCTGACTACTATAATGGAAATTATTAAAGAGCTTCGCAAACTATAGTTCATTAGGCGATTAGAGGATGTTCTTTTCCTTTAGTCGCTTTTCTTTGTGAGTTCTGGTTTATTGGAGGTTATCGTTTGAAAAAGAGATTGTTTGATTTATCGATGTTGATCGTTGGGGCGCTCCTGTTTGCTCTGGCGGTGAATCTATTTATCATTCCAAATGACTTTGGGGAGGGCGGTGTGACTGGGCTCACGATTATTTTGTTTTATTTGTTCAAGTGGTCCCCAGCGCTCGTCAGCATTGTCGCGAATGGCATTTTATTGCTGATCGGGTTTAAGCTGCTGGATAAAAAAACGACGGTTTATTCGGTGATTGCCGTCAGCTTTAACTCCTTGTTCCTGCATCTGACCGAGCATTGGAGAATATCTTCGAAAGAACCGTTTATCAATGCGATTTTCGCAGGACTGCTTGTCGGCGTCGGCATCGGACTTATCGTTCGAGTAGGGGGTACAACGGCAGGCACGACGATACTTGCACGGATCGCCAACAAATACTGGGACTGGAATATTAGCTACGCTTTGTTGTTCTTCGATCTGATCGTAGCCGGTCTTTCTGTTTTCGTGATAGGGATCGAGAGGGTCATGATTACCGTGGTCATTTTATATGTCGGAACGAAAGCGATGGATTTCATGGTAGAGGGGTTGAATCCCAGAAAAGCAGTAACCATCATTTCCGCTAACCATGACCGCATCGCAGAACAGGTGACAAAATTAATGGATCGGGGAGTAACCGTGCTGCGGGGATACGGCTATTACACCGGACAGTCGAAGGAAGTGCTGTACATAGTAATCAACAAGCAGGAGGTGTCGATGCTCAAAAAAATAGTACGCGCCGAGGACAAAGACGCCTTTGTGACGATCCACGATGTACGCGACGTTTTTGGCGAAGGGTTTATTGATATTTCCGCGTAAAATTAAATTTTTTGCGAAATTAGCCGTTTAAAACAGGGGACTTCACGGGGTGAAGTCCCTTTTTATTCTCGGCCGACAATGAATGCCGACAGCCATCCTTTTTTTGGACTACAACTGGAGAGCAGGCCCGAAGAACTCGTAATGCAGCTGCTCATCGCGAAGGCCAAGCGCCTTGAGATCGCGAATGACCGTTTCCATGAACGGTACGGGGCCGCATACATATACATCACCGGATAGATCTACATATTCCTCAAGCAGATCTTTGTTGATCTTTCCGTCCGGTTGGTCCGAGTACACGAACTTCAATCTGGCACTGCTCATTTGCCGGGCATAGGATTCAATATCGTTCCGGAAAGCGCCAAGTTTCTCGTTGCGGGCAGCATGTAAGAAAACGGTTGGGCGGCCAGGGTTTAGGGCAGCAACGGTTTCGAACATGCTCATCATTGGAGTGATTCCTACCCCTGCAGATACAAAGGAAACAGGAGTCGTTTTCGCCGGATCCAGAACGAATTCGCCAGCTGGAGGGCTTACCTCTAAAGTATCGCCTTCCTTGATCACGTCATGAAGATAAAGAGACACCTGGCCGTTTGGATCGTTATCGGCTTCCCGTTTGACAGATATGCGGAATTCGTCCGGTTTGGCCGCCTGCGATAGGCTGTATTGGCGTATCATCGTATACGGCTCGCCCGGAATGGCTACGCGAACAGATATATATTGGCCTGGTTCATAGTCAGGAACACGGCTTCCGTCGCCCGGCTTCAAATAGAAGGAGACGATATTGCCGCTTTCTTTTACTTTACGGGCCACAATAAACGGCTTGAAGAAATTCCAGCCATGCTCCTGCTCTTGTGCCTTTTTGTACATTCCTGCCTCAACGCCGATGAATGCTTCGGCAATTACGCCATACGCTTCTTTCCAAGCCTCTATAATGTCATCAGTGGCAGCGTCCCCAAGCACTTCCTTAATCGCTTTCAGCAGGTATTCTCCAACGATGGGATAGTGTTCCGACTTGACCCCCAGGCTGACATGCTTATGAGCAATCTGTACGACCGCGGGCAAAATCGCCTCCAAATGATCGATATGTACAGCAGCGGCGTAGACGGTATTGGCCAGCGCGGTCTGCTGTCGGCCTTTCGCCTGGTTGGCATGATTAAATATATTCAGCAGTTCCGGATGTGCAGCGAACATATTGCGGTAAAATACCGAAGTGATCGCGGTTCCGTGCTCTGCCAGCACTGGGGCGGTAGATTTAACGATATCGCGGGTCTGTTGAGACAACATATTGATTCCTCCTTAAATGAATGGTCCTATTTACAAAAATCGGAACATGTTCCATTACGGTATAAGGGTAGAACAGCACAGAGTCCTGAAGTGTGATTCAGATCACATTTATTATGAATGTTGTGACAAATGTCACCCGCTCTGTTTGGGGGGGCGTTGAAGTCCCATCAAGGTTCGTGTTAAGATATGAAATGACAATAACGAAGGAGTTGAAGAGGATGGATATTTCTTGCTAAGGATACAAAACAGTTTGCGGACGAGTCCGCATGTTTTTGTCTTTATGCAAGAAAGTTACTTCATCCTTTCGCTCTACGGATATATCCTTATCTGATGCCGCATATGGCTCGGTGGGTTTGCTGTATATTTGGGCTGCAGGAAAGTAGTAACTTTCTTGCAGCCTTTATTTTTTTGAACTGGGAGGTAACTCTTATGTCATTAATCCATGTCAGCAACCTAACCTTTGCCTATGACGGCAGTTACGACAATATTTTTGAGAACGTCAGCTTTCAGATCGATACTAATTGGAAGCTGGGCTTTACGGGTAGAAACGGGCGGGGGAAAACAACCTTTCTGAACCTTCTGCTTGGCAAATACGAATACAGCGGATTTATTTCTGCGGATGTCTGCTTCGAATATTTCCCTTTCCAGGTGCAGGACAAGGAAAAGCAAACTCTCGACATCGTTGAAGATATAGCTCCGGACTATCTCCTTTGGGAATTGATGCGCGAGCTTTCACTGCTTAAGGTTTCGGACGAGGTGTTGTATCGGCCTTTCAATTCATTATCGAACGGGGAGCAAACGAAAGTGATGCTGGCAGCTTTGTTTCTTAAGGAAAACAATTTCCTGTTAATCGATGAACCGACCAACCATCTCGATATGGAAGCCAGAACGATCGTCAGTAATTATTTGAACGGAAAAAGCGGATTTATTCTCGTGTCCCACGACCGGGCTTTCCTGGACAACTGCGTGGATCACATTCTCTCCATCAACAAAACGAATATTGAGATCCAAAAAGGTAACTTTTCAGCTTGGTGGGAAAACAAACAGCGCCAGGATCACTTCGAGGTTGAGGAAAACGAAAAGCTGCGCAAGGACATCAAGCGCCTATCGGAGGCGGCCAAACGAACGAGCGAATGGTCTCATGAGGTGGAGAAAACCAAAAATGGAACAAGAAACTCCGGCTCTAAAGTGGATAAAGGATATATCGGCCACAAGGCCGAGAAGATGATGAAGCGTTCCAAGTCCATGGAACAAAGACAGCAGTCCGCCATCGAGGAAAAGTCCAGGTTGCTGAAAAATGTCGAAAGTTCGGACAGCTTGAAAATTTCACAGCTCGACTACCACAAAACGCAGCTCTGCGAGTTGGAGAAAATCTCGATTTATTATGGTGAAAAGCAGGTTTGTCGGGAAGTTAGCTTTATTATTGAGAAGGGGGACCGGATTGCGTTAGCCGGGCAAAACGGCTCCGGCAAATCCAGTATCATCAAACTGATTAACGGTGAGGATATCAGCTATACAGGCACGTTTCGTAAGGGAAGTCAGTTGAAAATTTCCTACGTGTCTCAGGATACTTCGCATTTACAGGGGGATTTGTCGGACTATGCCCAAACCCATGGCATTGATGAAAGCCTGTTTAAAGCGATTTTGCGAAAATTGGACTTCTCCCGAGAACAATTTGGAAAGAACATAGCGGATTTCAGCGGTGGGCAAAAGAAAAAGGTGCTCGTCGCCAAAAGTCTTTGCGAAAGGGCACATCTTCTCATATGGGACGAACCGTTGAATTTTATCGATGTTATTTCCCGAATGCAGATCGAAGAGCTGCTGCTGGATTACGAGCCGACCATATTATTTGTGGAACATGATCAAGAGTTTTGCCGTAAAATTGCCACCAAGCTGGTGAAATTGTAGTGAGGGTATGACCTGATTCATCGAGGGGGAGAACCCCCTCGTTTTTTATTACGCTGAAAACTTAAATCATGATTTGATACTTTCCAGCGCAATGATTGCTAGTTTTCGCTAAGTGTTCAACGCTACAGTTTCTCCTTCAATTAACTCAGGCTGATAATAGGTTTTATTAGGTAAATCCTTCTTGCCTTGTAGCTTCTTTATGATCCAATCCGCTGCATCCCGTCCCATTTGTTCTTGAGGGTGGGTCAAAGTCGTTAATTTGATGTTAGCATTTTTCGCAATATAAGAATTGTCCTGTCCAATAATTGACAACTGTTCTGGAACAGATATATGAAGTTGTCTGCATACATTTACGACCTCCAGTCCGACCTCGTCGTTGTAGCAGACAATTGCAGTCAATACATCTCTATTATCATTTAGGAACTTCTTCAGGTTCGTGCATAGATCCTGTTTCGTCTCTGTATCGAATGAAAGAACTTGCTCAGGGTGAAATCGCAATTTTGCCTCGCCAAGGGCTTTGATATACCCCTTCATACGGTATTTTCCTTGTAAATCATCCATTTTTGAAATGATACCAATTTGTGTGTGCCCTTTGGAAATCAATTCTTTTGTCGCAAGATAGCTCGACTGTACGTCATCGAGACAAAAGAAGGGAACATCCAGTTCTTCATAATAAGCATTGATCATGATGAAGGGAACATCCTGTTCTTTGAATGACAGGTAGTACGCGATATTAGGATTGTATAAATTGCTTTTTGTAGGCTCAATAATCAAACCGTCCACACCAAATGACAACATCATTTGTAAGGCCTTTTTCTCTTGAGCAACATCATTATTTGTACTAGCTAATAGTAACGAATAATTATCTTCATTCAATCTTCCTTCGATTCCACGAATAATGGAGGGAAAAATGTAATCGGAAATGTAAGTCGTGATGACACCAATCGTCTTTTTGTTCGAATGACCACCGGATTTAGATCGATATTGGTTGCTAACATAGGTGCCCGAACCCTTTTCACTTCTTAAGAATCCCTCGTTAGACAGCTCCAAAATGGCCTTTCGAACCGTGTGCCTGCTAACGTTATACATATTCTGCAAAGCGGATTCCGTAGGAATTTGTTCCCCTAAGCTGTACCCTCCTGAAAGGATATTACTTTTTATGTCATCAATGATAACCTGATACTTCGGTTTCACTTCATTCACTTCTTTCATAGTAGGTCTCATACTAATTTTCCGGATTGCGAATATTTGTATGGACATATTTTAGCATGATTTTGTATGAATTTAAATGTTCCCCTTTTATTGCGTACAAATTATAAAAATGTTGATACTTTTTATAATTTTTATATAGTTTGCATATCATAAGAATACTTTTTGAAAACTTACTGAGTAAACAGCAAAGTTCCAATTGTAATATTTGTAGGGATGATTAATAAATCGGGTTGACAAATGTACGCACAAAAAAATATACTAAAGCTGTTAATAAGGAAAGCGCCTTCTTCGATTTGAATATTAAACCGTTATCAGAGAGGGGACTAACGTGATCATGAATCATGTGAACATTAAAGAAGCGATTTCTAAGGGAGAAACATCTCTTGGGATCGAATTCGGATCCACACGTATTAAAGCAGTTTTAATTGATAATCACTTTGAAACGATCGCATCCGGAAGTTATGAGTGGGAAAACCGCTTGGAGGATGGATATTGGACGTACAACTTACCGGATATTATGACGGGTCTGCAAACAGCTTACAGTGAAATGAAGCAAGAAGTTGAACAGAAGTTTGGAATCACTATTCGAACCATTGGCTCTATCGGATTTTCTGCCATGATGCATGGATATATGGCTTTTGATAACACGGGCGAGCTGCTTGTTCCTTTTCGGACCTGGCGTAACTCAACAACTGGTGCTGCAGCCAAAGAATTGACTGATAAGTTCCAATTCAACATCCCTGAACGATGGAGTATCGCTCACTTGTATCAAGCCATTTTAAACGAGGAAAAACATGTGCCTCAAATTGAGTTTATTACAACCTTAGCTGGTTACATTCACTGGTTGCTAACTGGTAATAAGGCTATTGGGATCGGCGATGCTTCAGGTATGTTCCCCATTGATGAATCCACACATGACTACAATGAATCGATGGTTAAGCAATTTGATGAACTCATTGAGGCCAAAGGTTATCCTTGGAAGCTAAGAGGTATCCTTCCTAAGGTTCATGTTTCAGGTGAACAAGCCGGTGTATTGACCGAAGCTGGAGCCAAAATTCTGGATAAATCGCAAAATTTACAGCCAGGTATTCCTCTTTGCCCTCCGGAAGGTGATGCTGGAACAGGAATGGTTGCTACGAATAGCGTGAAAAAGCGTACCGGAAACGTGTCCGTTGGAACTTCAGTTTTTGCGATGATTGTGTTGGAAAAAGAGCTTTCAAAAGTATATCCGGAAATTGATGTGGTCACTACACCAGACGGAAGTCCAGTTGGTATGGTACATGCGAACAACTGTTCAAGCGACATCAATGCTTGGATGGGATTGTTCCGTGAATTCTCTGAGGCCATGGGACAAAAGGTTGATAATAGCAAATTATTCAGCGTGATGTTCAATAAAGCTTTGGAAGCTGACCCGGATGGTGGCGGTTTGCTCAGTTACGGTTATTACTCAGGTGAAAATATCACCGGATTGGAAAAAGGCCGTCCACTATTTGTCCGCACACCTGAGAGCAATTTCAATTTGGCGAATTTCATGCGGACTCATCTTTTTACCGCTTTCGGCGCGTTGAAAATCGGAATGGATATTTTGACAGAGGAAAATGTCGCAATAGATAGCATTTTGGCTCACGGTGGTTTATTTAAAACTCCTTTAGTCGGGCAAAAAATGATTGCTGCAGCAATGAACGTTCCTGTTTCTGTCATGGCAACAGCTGGAGAGGGCGGGGCATGGGGAATTGCCATTCTGGCTTCTTACATGATGAACAAAGATCAACAAGAAAGTTTGGATGCCTTCCTCGACAAAAAAGTGTTTAAAGACGTTGAGGCACAAGAAATTTATCCTGATGAAATTGACGTTAAAGGATTTGAAGCATTTATCGAGCGGTATAAAAAAGGTTTAACCATTGAACAGGCCGCTGTAGATAATCTAGTGTAAAACTGGAGGGACTCACATGTTAGAACAACTGAAAGAAGAAGTGTTTCAAGCAAATTTGGAATTACCCAAACATGGCCTCATCAAATATACATGGGGAAATGTAAGCGCCATTGATCGCGAAAGTGGTTTATTCGTAATCAAGCCAAGTGGGGTTAGTTATGACACCATGAAAGCCAGTGATATGGTCGTAGTTGATTTAGATGGCAATGTAGTTGAAGGTGAGTTTCGACCTTCATCAGATACGCCGACCCACGCCGTACTTTATAAACATTACCCAGAAATCGGCGGCATTGTGCATACGCATTCCACTTGGGCAACCGTTTGGGCTCAAGCTGGCCTTGATGTCCCCGTGATGGGGACGACTCATGCGGACACCTTCTATGGTTCCGTACCATGCGCCCGTTTTTTAACCCAAGAGGAGATTGACCGTGGTTATGAAGCGGAAACTGGCAACGTGATCATCGAAACCTTTGAGGAGCGTGGACTAGACATATTAGCGGTTCCTGGTGTGTTGCTTAAAGGTCATGGACCATTTACTTGGGGAAAGGATGCTAAATCGGCGGTAATGAATAGTGTAGTGCTTGAAGAAGTATCGAAAATGAATTTATTTGCACGAGAACTTAATCATTTTGCTGAAGAATTGCCACAACGTATTCTTGATAAGCACTACCTACGGAAACACGGTAAAAACGCCTATTATGGGCAAAAATAATACAAACTACAAAATAAAGAAAAGAGGATCCTCACTATGTTAACAACAGGGAAAAAAGAGTTTTGGTTTGTTGTAGGTTCACAACATCTTTATGGTGAAGAAGCACTGGCGGAAGTCAAAGCACACGCACAAAAAATGACCGACGCCTTAAATAAAAGCGGTGTATTACCTTATCCGCTTGTATTGCAGGATCTAGCTGTTACTGCCGATAAAATTACAAGCATCATGAAGGAAATCAACTACCGTGACGAAGTTGCCGGTGTCATCACTTGGATGCATACCTTCTCGCCTGCAAAAATGTGGATTCGCGGAACAAAAATGCTTCAAAAACCGTTGTTGCATTTGGCAACTCAATACAATGAAAGTATTCCTTGGGCTACGATTGACATGGACTTCATGAACCTGAACCAAGCAGCTCATGGTGACCGTGAATATGGTTTCATTAATGCTCGTTTGAAGAAGCAAAATAAAGTGGTTGTAGGTTACTGGGAACGTCCTGAAGTGCAGAAGCAAATTGCCGATTGGATGGACGTAGCAGTTGCTTACAATGAGAGCTTCAACATTAAAGTTGCTCGCTTTGGTGACAACATGCGTAATGTAGGCGTTACCGAGGGTGATAAAGTGGAGGCCCAAATTCAATTCGGGTGGACCGTGGACTATTTTGGTATCGGCGACCTTGTTCAAATCGTGAATGAAGTAAAAGAAGAAGAAATCAACGCTTTATTTGATGAATACGCAAAACTTTATGAATTCGATTATGGTACTTACAGTAAGGAAGATTGGGAAGCTAGCGTAAAAATTCAAGCAAGCTACGAAATCGCTTTGAAGCATTTCTTTGATCGTGGCGGATACAATGCCTTCACAACAAACTTCGAAGATTTGCACGGGATGAAACAGCTTCCAGGTCTTGCTGTCCAACGTTTGATGGCACAAGGATATGGTTTTGCTGGCGAAGGAGACTGGAAAACAGCAGCACTCGACCGCTTGCTTAAAGTAATGAGTCATAACCAATCAACTGGCTTCATGGAAGATTACACTTATGAATTAACGGCGGGTCAAGAATCCATACTTCAATCCCATATGCTTGAAGTAGACCCATGCCTCGCAAGCAACAAACCGAAAATTGTCGTTTCTCCATTAGGTATTGGCGATCGTGAAGATCCAGCTCGTTTGGTATTTGACGGCAAGGCTGGAGACGGTGTAGTTGTTTCCATGGCTGACTTTGGTACTCATTACAAACTTCTAATCAACGAAGTTACCGCATTTGAGCCGACTGTTCCAGCGCCAAAACTTCCAGTAGCGCGTGTACTTTGGAACGTTAAACCTAACTTCCAAGATGGGGTTAAAGCTTGGATTGAAAATGGCGGCGGTCACCATACCGTGGTATCATTGAACCTAACAACAGACCAAATTGCAACCTATGCCAAACTGGTTAACTTGGAATACGTAGTTATTAAGTAATTAAATAAGTAACGACTAAGAGCTCTAAGAGCGCCCTTTCTTACAAAGGGCGTTCTTTTTTATTGAGGATAGGCAGTTGCCCATTTTCCAATCCTTTATATGGGCAACTGCATAGGATAAATCATGAAATCATGAGGAGGAGAATGATTATGTATAAAGAAAGTATTAAATTAATGGACTATGGGCCAAGAGCTCTTGTAGTGAACATAGAACAAGCTGCGAAACAAAACAATACGTTTCGCACCGCCTTATGGACTGGAAAACACTTTCAAGTCACCCTTATGAGCATTAATGTGGGAGACGACATTGGCCTGGAAATGCATCCCACAACGGATCAATTCATACGGATCGAAGAGGGACAGGGCCTTGTTCAAATGGGGGATCGAAAAGATGAGTTGGATTTTCAAGCAATGGCCGGTGATGGTTTTGCCATTATGATACCTGCCGGAAAATGGCATAACATAACCAATACGGGCAATGTGCCATTAAAAGTATACGTGATATATGCTCCTCCTCAGCATCCCTATGGTACGATCCATGAGACAAAAGCAGATGCCATGTCTGCTGAGCACAATAGTTAGGATTAAGCTATTAATTACCCTTGCTCGGTTCATGCCTTTGTAGGCCATGGCTCGAGCTTTTTTTGTTTATTCATACATAGAAAAATCGCTTAATGGAAAATAACGATTAAGTTTTTGACCGTTTTAGTTAACCTTGATAGAATATTATTTAACTCTATGTGTTTTAAATTACTTCAATATAGATCGGGTGTGCTGAAGTTGAAAACGAATAACGAACTTTTGGATACTTGGTTGCCTTTGACCCAAATTCTATCCAACATAAACGATGAACTAGAGCAGGCATTACAACAACATTATGATTTATCTTTAAAGGAGTTTTTTGTCCTAAAATTTATATCTCAGTCAGAAAAAAAGGAATTGCGTATACAGCAGCTGCAAGAAATGGTTGGTTTAAGCCAAAGTGCTGTATCAAGGCTTGTGGTAAGGATGGAGGCAGAAAAATGCGGCGCACTGCAAAAACATATATGCAAGGATGACCGCAGAGGTATTTATACTGGAATTACCGAAATAGGTGAAAAGAAATTACAACGGGCCCTCGAAACCGTTAACGAGGTTTTAGAAACTTCACTTCAAAAAAATGGAGTAAAATTGGAATTACAAACACTTATACAGATGCTATAGAGTTCATTCTCAAACAGCTTTTGCGCGAAAGGCACTCCACACATGATCTGAGGGGGGTGTCTTTATTTGTATTTCATGCAGGTTGACAAAAGAAAATAGCGTGATATTATATATGCATGTGCATACATGTTATAAATCTTGAAAAGATAGGAGTCTTTATCATGAACCATATATTCAGTCCTTATAAAATTAAAGGTATGGAATTAAAGAACCGTATTGTAATGCCTCCAATGTGTCAGTATTCGGTTGACAAAAAAGATGGTGTTGCAACAGATTGGCATTATCTGCATTATGTAAGTCGTGCGGTTGGCGGTACTGGTTTTATTGTGATTGAAATGACAGATGTAGAACCGGATGGACGTATTTCCGATTTCGATTTGGGATTGTGGTCTGATGAGCAAATTCCAGCATTAAAAAGAATTGTAGATGCTTGCCATAGTTACGGTGCCAAAGTGGGCATTCAAATCGCTCATGCCGGACGTAAAGCGGAAGATGCTGAGGTTCCCGTAGCGCCTTCTGCCATTGCCTTTGATGAGAATTCAAAACAACCTCGAACCCTAACAACACAAGAAGTCAAGGGGCTTGTGGAAAAATTCCGCAGTGCTGTAGCTCGTGCTGTTAAAGCTGGATTCGATGCCATTGAAATTCATGGGGCCCATGGCTACTTAATTCATCAATTTCATTCGCCTCTTACAAACAAAAGAGAAGATGAGTATGGGAAAGACCTTACCAAGTTTGGCCGGGAGATTATTCAGGCGGCCAAAGCTGAAATGCCGGAAGACATGCCACTTTTGATGCGTATTTCCGCCAAGGAATACGTCGAAGGCGGATATGGCATTCAAGAAAGCATCGCTTTTGCGAAAGAATATCAAGGAGCAGGGGTAGATATGTTTGACATCTCATCCGGTGGTGAAGGACCAATTGCCGCATTTGGCAGACCAGGCAGCCATGCTGCTTATCAAGTTCCGCTAGCTCGAGCAATTAAAGAAGCTCTTGATGTTCCAGTAATAGCTGTTGGAAGACTTGATGACCCGGCTTTAGCGAATGCTGTAATCGGTAATGAAGACGCCGATCTGGTTGCTGTAGGAAGAGGGATGCTAAGAAACCCTCATTGGGCACTGGAAGCCGCAGCGCATCTTAGAAAAGAAACAGCGATCCCTAGACAATATACAGCAGGTTTTTAAGATAAATTGCCGTGTTTGATAATTAACAAAACTATAGCATAGGATGTAAAAGGCCGGTATTTTACCGGTCTTTTGTTTTCCAGAAGTTAGCGGATTTGTGACAGCTGCTGTATAATAATCTTAAACTGCTGACTTATTTTTTTATAGGAGAGGGTAGGTGCATGTCGTGAAATTTAATGATTACCATTATGAACGACCAGATGTCAAGGCTTTCGAACATAAGTTCAAGGAGCTGCTGAACGAATTTACGTCTGCGGGTACATATGAAGAGCAGGATCAAGTGATGACGGAAATTAACAAGCTGCGGAGTAAATTCGATACGCTTGAGCAGCTCGTCAGCATTCGCCACTCGATCGATACCAACGACGAGTTTTATAAAGCAGAACAGGACTTTTTCGACGAAAATGGTCCGGTCGTACAAGAGTTTGTTACGGATTACTACCGGGCGTTGGTCGGCTCCAAGTTTCGTGCTGAGCTAGAGAAGAAATGGGGAAGCCAGTTGTTCCGGCTAGCCGAACTCTCGCTGAAAACATTCAGCCCTGAGGTCATCGAGGATCTACAGCTGGAGAATAAACTGACGACCGAATATGCAAAGCTGATCGCTTCCGCGAAAATTCCGTTCGAGGGTGAAGAACGCACGCTGGCTCAGCTGGTTCCTTTTCAACAATCTACGGATCGGGATGTGCGTAAACGCGCTATGGAAGCCTCCAGCGGATTTATGGCTGAGAATGAGGATACATTGGACCGCATCTATGATGACCTAGTAAAAGTCAGAACGAAAATCGCGAAAAAGCTCGGCTTCAAAAATTTCGTAGAGCTTGGCTATGCACGGATGGCCCGTACGGATTACAATGCCGAAATGGTGGCCAACTTCCGGAACCAGGTGCTCAAGCATATCGTTCCTGTCGCATCGAAGCTGAAGGAACGTCAAAAGAACCGGATCGGCGTGGACCAACTTTTGTACTATGATGAGAATTTTGCCTTTAAGTCAGGCAACGCGACGCCGAAAGGCGATCCGGAGTGGATCGTGAGCAACGGGGCGAAGATGTATTCGGAGCTGTCCAAGGAGACGAATGAATTCTTTACCTATATGCTGGATAACAGCCTCATGGATCTCGTTGCGAAAAAAGGAAAACAGAGCGGCGGGTACTGCACCTATATTAGCGAATACAAGTCACCGTTTATTTTCTCGAACTTCAACGGTACCTCTGGCGATATCGATGTGCTGACGCACGAAGCCGGCCATGCTTTCCAGGTGTACGAGAGCCGCGGCTTCGAAGTACCGGAATACAACTTCCCGACTTACGAAGCCTGCGAAATCCATTCTATGAGCATGGAGTTCTTCACTTGGCCTTGGATGGATCTTTTCTTTAAGGAAGAAGTCGATAAGTATCGTTTCGATCATCTGGCGAGCTCGCTCATATTTATTCCTTACGGCGTAACAGTCGATGAATTCCAGCATTTTGTATATGAGAACCCGGATGCAACGCCGGCTGAACGAAAAAAAGCGTGGAGAGAAATCGAACGCAAGTATTTGCCTCATCGTAACTACGCAGATAATGCGTATTATGAGCAGGGGGGATTCTGGCAAAAGCAAAGTCATATTTTCAATACCCCATTCTATTATATCGATTATACCCTGGCTCAGCTCTGCGCGTTCCAATTTTGGAAGAAGATGCATGAAAATCGTGAGGCAGCTTGGGCAGATTATCTGCGTCTGTGCCGTGAAGGTGGCAGCCAATCGTTTACTGAGCTTGTGAAGGTTGCGGGACTGATCTCGCCGTTTGAGGATGGCTGCATTACGTCGGTTATCGGAAGCATCGAAGCGTGGCTTAATAGCGTGGATGACGCAGCTCTATAATCAGTCTGAGGAAAGTTACTCAGAAGACTACGAATACGTTAATCATGGAACTACTAAACCACTGGTTCGAAAAGAATCAGTGGTTTTTATGATTTGAATGGGAGAACGATGTACTTGGAGATAAAACACGCTTACCTTATCTGTACTGCTTATAGTGGTTCCAGCATGTGGTTATGCTGTGATTGGCTCATTATTCCGATTGCAGTCTTTTTAACATAAAACCGCATAGTATAGCCGCAGCTAAGAGGATGGCCACCAAAGGCCACAGGTTGCCAAAATAAAAAACGTCGCCTGCCAGTAATTTATATCCCCAAGTTGCGGGGAATATTTTTCCCACAATCTCAAAAATCCGAGGGAGTAAATCAACAGGAAACATAATCCCCGACAGCATAATGGAGGGCAGAAATATCACTTGTGAAATCATAGTTAGTTTTGCTTGGCTTTTTACCGCCAGCCCCAAGATACTCCCAATACTTAATGATACCGCAGTAAAAATTGCGAGGGAGCCAAAATACAACGGCAGACTTACCGGTGGTGTTGCATCAAAAGCAATGGGGGCGACAAGGTATATTATCACGCACATAATCAATAGATGAATAAATGCTGACAAAAACATCGAAACCAGACCAAGATACAACGGCACCCCATTAGCCTTGTACACTTTCTTTATATCACTCGCGTATATCTCTACAAGGGAAGGCGGCAAGCCCATCAGCGCGCCTGTTGATACACCCAGCACGGTCATAGATTGTATAAGCGTATACTTGGCCTCCGGGTTTATGGATGTGAATATCCCGCCCATAACAGCAAAGAACAAAAGGGGAACCACATAACAAGTAATCAGCAGCGACTTGCTTCGTATATCCAGTTTCCATTGCAATGCTACTCCGTATAAAAACGCACTCATTCGCCATTCCCCCTTGCTATGTTGATAAAATGCTGTTCAAGCGTACCTCTGTCTATTTTAATGTCCAGCACGGCAATTCCCCTCTGCTTGAAATCTTCAAGTAAAGTAAGCATGGTATCCCCGATGTTGTCAGATTCAAATTTTTCATCGCCTTGCTCGGTCTTGATGTGAAGGGTATAGCGTTTGCCGATTTTTGCGGTCAATTCTGCAACCGTACCCAAAAACACAATATTGCCAGCATTCAGAATACCTATGCGGTCACACAGGCTTTCAACCTCTGCCATGTCGTGGCTGGCTAAAATGATTGTCTTTCCCTGAGCTTTCAGTTTGCGGATTTGGTCATGGAGCGATATTCTGCCTTCAACATCAAGCCCGGCAGTCGGCTCGTCAAGAAACACAATATCCGGGTCGCTGATTAAGGCAAGGGCAAGGTGCAAACGCCGCTTTTGCCCCGTTGACAGTTCTATGTACGGCTTTTTTGTCAGCTCGTTAATCCCAAGGGCGGCAAGCATAGAATCGTCTATTTTTGTTTTGTTCCATTTTGCAAATAACCGCACAGCTTCCATCGGTTTGATATGGGCCGGGAGTGATGCCGATTGCAACTGGATACCCATCTTGCCACTCACCACGATATGGCCGCTGTCATACCTTCGTAAGCTCTCGATACACTCAAGGGCTGTGGTTTTGCCTGCGCCATTTATGCCAAGTAAAGCAAAAATCTCACCTTTTATTACATTGAAATTTGAGCCATTCAGCACAGTATGATCGCCATAGCTTTTCTTTAGCCTGTCAATCTGTATTGCGTAGCTCATTTAACTCCCCCCCTCGAATGGGTCTAATCCCAGCTTTGTGAAATAGGCTTCCAAAGCCGGTTCGATAAAAGCATTGGCAGTCGCTTGTTTCTGTTTCCATTCACTATCCGGGCCATCAATATTTTCAGTCTCTTTAAGTTTGAACAGCATACTCATATCCCCGTCCGTAAATTCCATAAGCATTTTCCAAAACTCTTTGGCAAAGTTTTGCCCTTTCTCACTTTCGGGCGGCACACCATCATTTTGAAGCCGTATTGCTTCATCAAGCAGGCGTGTGTAAGTCTCCATCATCGCGGGGCCGCTATCCTTATCGAAGTGGCTCCGAAAATGGTCAAGGGTCTTATCATCGAAATGCTTGATAAGCCAGTAGAGCTCATTTTTCATTTGTAGATTTATGATAATATCAGCGTATTTCTTAAAATCCACCGATTGCATTTGCAGAACTTCCGCTTTTAACGTTTCCATCTCTTTTAGGGCTTCTGACAGAGTTTCCAGCTTTTCTCGTATTGTGGCAGCTTGTTCTGTAAGCGCGTCCGCAACATCGGCGGGAGTATCAAGAGAGGTCAGGCGATTTTTTATATCATCCAATGAAAACCCCAGGTGTTTCAATGAAAGAATTTGATAGAGTTTAATCACATCCTTGTCTGTATAAAGTCTGCGGCCCCCTTCACTCTCGCATGACGGCGAAAGCAGACCTTCTTCGTCGTAATATTGTAAGGTGCGGACGGTGACGCCCATTTTCTTTGCAACCTCGCCAACCGTCATATACCCTTGTGGTATCGCTCTGTTTTTTTCCATATTCATGACCTCCTGTCTATATTATTGCTTATCACGTTACGTTATAAGCAAGATGTTTTTTTACATTCCGTCTGCTGGCTGTCCATCTTAATATTCTTGTATTCGGCGGTTGTTTCCTTATTTGTATAAGGTCGATTGAACAGAACGGGTGCGAATGGTACAATGATGGCAAACAATAATTTGAATTTCGGATTATTTTATACAATTGGTAGGTAAGGAAAAGAGATAAAATGAACGGATTTCTGTTGCTAATCCCACTTATACTGATAAGATACGGGCTTTTAAGGCTATTAAATAAAGAAGCGTTAAGGCGTGCGGCTTTTTTCCCTCCGCTGATTGAAAAAGAAAAGGTGGCGTTCTGGTTTTATCAAATTGCAACCATATTTTTATTCGTATATTTATGCTTCCTCAAAATCAATATTGACTCCGTCTGGTTTTATGCAGGCTCAGTCGTATATGGTTTAGGTGTTCTATTTTGCATCGTGTCCGTATCCAATTTTGCCAAGCCTGCAAAGAACGGCATAAATCTCAAAGGACTTTACCGTGTTTCCCGCAACCCCATGTATGTGGCATATTTAATTTATTTCTTAGGTTGCGTGCTGCTTACACAGTCGTTCATATTGCTTGCGTCATTAATCGTTTTTCAAGTATCAGCGCATTGGATTATTCTTTCCGAAGAGAAATGGTGCGTAGAGAAATTTGGGGAAGAGTACATGAGTTATATGAAAAAAGTAAGACGCTATATTTAGCAAAATACGAAGGAGCAACATGAAGCCGCCACCCTATTAAGCAGGGGTAGCGGCTTTCATTTTTTCGCCTGTTGGTGTCTCAATTTTGAATTCGGGGGGATTTATTACGGTGATGCCGGAATGGATCGAATTGAGACTTGGAATCTTTCGCATTTTCTATTTCACATACTTAACTCTTGACACCGTACACTTCACGAAACTGTCTGGGTGTGAGGTGGGTTACATTTTTAAAATTTTGACCAAAGTGACTCTGGGAGCAAAAGCCCAGATTGGTTGCTATTTCACTGTATGAATACTCTGAGTAAATTAAAAGGTTTTTCGCCAGATTCACTTTTTCTTGCATAATGAAATCTCTGATTGTGATTCCCTCACTTTGACTGAATAGTTCTGCCAAGTAATTTGAATTCGTTTTTAATTCTTGTGCGATATTTTTGATACTGATTTTCTCATGAAGATGCTTGAAAATATAGTCTTTACACTGATTAATCCGAGGGTTGTTGCTCTTCTTTCTGGGATTGCTATGTCTCTGTTGTTTGATGTGATGGACCATCCGGGTATATTCGTACTCTGCTTGGCGGCACAAGCGTTGTATCGTTTGTGAATCAGATAACTCTTCGATTTTATAGATGTAGCTGTCACTAAGAGAATAAGCGATCTCAGGAGAAACGCCACCTTCAATAGCGGCACGGCTTGCCAGTGTGATTACAACAATGCATATATTTTTTACGGAACGAAGATGATCTTTGGCAAGAACGCCATAATGACCCTTGAAGTTCTCGCTCAAGCTTTTTTCCAGCTGCTTCATATCACCGTTACGAATACTGCTGATTTCCCGGACTTCCTGATCGTATGGATTGTGCATTTTTCCCACTTCCTGATTTTGAAACAGTATATGTGAAAAGTGTCTTTTTACACTTTGTTCTGCCTCGGTGTCGATATTGTTGTCCAGCAATGCATCCTTACTAATCATGCGATAACCCCCTTTTCTCAAAAGTAGTGTACCAAAAGAAAAGTCTGAGTTCTATGATATATTCATGGGATTTGTGATATAAGATAGACGGCCTACCCACTACAATTTAATATGTAATTCAATATTTTAATCCAGAAGGGGACACGTATATGTATATTAATGGTGTAAACCTTGGAAATTGGCTAGTGCTGGAGAAGTGGATGAGTCCGGGGCTTTTCGAAGGTACTACGGCAGAGGATGAGTACTATCTACCAACCCAACTTTCCCAAAAAGTCTATGAGGCGCGTATTAAATTGCATCGTCGCGAATACATCTCCGAGCGGGATTTTGCAGCGATCCGTTCTTTTGGAATGAACGCGGTGCGCATCCCCATTCCGTACTTTATTATGGGAGATTGTCCGCCATTTGTCGGCTGTGTAGAAGAACTGGATAGAGCTTTTTTATGGGCTGAGAAATACGGTTTAAAGATACTGATTGATCTTCATACTGTGCCGGGAAGCCAGAATGGTTTTGATAATGGAGGTATCTCCGGGGTATGCAAATGGGCGCAGCAGCCTGACAGTGTAGAATTTGCACTTCAGTTACTTGAAAAGCTGTCCAACCGATACGGAACAAACTCTAGCCTATGGGGAATAGGTGTTTTGAATGAGCCTATTACCGAGCGGACCTGGAATGCAATGGATATTCAGAATCGGTATAAACCAGTAGATCTGGAGCTGGCGGCAGGCAGTGCACCCATTTCCTTGGATTTTCTGCGCGAGTTTTATGTGGAAGCCTATCGCAGAATGCGTCGTTATCTTCCGGAGGATAAGGTTATTGTCATTCATGATGGTTTCGAGCTTAAAGCGTGGAAGGACTTCATGAGAGAAGCAGAATTCAAAAATGTCGTGCTGGACACGCACCAGTATTTGATGATGGCTGAAATGTACGGTTGCGAACAATCCCTTGAGGGGTATAAGAAATATGTCGAAGAGTATTTAACCGGAGATATCGAGGAAATGCAGGAGTACTTTCCCGTAATCTGTGGAGAATGGAGCCTGTTCAATTCCTATGGCTGCGGGATCGACACTGCAGGTGGATTGTCGCCCGTTAACGGAGTTGAAGCAAGTGAAGATAAATTGAATGCTGAAAGTCGAAAAGAATTATACAGTCAGATTGCATTAGCGCAGCTGGAAGCATGGAAAAAAATCAGCGGCCATTTTTATTGGAATTATAAATTGTTGTTGGACACGGTCAATGAGCCGGGCTGGATCGGTTGGGATAGCTGGGATCTGGGAAAATCCGTAAGTCTTGGCTGGTATCCCGGAGAGTTCTAGGGAAGGAGTGTACTGAATGATCAGAAACCCTATACTTCCGGGATTTAATCCCGATCCTTGTATTTGCAGAAAAGGGGGCGATTATTACCTGGCCGTATCATCATTTGAATGGTTCCCCGGGATTCCAATCTATCATTCTAGGGATTTGAAGAATTGGGAGCTGTACACGCATGTGCTGACCGATGACACTGTCGTAGATTTGAAGAAACTGCCATCTGCCAAAGGCATATGGGCTCCTTCTCTAACCTACAGTGAGCAAGATGATCTGTTTTATGTTGTATATGGTGTAATGAATTCCATGAA
Organism: Paenibacillus puldeungensis; assembly: GCF_042678945.1. Classification (NCBI taxonomy): domain Bacteria; kingdom Bacillati; phylum Bacillota; class Bacilli; order Caryophanales; family Paenibacillaceae; genus Paenibacillus; species Paenibacillus puldeungensis. Next base: position 185,337 of record NZ_JBHTLM010000003.1, on the reverse strand, counting down.
TGCGAGATATTTTGATGTTGATAATTTTATAATAACGGCAAAAGACATCAAAGGACCCTGGAGTGAGCCGGTTTATCTGCATTCGTCCGGATTTGACGCCTCGATCCTGCATGATGTTGATGGAAAGAAGTGGATTGTATCCTTGGAATGGGAGACCCGAGAGGGATATGAAAAGCCCGGAGCGATCTGTCTGGTAGAGTATTCCACCGAGAATAAAGAAATCGTAGGTTACCCGAAAAGAATATGGACAGGCGGGACCGACAGGGGCTGCATTGAAGCACCGCATCTGACAAAACGTGGGGATTACTATTATATTATGTGCGCTGAAGGCGGTACCGGTTATGGCCACAGTGTTACTATGGGGAGAGCCAAAAATGTGTGGGGACCTTACGAAAAAGATCCAATGAATCCAATCGTGACCTCCATACCAGGTGACTTCTATGAAAGGCATGATCCGGATCATTTAAAGCCTAAATATTTCAATCCGGATTCTGTGCTGCAAAAATCAGGACATGGGAGCTATGTGGAAACCCCGTTTGGTGAAGTCTATCTGGTTCACCTCTGTGCACGACCGTTCGTACCGGAGCTTCGGTGTACGCTGGGACGCGAGACGGCCATACAGAAAATGGCGTGGACTGCGGACGGGTGGCTCAGGATGGAAGATGGCAGTAATCTGGCCAAGGAATATGTGCCTGAGAGCCAGCTGCCGGAATACCCAGTGAATGAAATTCCTTTGTTTGACCATTTTGATTCAGGAGAATTGGGCATACAATACTATGCGCCAAGAATCATGCCGAAACACTTCGCTGATGTAAAAGCGCGCCCGGGTTATGTAAGAATTCGCGGTCAGGAATCAAGAGCATCTCTAAATAAGGTAAGCATATTAGCCAGAAAATTGACATCCGTATATGCAACGGTGACAACAAAAATGGAGTTTATGCCTGAAGTGCCTCAACATAGTGCCGGTCTGATTTTGTATTACGATAACATGAACTATGTCAATTTAAGAAAATACTACAGCGAAACTTTGGGGCAAAGTGCCTTGTCCATTATTCATTTGGAAAATGGGGAGAAGGCTGAGTTGTTGAGTACCCGGGTACCTGTAAATGACGTCCCGATTTATATGCGTCTGAATATCAGAGAGCGCCAGCTTTGGTTCGAATGGAGTTATGACGGCAAAGTGTATACACGAATAGGAAATGACTTTGATACTACGAAATTCTCTGATGAGTACAGCAGGTATGGTGAGTTTACAGGCAGTTTTGTTGGTTTGACCTGTGCCGATCATGTTAAGCACCAACATTATGCTGATTTTGACTTTTTCGAATATATCGCCGATGGAATAAATAAATAAGCAAAATTGGACGACCTCATAATCCACCGCTAAAGTGGGGAATGAGGTCGCTTTTTTGTCAAACTTCCGTTAATTGTGGGGAGTATCCAAATCACCGACCTCACGATAGCCATGTTTTCGGAACATGAAATAATATAAAAATGAGGCGGCGGCGTATAGACAACCGGTAATGCTGAACGTAATGGCATAACCCCAGTACGTTCCGTAGGTGGTAACCAAATGCGACTGAACGGGGCCCATCGTGGCCCAGCCAAGCATGAAGGCGGTCTGAGTCAGCGAGTTCGCGATGCCGCGCCGTTTGTCACCGATTCGGTCAATCATGATGGCGGACTGGATCGGATTTGCCGCATTCATAAGCGCTTGCCGGAACAGGAAGCTGATGGCGGCGACGGCGAACCAATTCGTGAAGCCGGTTAGCACTAGGAACGGCAGGGACAACATTTGGAACCATACGACGGCTTTCACCTGGCCGACCCGGGTTGCCAGAGTTGGACCGATCAGCATGGATAAGATTGTCATGACCTGCCCAAGCGATATCAGAAAGCTCATCAGCGAAAGCGAAATAGAGAAGCGGTTGGTGAAATACAAATTCAGATAAGGAACAACAAGGCCCGAGCCGAAGCCGATCAGCAGCTGCGCGAAAACGAAGCGGGCGATCATACGATATTCGGCTGCAGCCCCACCAGTAGAGTCGTCGGCGGTGGTATGTACCAATTGTTTTGGCGGTTTGTTTGCAGATTTCTGGTCAAGCTGAGCGGCGCTTGGTCCGCCGTTTTCACGGACGAATAGCATAGGAATGAAGGCAGCCAAGGTGGCAGCTCCTCCCATGACCAGCACGGTTCGCAGGCTGAGTAAATTCGTAAAGCCAATGGATCTGAGCGCATCGGCAATAACGCCGCCTCCCATGCTACCGATCACCTGTGAAGCAAGACCAAGGGAGGAAAAATAGCTGAACATGCGCAGTCTTTTCTTGCTGTCCACGTTCGCTGCCAGGAAGGGGATCGACAACACTTGAAAAAAAGACGCAAACAGACCTGTGAATACGGCGAAGCCGATTAACGCGATTTCACCGGATGAGAACGAACGGAGGATAAAGCCAATTCCACTCAGCAAGGCACCGAGTACAAGTATTTTTTTGTGACTAGTCCGGTCCCCCCATATGCCGATAGGTACGAACAACAGCGCTGTAGCTAAGGACTGAATGCTGACGACGCGCCCGTTCATGGCATCGCCATAGCCGAGTCCTTGTATGTAAAGGTTATAAAGCACACCGAACATACCGGTGCCAATTTGATACAGGATATTTGCTAGAAAAAATAGCCTGATATTTCTGGACCATTCTTGCATTTCCAGAAAAAAAGAACGTATAAAGCCCACTTTTCTAGTCCTCACTTTCATCTTACCAGCTAATCTATTATTTTAGCAGGTAGCGACGATAGAAGGAAGTTCTCGCGTTTCACAATCGCAGTGACAAGAACAACAAGAACAATAGCAGTAAGCAGCAGATTCTTCTAGTGTGATAAAATGAAAAAAACGGGAGGCTGGTTTTCCGTTCACTAAGGCGAGAAAAGCTACCTATAGAAAAGTATTTTCAACAATAAGTTTATTGAGGATGATTCATGATGGGTTTTATGGATGCTTGGGAGGAATTGGTCGCGGAGCAGCAGCGGCAACGAGATCGGCTTCGCGTTAATCAAATCACTATAAAAGTGAAAATTAAGAAAAAGAGCAAAAGCAAGGTGCACCAACAGGAAACGACTATCGAATATGGATTGGTGGAACGCGATTTGGACGATGAAAGTTTAATTGGAAGATATGAGCTTTATTTCGCCGATCGGGACACTTTAATTCAGAGAAGCCGAGTGGGAGAAGATGCTGCTTTGGGTGAGCTACCAGATGAACATGCAGCTGCAAATGCAATCTTCCTCTATTTGGCGGAACATTACCCTTTTATCTTGGAGGAATCCCCCTTTCGCGATCAGCTATAACCCTATTGCAGAAGCTTGGATTATTGAAGGAACGCTGCCTCCAGGATGGGTAGGCGGAGTAACCTATATTGCTCTAGCGAAGGAAAATGGCAATCTACTCATGATGCATGGGACCAGATGAGATGTAGCGTATAGCCACACTCATGGGCCATTATAAATGGTGATATACGCCTTTAATAATGAAAGCTATGCGAATGATGACCCATCCCTCGAGCTCTTCCATTGGTTGTCCAAGCAGAGCTTAGCATGGGACAACCGATCTTCTTCTTTTTTTTCATATAGGTTCTTCTTTCTCATGAATTGATGATGTACTTGATTGTGTTATTACGCGGTTTAAAATCTTTTCTGTAAATGGCATAAAGTAATTCAGTATTAGTCCTCCAAAGCAAACGTTTAATAAAGTTCCAACACCAATTGGTCCATTAAAAATCATGGCAATGATTAAGAATACGAGGTAAATGATTGTTCTTGAGAAAAATAAATTCGTTTTAGTTAACTCTTGTATGATTAATGTTAATCGATCAACTGGGATCGGTGCAAAGTTTGTGTGCAAATAGGTGGCAGTTCCTAATCCGATAACAACTAAACCTATTCCAAAACAAACCAGTTTGCTGTACCAAAGCTCAGGTGTTATCAAATTGCGCAATAAAAAAAGCCACAAATCAATACCACTACCCGTTATTAGTGCTGTAAACAACCCCAAAACTTCTGGCCTTTGTCTTTTTAAAAGTGAATTGCAGCAAATCAATAATAAAGCAGTTATTACTTCCCAACTTCCCACAGTAAGCCCTACATTTGCGGACAATCCTACCAAAAGTGCATCAAATGGTGAAGTTCCAAGGTTTGATTGTATGGTTAAAGAAATACCAAGGGTTAAAGTTAAAATTCCTAGTACATAAAATAAATATTTCATTTTACTCGACCTCTTTATTTTATTATTGCATTTACAATATTATCGGTGTAACTTTAATATATAAGATTAATGTTGTATTTGCAACAATAAATACATGATTGATTGAATAAAAGGAGCGATGCATACGATGACTATACATTTTAGAAAGTGTACCCTCGAAAACTCACGCCAACTTCAGAAACTTAGTTATGAAACATTTAATGAGACATTTAAGCATCAGAATTCGCCTGAAAATATGAATGCCTATTTGGAAAGAGCTTTTAACTTGAAACAATTAGAAAAAGAATTGTCCAATAATTCTTCGCAATTCTTTTTTGTTTATTTGAACAGTGAAGTCGCTGGATATTTAAAGGTCAATACCGATGATGCTCAGTCTGAAGATATGGGCGATGAATCCCTTGAAATCGAAAGAATTTATATAAAAAATAAATTTCAAAAACATGGTCTTGGTAAAAGTTTGCTTAATAAAGCTACGGAGATTGCGATGGAATGTAATAAGAAGAAAATCTGGCTAGGCGTATGGGAAAATAATGATCATGCTATTGCTTTTTATAAAAAAATGGGGTTTGTTCAAACCGGAGCCCACGCTTTCTACATGGGTGATGAAGAACAAATAGATTTTATAATGGTCAAGACACTATAGGTAACCATCACTTGAAAAGTCAAAATGCAGAGCGGGAAGCGCGGAAATCAAAAAAAGAACCTGAGCAATTTTGCCAGGTTCTTTTATATTGCATATAAACAGACACGATGATATAATCAGATCGCGACTGTGATTATGTATAGATATAAAAATCTCATCTTACATTTTAATAGTAACACGTCGGTAAGCTCTTGTCAAACGTTTTTTCTCAATTTAATGGTTAGGAGAGGTGTTGAATGAGTTCTTTGGTTCTCGGCTTTAAGGAAATCGAAAAAACACAGCTTTCGCTCGTTGGCGGAAAAGGGTTAAATTTAGGGGAGTTATCAAAAATTGAAGGGATACAAGTACCTGAAGGATTTTGTGTTACAACCGTGGGATTTCAAAAAGCCATCGAACAAAACACAACGTATCAAGCTTTATTGGATCAACTAACCATGCAAAAAGTCGAGGATCGAGACCAAATTGGCGAAATCAGCGGGAAGATTCGGCAAACCATTTTGGACGTAGAAGTTCCTTCCGATGTTGTGAAAGCAGTGACTCACTATCTCTCCCGGTTTGGCGAGGAACTTGGCTTTGCCGTGCGTTCCAGTGCGACTGCCGAAGATTTGCCGCAGGCTTCTTTTGCCGGTCAACAAGATACCTATTTAAATATCATCGGCGTCGATGCCATCTTGCAGCATATCCGCAAATGCTGGGCGTCCCTATTTACGGATCGCGCAGTCATCTACCGCATGCAAAATGGATTCGACCACCGGCATGTTTATTTATCTGTTATCGTTCAAAGGATGGTTTTGCCGCAGGTTTCGGGGATTTTATTTACCGCCGATCCCATGACCGGAAGCCGAAAGCTGATATCCATCGATGCCGGTTTTGGACTCGGTGAAGCGCTGGTCTCTGGCTTAGTATCTGCCGATAATTATAAAGTACGGGAAGGGGAAATCGTCGATAAACGGATAGCGACCAAAAAATTGGCGATCTATGGACGAAAAGAAGGCGGAACAGAGATTCAGCAGCTTGATCCTGATCAGCAAACGATTCAAACACTTACTGAACAACAAATTTTACAACTGGCATGCATTGGAAGACAGATCGAAGCTTATTTTGACCAGCCGCAGGATATCGAATGGTGTTTGGCCCATGATACATTTTACATTGTCCAAAGCCGGCCAATCACGACTTTATACCCGATCCCTGAGGCGAATGATCAGGAAAATCATGTTTATGTATCTGTTGGTCACCAACAAATGATGACAGACCCCATGAAACCATTGGGATTGTCTTTTTGGCTGTTAACGACTCCTGCAACCATGCGTATAGCCGCTGGAAGGTTGTTTGTTGATGTTGCACCTATGCTGGCTTCACCTGTCGGTAGAGAAACTATATTAAAACTGGGACAATCCGATCCGCTCATAAAAGACGCACTCATGACCGTACTAGAGCGAGGAGATTTTATAAAAAAATTACCCAATGATGAAAAAGAAACGCGCCCCGGTAAAAGCAAAAAAGATGTGCCACCTGCGGATTACCATACATTAATCGACTACGATCCGACAATCGTTTCTGATTTGATTAAGCGTAGTCAAACATCGATAAAAGAGTTAAAACAAAAAATCCAAACGAAATCAGGGTCTGATCTGTTTGATTTTATACTGGAAGATATCCAGCAATTAAAGAGGAGTTTATCTGATCCACAAAGCTTCGGTGTAATTATGACAGCCATGAATGCTTCAACATGGATCAATGAAAACATGAACAAATGGTTAGGTGAAAAAAACGCAGCAGACACGCTTTCTCAATCTGTATCGGGCAATATTACTTCGGAAATGGGTCTGGCGCTATTGGATGTCGCGGATGTGATTCGTCCTTATCCGGAAGTCATTGCGTATTTGCAGCAGGTACAAGATGATCGCTTTATGGATGAATTGCTTAAGTTTGAGGGCGGGCAGGAAGCCTATGATGCGATCAATGCTTATCTCAACAAATACGGAATGCGATGTGCCGGAGAAATCGATATAACCAGAACTCGTTGGAGCGAAAAACCAACTACACTTGTCCCGTTGATTCTGAGTAACATCAAAAACTTTGTGCCTAATGCAAGCATTCGGAAATTTGAGCAAGGGCGACAGGAAGCTTTGAATAAAGAACAAGAATTATTAGATCGCTTGAAGCAATTACCGGATGGTGAACAAAAAGCCAAAGAAACCAAACGAATGATCGACCTCATCCGGAATTTCGCCGGATATCGGGAATATCCCAAATACGGCATGGTTAATCGTTACTTCGTTTATAAGCAGGCTTTACTGAAGGAAGCCGAACAACTCGTACAAGCGGGCGTTATTCATGAAAGAGAAGATATCTATTACCTCTCCTTTGAAGAGCTTCGCGAAGCCGTCCGCACAAATCAACTGGATTACCAAGTCATCAGCAAACGAAAAGACGAGTACAAATTATATGAAAAACTAACTCCACCGCGTGTTATTACGTCTGATGGCGAAATCATTGCAGGGAAGTACAAACGGGAAAACCTCCCAGCCGAAGCGATTATAGGTCTACCTGTTTCTTCCGGAGTGATAGAGGGACGAGCGCGTGTTATCTTAAACATGGAAGATGCTGATCTGGAAGATGGAGATATATTAGTCACCTCCTTTACGGATCCGAGCTGGACGCCATTGTTTATATCCATTAAAGGCCTGGTCACCGAAGTTGGCGGGCTGATGACCCATGGAGCCGTTATTGCGCGTGAATATGGCTTGCCAGCCGTTGTCGGAGTGGAGAATGCTACCAAACGGATCAAAGATGGGCAACGAATTCGCGTGCATGGAACAGAAGGGTATATCGAAATATTGTAATAGCTAAGATAAAAGGGCGGTTACTCTGATCGCCCTTTCATCTACCCATCTTAGTACAGTATAAGTATAATCTCTCTTGTAAACCCTCCAAGACTTCATCTGGCACTTCTCTGACCTTATTATCCCCACCTAGGAAAAGTAGCCAGTTTATTATTTCGGTTAATTCTTCTGAATTATTTGAAACTTCCATCGCTTATTTTATTCCTCGACAGGCGATGCCGACTAGTATTTTTACAATAGATACTTTCAATTATGGACGTCCAAGACATCGAAACCGAGCTTGAATTTATCAAACGACGGTTTGAAGATTAGAGTAAATTGTAATTATTTGCAGGAACAATAGAACGACTTATGTTACTGTTACATGTACAGAAGCAGAAAAGGAAGGTAGGTTCAGGATGCTGGAATCAATCCAAGTGTTTAAAGCAACAGAGAACCATGTCAAAATCATAGGTCGGACTCACTATTATAATGATGTGCTGTGGCTGGCTCTCTCAGGCGGCGGTGTGGAATTTTCATTCTATGGTAAAAAAGCGGAGATTACATTAAAAGGGGATGCTATTGCCTCAACAGGTAATAATCTGGCCCGAATTGGAATCAGCGTAAACGGAAAACGGGTCATTGACGATCAATTGAATAAGCCACTTACAAAGTATACTGTATTTGAAAGCGATACGGTGCAGGATATAACAGTAACGGTTATTAAACTATCTGAGTCGGCGATGTCAACAGTCGGGATTCAGGAGATCGCCGTTGACGCTGCAGATGGAATTAAGCCAACCCCGGACAACGCACATACTATTGAGTTCATCGGCGATTCCATTACTTGCGGCTATGGTGTTGATGATGAGCATGAGCTGAATTCCTTTTCCACGGCTACGGAAGATGTCACAAAAACATATGCATACCTGACCGCTCAGCAGTTGCAGGCTGACTACAGCATGGTTTCCTACAGCGGATACGGCATCATTACAGGCTACACGGAAAACGATCAAAAGCTTACCACTCATCTTATCCCGGATTACTATGAAAAAGTGGGCAAGTCTGAGGGAAAATTTGATGGTACACTGCTGCCTCAAGACTTATGGTGGGATTTCAATAAGTTTGTGCCTGATCTCATTGTCATTAACCTCGGAACAAACGATGATTCTTACACCAAAGAGGAAGCCAGTAAGCAAGCAGAATATGCCCAGGAGTATATTGAATTTCTAAAAATGGTCAGACGCAACAATCCTCATGCCGCAATTCTGTGTACGTTGGGGATGATGGGGGATAGATTGTATCCTTTTGTCGAACAAGCTGTTAGCGGGTATAGCCGGGAAACAGGCGACAGGAATATTACTGTCATGAGGTTTGACGTGCAGCTGCCAACTGACGGCTACGCAGCCGACTTCCACCCGTCTCAAGCTACTCATCGTAAAGCGGCGAATAAACTAACTGCTCATATCAAAGAGCTTATGAAGTGGTGACTTCATTAAACGGCTTTATCCGTCACCGGATAAAGCCGTTCTATTGTTAAGAGTACATGTGGGTTCTTTGACCAGAGATTTTCCTGAAACAACGCGGGAATTAAAAATTTCTATCTAACAATATTCCAGTTTGTTCTGCCATGAAGCGAGGTGGTAGAGGCATTGAATTTCTGAACCACCATTCCACTGCACCCACGACAGCTGCTCCAAAAAATTGTAGAATGACCTCTTTACTTAAGCCTTGATTTTTCCCCCCGGTTACATCTACTTCAACCCCATACTCCTGAACGACTAAATCAAGGAATTGGCTACGAAAAAAAGCTGCGCTTTTTGTATTTAGCATGGTTGAAAAGAACAAATGATTTTCTGCAAAATATTCGAACCAGACATAATTTCCTTCCTGGAAACTCATTTCAGACGCAGAGTGGCAAAGATCGCGGAGATTGTTGATGTGTTCTTCAATAATTTTATCCAGTAAGTCATATTTATCCATGTAGTGGAGATAGATAGTTCCCCGATTCACGTTTGCCCTGTCGGAAATATCCCGGATGGTAATATTGTCAAAGTTTTTCTCGGCCATTAATTCCAGAATGGCTTTCTTTATGGCTTCTTGGGATTTGAGCACCCTCCGATCCACTTTAGTCATTTCTATAGTCCTCCTTCTGAGATAATGGGCAATTATTAAAAATATGTTGAGTAATCCACACATCGCGAATAATTGATTATTGAACCTCTTTTGTTTCTGGCTAGAATTATAAACTATAGTTGATTAATCGATCAATGTTCATTTATTTCAGGATTACTTAATATTTATTCGAGTTTGGTACACGCTTATAATATCAACACAACGCTTGATATTCATCAAAGCTGAAAGGGAGGAACAAGAAAATGGATTATACAAAGCTTGGAAATTCCGGCCTTGATGTATCCCGAATTTGTCTGGGCTGTATGGGTTTTGGCGATGCTTCAAAAGGACATCATCGATGGGTGCTTGATGAAGAACAGGCACGACCCATCATCAAAAAAGCTTTGGATATGGGGATCAATTTTTTTGATACAGCAAATGTCTATGCTGAGGGGACCAGCGAGGAAATTGTCGGGGCAGTACTAAAGGATTATGCGAACCGCGATGAAATTGTCATCGCAACTAAGATCCATGGACGAATGCATCAAGGGCCCAACGGTGCCGGGCTTTCTCGCAAAGCAATCATGAGCGAAATCGATAAGAGCCTTCAAAGGCTGAAAACCGATTACGTTGATTTGTACCAAATTCATCGCTGGGATTATAGCACACCCATCGAAGAGACGATGGAGGCCCTTCACGACGTAGTTAAAGCCGGTAAAGCGCGTTACATCGGTGCTTCTGCCATGTGGGCATGGCAGTTTCAGAAGGCGTTACATGTAGCTGAGAAGAATGGGTGGACAAGATTTGTATCCATGCAGGATCATTTAAACCTCATTTACCGCGAGGAGGAGCGGGAGATGCTGCCGCTTTGTAAGGAAGAAAAAATTGCAGTCATTCCTTATAGCCCTCTGGCAGGAGGAAGATTAGCCCGGGAAGTGGCCACGCCTCGTTCTGAAACCGATGAAATTGCTAAACAAAAATATGATGCAACCGCAGATGCAGATCAGTTGGTGGTAGACCGGGTTGCGAGTCTCGCAGAGAAACATAACGTTCACCGGGTTCACATCGCACTGGCATGGCTTCTTCACAAAGAGCCGGTAACCGCTCCTATTGTCGGTGCAACAAAGATCTCCCAGCTAGAAGATGCGGAAACCGCTCTTTCCATTCAACTAACACCCGAGGAGATTTCATTTTTGGAAGATCCGTATGTCCCGCACCGAATTGTTGGACATTTTTAAGCATAGAAGTAGGATCTAATTATGAGGAGATTTGATATGAAAACACTCGTTCTTGTTTTTCACCCTGATTTAACTGCTTCCCGTGTGAATCGACGCTTGACAGAAGAGATGGAGAAGCAAGCTGGAGTTACCGTACACCGTGTCTATGAGGCTTACCCCGATGAGAAGATTGACGTCGCAGCCGAGCAAAGACTATTGGAGCAACACGATCGTATTGTTATACAATTTCCTTTCTACTGGTACAGCAGCCCTTCATTATTGAAAAAATGGGAGGATACAGTCCTCACCTACGGCTGGGCTTATGGAAGCAAAGGCGATAAGCTGCATGGTAAAGAGCTGCTGATCGCCGTTTCTACCGGTGCAGCTAAAGAAAACTATTCACCAGACGGCAATTTTAAATACACCGTTCCAGAGCTGCTCCGACCTTTTCAGGCAACCAGCAGCTTGATTGGGACTCGCTATTTGACACCCTATATTTTGTACGGCGTAATGCAGCATCTGTCAGACGAGGAGCTTGAGCTAAGCGCCCGTGATTATGTGGCCTATGCGCTAAACCCTGAACTTGAGCCGCTTACCGTTTTCATTGAACATTGACAAAGTACAAATTCCAATTCTTAATGAAAAGGTAAGTAAAGAAACAAAGGGCAGGGGGGAAACTATGAGAATATGTTTTTAATCGGCGAAATGTCAAAGCTCTTTCAGATCGATATCCGGACGCTGCGTTATTATGATGAGATCCATCTTTTCACGCCAGCGTTTGTTGACAATGTAACTGGCTACCGTTATTACTCCATCGAGCAATTTGAGCGCTTGAATACGATACTTTACCTCAAAGCCTTGAATGTTCCTCTAAAGGAAATCAAGCAGTTTATAGATCAGCGGGATATCCATCATATTCTGTCTTTATTAAAGGAACAACAGCGCAGAACGGAAGAGAAGATTCGTGAGTTCGAACAGATTGGGCAGAAAATTAATAACCGAATCCAGCAGATCGAAGATGCGTCTAAAGTAGAGGATCTTTGGGAAAATAGTAACAATATGAAGTCCAGTATTTTCTTGGGCCAAGTAGGTTTGACGATCTCAGTCACAAATTTGCATGAAAGGAATTTCGAAGAGTACCATGCTTTATTCCTGTTCGTAGAACCGGATGATCCTAAACGTTTGGAATCAACTACGAAATTGCTTCCTCAGCAAAAATATCTGACGATTCGTTTTGTAGGCACGCATGCAGACGCATCGCCGGATTATGAAAAATTGCTGGCATATGCAAGCGGGGAGAGCAACAATGATTGGAACGATTGTTAATGTATCAACCATTATGGCAGGTTGCGTAGCCGGAAGTCTTTTCAAGAAGGGTTTGAACGAGTCTTACCAAAATATTCTGATGCAGGCAATGGGACTTGCAGCGGCTGCCCTTGGCATCCACTCGATCGTCACGTATATGTCGGCTAGCCAGTATCCCGTATTGTTTATTGTTAGTTTTGCACTAGGTGGTGTCATTGGTCAGAAGCTTAATTTGGAGCAACGATTCAAGAATTTAGTTACCAGAATCTCAAAGGGGAATTTAGCAGAGGGGTTATCAACCGCGATACTGTTATTTTGCTTAGGAACGATGTCCATACTGGGGCCAATGGAAAGTGCTTTACATGGGAATCACACGTATTTATTCACAAATGCTATTCTTGACGGAGTAACTTCAATTGTACTGGCGTCAACTTTTGGTATTGGGATCATTTGGTCTGCAGCGGTACTCTTCTGTTGGCAAGGGCTGCTGTACCTTCTGGCCAATGTTTTATCAGGATTCATTACCCCAGAGCTTTTGACTGAGACATCAATTGTTGGCGGAGTTCTAATATTTTGCTCTGGCTTAAGCATTCTCGGCATACAAAACTTCAAGACGATGAATCTAATTCCCGCACTAATGATACCGGTTGTCTTTTTTATACTCAAAAATGTACTAGGTATGTAATAGAGTACTTTGTTTTCTAACTGCCGAGCGATGTAAAAAACATTTAGAAAGCCTGTTGACACCCTCACTACTTAGTGTTACGATGTACGTGTAATAAGCAATACTGAATAGCGTAATTTCTTAATGCTATTCAGTAAATTTTTCCCTCGGTACTAAGTTATACTGAATATAAGTCAGACCAAGTAGGGGTTCTTGCAAAAAAGGAATTCGTAACATCTAAAATTAACAAAGTTAAAGGAGATGAAGCAATGAATTTTTGGGATAAAATTACCGGCAATGATATGACTAAAGAATTGAAAAAGTTTGAATCGCGAGCCCAAAAGCTACCGGCTGATTATCAAGCAGCATGGGAAAAGATTAAAGCCAATCTTTGGCCGCACACAGATTTTACCGGTCGCAACCTCATGCCAATTCTTGACGGTGTGCTTGGCCTGCTCGAAGAAACTGCAGCGGACGGTCAGAGTGTTCAAGAGGTATTGGGTGACGATATCAAAGGCTTCTGTTCGGCGCTAGCCGGCGAAGAAGGGGCTAAATCTTATCGCGACAAATGGCGCGAGCAACTCAACAATCAAATCGCTAAAAAATTAGGTAAATAGGGGGATAAAATGACAATACAAGATATCATCGAAGGCAAAAAAGAGTGGCGAGCGCACGTGGCACGTGTCAAAGCGCTCCCGCAAGATTATCAGATTGTTTATAAAGAGATTCAAAAATATCTCTTCAAGGTCGGCCCTGCCCAGCTAACCGAAGGAACGGCTTTGCTCTCGGGGATTGTCGACCTTTTTGAAGAAGGCGCGACCTTGGGGAAAGGCGTGCTCGAAGTGACGGGAAGTAATGTAGCGGCTTTCTGCGACGATCTAATCAAAGATTCAGTTACAGATCATAAAACCAAGTAAAAGGGTGCAAAACATGGAAAATTTAACTGAAATGCTGAAGGGTTCGCTTGAAGGCTGCGTGCTGGAAATCATCAGTCGCCATGAAACCTATGGCTACGAAATTACCCGCCGCCTGAACGAACTTGGGTTTACCGAAGTCGTGGAAGGGACGGTCTACACCATCCTCGTTCGTTTGGAAAAGAAAAACCTGGTGAATTTACAAAAGAAAGCGTCGGATATGGGCCCGCCCCGCAAATTTTACTCACTGAACGAGGCTGGCCGCCAAGAACTTGAACTGTTTTGGGAAAAATGGGATTTTGTATCATCCAAAATCAACGCCTTGAAGTCAATTTAGCATAAGATATTCTAATCAATTTTTCTGGAGTGTCTTGTTAAGCTTTAAATATAAGGAGGAAAAAACCATGATGGAAATATTCAAAAAAATGATTGGTGATAAAAAAGAATACAAGATGATGATGGCACGGGTTCATGCCCTGCCAGAAGACTACCAGTTTGTATTTAAGAAAATCCAAAACTACATGTGGAACTTCTCAGCAGGCAACGGGATGGATATGCTGCACATGCAGTATGAATTAATCGATTTGTTTGAAGCCGGTACGGCGGATGGCCGGAAAGTGCTGGATATCACTGGAGACGATGTGGCGTCCTTTGCCGACGAACTAGTGACTAACGCTAAAACCTATACTGCCAAGTATCGTGAAGAGTTGAATAAGAGTATCATGGAGCGGTTGAAAAAGTAAATTGAATAGATCATTCCGACTGAATGGCTAGTTACAAAATGGGTTGCCACCTTGCTATTCAGTCTAATTTTCGCCAGGTAATAAGTGATACTGAATATCAGTCATACTAAATAGCAAATTATAGGAGGAGAAGGTATGAGTAATGCAACGATTTCTGTAAAAGGGCTAACAAAATCCTTTAAAGACAAGGAAGTCTTAAAGGGGGTGGATTTTGAGGTGCGGCGCGGCGAAATTTTCGCACTGCTGGGCTCAAATGGAGCGGGCAAGACGACGACGGTCAATATCCTTTCGACGCTGATGAAGTCCGATGGCGGTGAAGCGGGTATTTGCGGCTTTGATGTCAACCGTCAACCGGATCATGTTCGCCAGAGCATCAGCCTAACGGGGCAGTTCTCCGCTTTGGACGGCATGCTCACGGGGCGTGAAAACCTGATTATGATCGCCAAGCTTCGAGGCGTTCCCCAGCCCGCTCAGGTCGCCGACAATCTGCTTGCCAGATTCAGCCTGACTGATGCGGCGGGCCGCCGGGCGGATAAGTATTCCGGCGGGATGAAGCGCCGGCTTGACATCGCCATGAGCCTAATCGGGAAACCTGCAGTCATTTTTCTCGACGAACCGACCACAGGGCTTGACCCCGAAGCGCGAATCGAAGTTTGGGATGCCGTCAAGGAGCTTGCCGGAAGCGGTACGACCATCTTGCTGACGACCCAGTACCTGGAGGAAGCCGAACAACTGGCGGACCGCATCGCCATCCTGCATGGCGGAAAAATCATCACGACCGGTACCCTTACCGAACTCAAAGCGATGTTCCCGCCGGCGAAAGTGGAGTACACCCCTAAGCAGCCGACATTGGAAGAAATTTTCCTTGCGATCATTGGCAAAAAGGAGGAGATGTAAATGAAAAGCAAAACAGGGGTATTACTAGGACGTTTAATGCGCAACATCATGCGCAGCCCGGATACGATTATTACGGTGGCAATTACGCCGATTATGATGATGCTGCTGTTTGTCTACGTATTTGGCGGCGCCATACAATCAGGTACGGACAACTATGTCAATTATTTATTGCCGGGAATCTTGCTGATGGCTATCGCATCCGGCGTCGCTTACACTTCGGTGCGGCTATTTACGGATGTAAAAAGCGGTCTGATGTCGCGTTTCATTACTATGCCGATCAAGCGCTCGTCGGTTTTGTGGGCTCATGTGCTGACCTCGCTCGTTTCCAATGCGCTTACTCTCGTGGTGGTTTTCCTCGTCGCGCTCTTAATGGGCTTCCGCTCCAGTGCACCTATCATGGATTGGCTCGCAGTAGCTGGGATCCTCGGGCTGTTTACACTGGCGCTGACATGGCTGGCGGTTATCCCCGGATTGACAGCGAAGTCAATGGAGGGGGCGACGGCTTACTCGTACCCGCTGATTTTCCTGCCGTTTATCAGTTCAGCCTTTGTTCCCACGGAAACCATGCCCAAAATCGTCCGTGCGTTCGCTGAGAATCAGCCCGTGACATCCATCGTAAATGCGATTCGTGCCCTCTTGTATGAAGGGGCTGTGGGCAATGATATATGGATTGCACTTGTCTGGTGCGTCGGCATTATGATCATCGCTTACTTCTTCGCTAGTAAAGCATTTAAACGCACGTTAGGTTAAGTCCAACACTTTGGGATTATCCATATCTATAGTCATCCGCTGACATGAACGAACGCATAAGCTTTACAAGGCTGCCGTAAGCAACAATCAATCGGCAGCCTTGTTGTGCAGCGACACCAAACAGCTGGATACTATAGTTTTCTCGCTTTGATTACAAAAGTTACAGGAAGCATCTTCGCTTTTTTTGCAAAATCGCTGGTATCGTCCCGCGCTTGCATCATTTCATCATCAGATTGCTCAACCATTTGCTCAATGACAAATCCCGCTTTGGAGAGCGCATTCACATAGGTTGATAGTTTACGGTCGGATAAGGTTAGCGTACCTTCATCAAGAGATACCGAATACCAAGATTCATCGAAATAACATTTTTTGAAAGCAAGCATATTATTTTCTGCAACAACACATTTGTGTATAGGGTGAGACCAACTGAAAATAAATACACCGTCTTTTTTCAGGTAAGAAGCGATTCGGCAAAAAGTCCCCTCAAGATCGGTGGTCCAGCCTATGGCATAAATCGAATAAACAAAGTCAAAATAATCCAGTGGTATGCCACATTCCTCTTCCATGGGAGAGCAAATAAATCTTGCTGTAAGGCCGCATGCCGTCAAATGCTGTTTTGCCTTTTCGATTTGTTTTTCCGATATATCCACAGCCCATAGTTCAGATGCTTTGCGTTCCCCCTGATATTGCAAGGAATGACCGGTTCCACAGCCGATCTCCAGCATCTTTTTTCCGGAGACATCACCAAAAAGTTGGCATTTTTCTTCTGAGACAAATGCTCCATAGAAAGGAAGCGAGGTTGCTCCTAAGATGTCATTTCCTTTTGTGTCCCAAAATATGCTGTTTGTTTTATGAATAGAATTCTTATCCATGTCGACTGTGATGGCTCTACCAACCTCCCCAGCGCCTATAACGTTTGTTCGATAAACAGAATTCTTGTTCATACCGACGGCCTCCCCAAATATGTTATTGATCCCCCAATAACGTACCATTTTTCTATGAAAATATCCGCTTAATATCATCCATCTAGCGTCAATATAAAATTTTCTTTCTCAGATATTTTAACGGCTTGATATTAGTTCTATATAGTATTATTCTATATAGTACATTAAGGATGGTGCTTATGAGTAGAGAAACACGTGGTGGGTTTTATATCTCCCAAATTAAACAGCTAAGTGATCGAATTTTTGAAAAACTCTTGAGAGAAAATTCGATTGAGGACTTCAATGGGGCCCAGGGGCGCATCTTATACGTGCTGTGGCAGAAGGATAATTTAACCATAACAGAGATTGGTGAGAAGACATCGCTTGCTAAGACGACGCTTACTAGTATGCTTGATCGAATGGCTGAGCAAGGCCACATCGTACGTAATCCAGATCCAAAAGACAGAAGGCAAACACTAATTACGCTAACACCTGAGGCTAAAGCACTAAATAAAACCTACGATAACGTCTCAACACAGATGAATGAGCTATTTTACAAAGGGTTTTCAGACGAGGAAATTGATCAGTTCGATCACATGCTTGCAAAAGTTCTTCAAAATCTAAAACGAAATGAGGAGTAATTTTGGACCAAGCTACATTGAAGCAAATCATTTCATTAGTACAAGATGTTCAGACAATTATCGTCAGCTCAGTGGATGAAAATGGCTTTCCAAACTCAAAGCAAATGTTTAAAAAGGTACACGACGGATTGAAAAAGTTTTGGTTCTCTACGAATACGTCATCGATGCGAACCAAACATTTTTTGGTGAATCAAAGAGCGTGTCTCTATTTTGTTGGTGAAAGTAATGGACTTATGCTGATCGGGGAAATGAAGGTTTGCCATGATACTGAAAGCAAAAAACTGCTATGGGAAGAAGGTGACGAACAATACTACCCACTTGGAGTTGACGATTCTGACTATTGTGTTTTCGAATTTTCTGCCCAAAGCGGCGATTATTACTCCAATGGAAGGAAACACATATTTACCATTGATGAGTTGAATGATGAGGGTAAGTCGAATGCCATATGCTAATTTCAAGGATTTGGAAATGTATTATGAGCGATTGGGCAATCGAGACAATATCATTGACTTTATGGATCAATTGAATATTGCTTCGGCACATTTAATTGGCTATAGCTTAGGCGCAAATATTGGACTTTACATGGCCATTAATAATCCTGAGAGAGTTGAGACGTTAACTGCAATAGGTACAAGTGGATTTTGCGACCCGAGGGGAGCCGAGGAATTTGAGCCGGAATGGCTAATTGAACAAGGATTGCAGGATATCATCAATCAAATGATGGAGAGACATTTGGAAGCACATCAAGGAAATTGGGAAGAGTTCATGAGACAATCAGCACAAGATTGGCGTTTGTACCCGCAGCTTACGCTCGAACAACTTAGAAGTATTCAATGTCCTGCGTTATTTATAACAGGGGAGCATGATCCATTTGTCGGTAAGGAAAAAATCAAACGACTGGCATCACTTGTTAAGCAATCAAGGTACCATATTGTTCAAAACGGAAGCCATCGACCGCATATGGTTAGGGAATATCCTATTGAAGTAAACGATACGATACTTCAGTTTCTGGAACAATACAAAGAGCCCAGCTTGTAAGTGTGATATTCCACGATTAAGTAGTACTATATTGTAATATATTATTGTTATATTCTTTCAAATGAGGTGAATGGAATTGTTTCTCCGCATCGTTCGAAGTAATTAGTTCTCGGGCTGGATAATAACGCGTACCAGCTATCAAGGGAGAAGTATGCCCTTTTTCGAAAACTAATTCTTTGACCAGTGTGGATTCATGCCAAAGGTGAAGCCAAAGCACTGTTTAGAGAGTGCTTTGGCTTTTTTATCATTTGAAAAGGTGGTTTCAGAAATGAATGAAAAAGAATACAAAGATTTTTATGATAAAGTTGGAAAAACTAACGGATGGGATTTTAGTCATTTACGAGTAAAATCAGAAGGGGCAATATGGGGCTTTTATGAGGAGGTAACAAAGAGTTGCAACGGTTCTGAGGTTCTTTTAGACATTGGGACAGGAGGAGGCGAAAATCTACTTAACATTGCTTCCTCATTTTTCTTTGGCATCGGGATCGATATATCGGGTGGAATGATGGAAACTGCACACTCAAACCTTAATAAATCAAAACTCTCCAACGTTCGATTTTTTCAAATGTCCTCTGATCAGTTGCAGTTCCCTTCTGAATTCTTTGATATAATTTCGTGCTGTCACGCGCCATTTTTCGCAAGCGAAGCTGTAAGAGTGTTAAAAAAGAGGGGGCATTTTTTTACGCAGCAAGTTAGTGAAGCCGATAAACTGAACTTAAAACGTGCTTTTCGTCGAGGACAGGCATTTGGGGAAGTAGATGGAACATTAAAAGATAGATATGTGGGTGAATTAAAAGAGGCAGGATTTAGTAAAGTCGAGTCGTTCGATTATGATGCCATCGAATACTATGAAAGACCCGAAGACTTGCTGTTCTTACTAAATCATACACCAACTATCCCTTACTTTGGTCAGAATAATCAAGACTTCGATATTCTCCATGAGTTCATTGAAAATAACTGGACTCCAAAGGGAATTCGCACAAATTCAAAAAGATTTATGATAGTCGCAGCCAAGTAGCTCTCATGCAAATTTTGCGATGAGAGCTAGTCAAAGCATTGAGCTAACGGTAGCGTTAGTTCGGCGATCCAGGGAGCAGTTTGCTGCGGCAGCTGCTCCTTTTATTAAATATATTTGGAAATATGAATCTTCAGAAATTCTTCAGAAAAACCTTTCTAAAATCCAAAAAGGTTAACGTTATTATGCTCTATGTAATTAAATTATTTCTGGAGATGATAATGTGACCACCTTGAAAAAGAACCAAACCTCAACATGGCTTTCTCTTCTATGGCTTTTAATGATTCCAATATTGAATATTTTTTATAAGGTATTGAACCATCCCTCGGAGCACGTATATAGCCTCGTAACGGACCTAGATCGCCTAACGCCATTCGTACCGGCTTTTATTATTCCCTATGTACTTTGGTATCCCTTTATTGCAGCTGTATTGATTGGACTAGTGTTTAAAAACAGAACATTATATTATCGAACGCTGCTTGCATTATGCAGCGGCTTGATTGTTTCCTATGTTGTTTATGCCTTGTTTCAAACGACTGTCCCTCGTCCAGAGCATTTATCAGAACAGGGTGTCCTTAACCAGTTAATCTGGCTTGTATATCGGCATGATCAACCGTTTAATTGTTTTCCTAGCATACATGTGCTAACCAGCTACCTGATGCTCCGGGGAGCATCAGGGTTTGGTCGAACCATTCGATTGGCCACCACTGTAATGTCCATATCGATTATCTGTTCCACTCTGCTGATCAAGCAACACGTATTAATGGATGTCGCAGGTGGCATTCTAGTTGGAGAGTTGTTATTTCGAGTAGCAGGTAAATCTCTTCAGTATATAAGGGGGGAGAAGCGTTTGACTCTGAAAGGAGGCGAGTCCTATGTTTCTGCTAAATAAGGAAGAGCGCTTTAAATTAGGATATATTCGTTTGGTGCCTTTCAATGTTCCGCCTGCCTTTGTTTACTGCTGCCGTAAACGAACTTAGATCAAAATGGAACCAGAAGAACGAGTTAAGGAGCTGAAATTTTGAATCATCCAGTAGTACTTGTAGTCGACGATGAAAAAGATATCCGTGACGTTATTAAGGTGTACTTAAACAATGAAAATATTCGGACTTTAGAAGCATCAGACGGTGTTGAGGCATTGGAAGTCCTTAATCAGGAGTCGGTTGATTTAGTACTCCTAGATGTCATGATGCCCCGTATGGATGGTATTACGGCTTGTATGAGAATTCGAGAAAGTTCTGACGTTCAGGTTCTTATGCTATCAGCAAAACAAGAAGACATTGATAAAATTACTGGTCTATCGATGGGAGCAGATGATTATTTAGGAAAGCCGTTCAATCCGCTTGAGCTGGTGGCACGGGTCAAAGCCCGGCTTCGTCGACGGCTGCAAGTGACTCAACAGGATGAACGTTATATTCAAATTGGAGATCTTGTCATTAATATACCTCATCATTTGGTCACTGTAGGGGAAAAACAGATTCAATTGACGCCAATAGAATTTGGGATTTTAGAGTTGCTATGTAGGCACCGAGGCCAGGTATTCAGTGCAAATCATATCTATGAAGCAGTCTGGAAGGAAAAAGCAGGAAACTCGGATAATAACGTCATGGTTCATATCAGAAACTTACGTGAGAAAATCGAACAAAATCCACGAGAACCGAAGTATATTAAGACCGTTTGGGGAGTGGGGTACAAAATAAATGCCTAAGTTCCGTAAATTCTTTGGCTCAAATAACTTACGTCTCAGACTATTCTGGATTATGCTGTTAAGTTCGTTGCTAGGGTTAGTAATTACTTTCTTTACAACCGGTTTAATCTTTAATTGGATGTCTACTTGGGATGAGAAGAGTAGAACCATACCAGCCATAATAACTTTCGCAGCTATCGTGCCAGTTACTATCTTTTTGCTTTGTTTTTTCTTTATCTTTTCACTTTTGACCCGCCCTATTATTCGTTTTCTCCAAGAAACGGTCTCGAGTATTTCAACCATGGCGGCGGGAGATTTTGAAAAGCGGGCCCCTATTTATCGGAAGGATGAGCTTGGACAAGTAGCAGTTCACATTAACGCGATGGCCGAAAAGCTACAGAGGCAAAGAGAAAGGGAGCAGCAGGATGAACGGAGTCGAATGGAACTTATTACCGGCATTTCCCATGATCTCCGAACTCCTTTAACAAGCCTGATAGCTTACCTCCATTTGCTCAAAGATAAGGGTTACCGGAGCGATGAAGAATATGCCAGATATGTCGCGCACACATACAGCCAAGCTATTCAACTTCAGAAACGTATTGATGCATTATTTGAATATACCCGCCTTACTTCCCCGGAAGCAGAGGTAAACCTGAAACATATTAATTTTAGAGAACTGATTCAGCAACTTTTGTCCGAATATCAGCCAATCGCGGAAGAGTATAATCTGACACTTGTAAGTGAGTTCCCCAATGAAGATGTTTTGATTTGGGTTGACCCGGATAAGATTGTCCGCGCTCTTGAAAATCTTTTGATGAATGCAATTAAGTACTCTCATTATCCGGGTGAGATTCGCGTTCAATGCTCATTCTCAAATGTAAGGTTAGCGATTGGCATTGAGAATGAAGGAGAGCCATTGACCAGGGAACAGGAAGAACACCTTTTTGATCGGTTTTATCGAGTTGATGCTTCAAGAGCATCAAACAATGGTGGATTGGGCTCAGGCTTCGGACTTGGCCTTGCTATAGCGGAGAGCATCGCCAGGTTACATGGAGGCGATCTTACGTTAAGCCACGTTCAAGGAAAATACCATTTCCGATTGGAACTCCCGATAAATAGATATGAATAGAGAACCAGCTTGTCCATTCAACGAACGGGAAACGATAGCTCAATGATAACGACGGCAGCCGGACAAAACGATCGGCTGCCATCGTTAAGTTAACGAGCAGGTTTCAGCAAAACCGACTTGGCGACATCTCAAGTTGAGGATCATCCAGAGCAGTTTACCAAAGCAGCAGCTGTTTCCAACCGCTAACGGGGGGAAGGAGAGCGAACTTATAATTTTGATTTCTGAAATACACATATATAATGTTGTCGAGGGACAAGAACTTGTACCGATTGCCGAAAAGGACAAGAAGATGTTCCGATTACCGATTAGATAGCGATTTTCTGTGTTAGCGGCTGAAATAGATGGTGTGGTCTGTTGCTAGGCTTCCTTAAATTGTTATCCCATCGCTGTGCTTACAAAGGTATTGTGGAACCTTCGATTTATTTGCTCGGAGGTAACTCATCACTATGAGTTTTATAAAATCGGATAGTACCGAAAGGAAGGTTATCGCGAAGTCGGTATTTTTGAAAAACAGGGCATATTAGATGGAAATCCTACCGACGTGATGGTCTATGGAGAAATTATTGTAATCCCCAAAAGGGTATTTTCCGCTTGAATATATAATTCAATAATTATATACTTATATATATGTAAGAACGGAGAGGATGAATGAACAATGTCTACACCAGTAGATGAAATGTCTGATGTTTTTAAACTACTCGGGGATAAGACGAGATTAACCATCATCTCCTTATTGAAAGGACAGTCCGAATTATGCGTTTGTGAGATCGTAGATTATCTGCAAACGACGCAGCCGAATGTAAGCCAGCATCTGAGAAAGTTAAAATCAGCCGGTTTAGTTAGTGAAAAAAGAAAAGGTCAGTGGATTTATTACACCCTTACCTTGGAAGACAAACCTTATTTGCAGGGTGTATTGGAGCATCTCCCGTCTTTGAAGCAAGAAACAGCATGTTGTAATGTGACCGATAGACAAAAATAAGGAGCGTGTGAGTATGGACAATGTTCAAAAAGATACGATTCGCAATAACGTTCGAGGAAGATACAAGCAAGTTGCCATCAAAGAAATTAGCATTAAGTCAAGCTGCTGCGGATCGAGTGATTCGGCAAGTTTTGATGAAGTATCGGCTAAAATGGGTTATTCAGCTGAGGAATTAGCTTCTGTACCGCAAGGAGCGAACTTGGGGCTAGGATGCGGTAATCCGCAGGCTATTGCGGCACTTAAGCCAGGTGAGGTCGTACTCGACTTGGGCAGCGGTGCCGGTTTTGACTGCTTCCTAGCGTCACGACAAGTCGGATCAGAAGGTCTTGTCATCGGAGTGGATATGACCACCGAAATGGTCACAAAAGCCCGTCAGAACGCTTCCAAAGGACAATTTACTAATACCGAATTTCGTCTTGGTGAAATCGAGCATTTGCCTGTAGCGAACGATACGGTTGATGCAATCATGTCGAACTGTGTGATTAACTTATCTCCAGATAAGCAGCAAGTGTTTCATGAAGCTTTCCGTGTCTTAAAGTCTGGCGGAAGACTAGCGATTTCAGATGTGGTCATGACAGCAGAAATGCCCCCTGAAATTCGTGCAGACATCGATGCAACGTACTCCGGATGCATCTCTGGAGCATCTTCGATCGAGGAGCTTGAAAGGTACCTTCAGCAAGCTGGATTTGCGAATATCAGTATTACAGCCAAGGATGAATCCAAGCTTTATATTAATGAATGGCTGCCTGGAGCCGACATTGATCAATATATTGTTTCTGCCATCATTCAAGCGATAAAATAAGTTTGAACATAACACAAAGGAGCCTGTTAGGGCTCCTTTGTTATTTAGCTTAAGTGAAGTATTTGCGCTTGAACCACAACGATACATTGACCAATCCGATCATCACAGGAACTTCCACAAGCGGACCGATGACGGCCGCAAACGCGGCTCCTGAGTGAATTCCGAAGACTCCTACGGAGACGGCAATAGCCAATTCGAAGTTGTTGCTTCCTGCGGTGAATGCCAGTGATGTACTGACTTCATAGCTCGCACCCGCGCGTTTCGATAAGAAGAATGATGCAAAGAACATAACGACAAAGTAAATCAACAATGGGATTGCGATACGGACAACATCCATCGGCAGTTCCAGGATCTTATCGCCTTTAAT
Source organism: Paenibacillus puldeungensis (assembly GCF_042678945.1). Lineage (NCBI taxonomy): Bacteria > Bacillati > Bacillota > Bacilli > Caryophanales > Paenibacillaceae > Paenibacillus > Paenibacillus puldeungensis. Next base: position 160,425 of record NZ_JBHTLM010000003.1, on the reverse strand, counting down.
CGAGAACATGATCACGATGGTAAACAATAAAGCGATCAACGTCAGAGGACTGATCTTAGGAATAAACGCCTTCTCATACCATTCACGACCTTTATGTTTCACCAAGACATATCGTGTCAGGAAGCCAGCAAGGAACGGTATGCCTAGATAGATCAAAACGCTCTCCGCAATTTGCCCCATAGAAATATCGACGACCATGCCTTCTAAACCAAACCATTTCGGAAGAACCGTAACAAACACATAAGTGAATACCGAGTAGAACAGGATTTGAAAAATGGAGTTGAAGGCGACAAGTCCTGCTGTATACTCTCGATCACCCTTTGCTAGATCGTTCCATACGATGACCATGGCGATACATCGTGCAAGCCCAATCATGATAAGCCCAACCATGTAGTCGGGATAACCGCTTAAAAATACAATGGCGAGAATAAACATCAGTACAGGACCGATTACCCAATTTTGCACCAAGGAGAGCAGTAGCACTTTCCAATCTTTAAATACTCGCCACATCTCTTCGTACCTCACCTTAGCAAGTGGAGGATACATCATAATGATAAGTCCAGCTGCAATAGGTATGGATGTCGTTCCAATTTGAAATTTGTTTAGTCCTTCCACGAATTGTGGCGAGACATAACCGATGCCAATGCCAAGCAGCATAGCCGCAAAAATCCATATGGTCAAATATCGGTCGAGGAAGGATAGACGCTTTGTAACATGAGACATCCGTTACACATCTCCTTCGTGGCTTATTTGCCCGTATCGGCAAACAGCTGAATTCTTGCTCCAATTTCATCACGAACGCGTTGGAAGAACGCCCATTTTTCTTCATCTGTTCCTTCAGCCTTCGCAGGATCGTCAAACCCCCAATGAACACGTGCTTTATCAGGCGGTGTCACTGGACAAACATCATTTGCATGACCGCAGAGTGTTACAACCAGGTCAGCTCGTTCAAGCAACTGAGGATCAATTACATCGGAAGTATGACTCGAAATATCGATGCCGATCTCATTCATAGCTTCAATCGCCTTTGGATTCACTCCGTGAGCCTCGATACCAGCGGAGTATACATCCCATTCCTGGCTCAAGTATTGCTTGGCGAAACCATCTGCCATTTGGCTGCGGCAAGAATTTCCTGTGCAGAGGAAGTAAATGATCTTTTTGTTTGAATTCATATTTTATGACCACCTTTGTTATAAAATTTTAAGAACACGTCGTGCATTTGGATCTTTGATATGCTGCTACGAGATCTTTTTGAGAGGGGAGAGATTGGATAATCTCTTTAAGATAGGGCTCTAAGTCATTTTTAAGACGTACATGAACCCAAGTACCAACTTTACGCTCTGTGATAATATCAGCCTGTTTAAGCTTCTTTAAGTGCTGGCTGATGGCAGGCTGTGATAATCCCAGCAGGGCAACCAAATCGCATACACACAACTCTTGATCGTTTAAGTAAGCGACTATGGTCAGACGGGTAGGGTCTGCAATGATTTTTAATTTGGATGAAAGAGAAAGAATATCGTTGGACATATATTCACCACCGCTTATATTATCTCCCACTTATATTATCATCCACTTATATATATTACAAGCCTAAATCAAAATTGGAATGTTTAAAGATCTTCACGCCGAAACAACTATGCTTGAATAAAGGGCATAAGCTGGTGAGCGTTAAGCTAAGGGGCAGATTACGTTAACAAAAAAATAAAACCGGCACATTAAATGCCGATTCACCAATTGCCAATATGTTAAATGGGTACCCTAAAAAGTCTATTAATTTTTTGGTGAAAAACCGACGCTCCATATTTAACTTGGCTTTTCATCCACATTCTACTTTTTCGTCGATCATGAGCCTTGGCCATGTGATATATTCCAAGAATAGCCTATTTCATCTCTATAACTTTTTTCAAAATGGCTCCGGCGCGGTTCCAAGAAAGTTTTTTTGTGTCCTGGCGGCCTTGCCGGCCTTTTCTTTTACATAGTTCAGGATGGTAGTATGCCAATCTCATCTGGCTTTTTAAGCTGGATAAATCCGGCTCTGCCCACCTTTGCCCCTTTCCTGAAAATAAAGAACGGAATCTTCGCGAAATCGCGTGTTTGCTGTCCATACTGATCTGCGGGCTTTGCAGCTTATATTTGATAAAAAAGGAGTTCCTATGATTTAAGAAATCCATATGTCCTCCCCAGCCCGTAGTTATGACGGGAACGCCACTAGACAGCGACTCCAAAAACGGTAGACCCACTCCTTCGCCTCTTGTAGGGAGAACGAAAACGTTGCCGAGCGTATAGATGCCTTTTAACTGACTGGGACTCATACGTTCAGTCATGACGACAACCGGGGCAGTTTTTTTATGGATACCGAGCTTTTTCTTATAGCCCTCGATTTGCCTTCGAATCCATTGTCCGGTCTCGTGTCGCGCATACCCATTCGTTTTGATAACGAGCAGCACTTTATCCGTTGCCGAGAACTGTTCCCAGTAAGCCCTCAACAAGGCTTCGGGATTTTTTCGATGTTGGAAACCAAATACGGAAACGAATACGAAGCGACCCTTGGCACTTGGCAAAGGGTATTTTTTATTCGCGGGTTTAAATTTTTCGGTGTTGACTCCATGGGGGACAATAAAAATAGGTACCTTGATGCCGCTTTGTCGCAGGGCGATTTTATTGTGTATGGTCGGCACGCATACCGCATCAAATTTGTTGATTTTCGAAAGCCAGCTCTGAGGAATGCGGGTTGTTTCCCAAACCGTATTTAAAATAATGCGGTCAAACCGTTTACGCTCCTGCGCAAAATTCAATTTTCGAGGCAATTGATGATAAATTAACACCTTTCGTTTATTCAAGCCGCTGTTTTTTCGGCTCCCGAGGCTGCCGCCTACCTTGACGTTTACGCCCTGTCTCTTTAAAGCAGACACATATTCCCTGCTTGCGATCCCGAGACCTGAGGCAAGATTTACGGGACCTCTCCAAACAACCTGTACATTTGCCATAGAATCGCACCCTTTTAGGTTGGTAATAGCCGTTATCTACAACAGACTTGTCAGCACGTATGATTCTGCTGCAGGAATGTTCATGCTCGGATACCGGATAGAGATGGACGATCATTTATAAATCGCCACAACCACCTACCGGATATTCTAAAGTATGATTGGACTTATGAGAAAGAAACGGATATAAGTCCAATCCTAAGCGGCCCAAATTATGATAAATGAGGAGAGTAGATCGCTTGTAAATAACCGAAAACTTGCACGCATGCAACGTTCCTGAGACTAAAAAATTGTATTAATTAAAAAAAATAGCGTGATGGGAAAAGTAGCGCTGACGCTCCCGAAAGAAAGTGGAGGTGGAATTAGTGGGAAGATAAAGCCAGAGCTATATGCCTTGCCTGACACAGGGAATTGGCAAGTAATCGTCACAACACATTCTTCTGCCTCACTGTAAGATTCGCGGTAGAGTCGGACATGAAGGCGCGTATTTGACGAGCAAAAGCTCCAAAACAGTTCAACTGTTCCCGTTAAAGGGTTTTATAATTGCGGATGACTTGACTCAACAGGTTCTTTTGAAGGCTGTCGAAAATTTTCACAGATTTAAAGGCAGCTCTAATTTATTCACGTGGATATTTAAGATCGCTCAAAATACGGTGAAAAACGAATATCGGAGGTTATCGCGAAAAAAAGAATCTCCTTTTGATTTTACAGATTATGAATCGCAGTCGATCTCCCTAGAATTTACGAAATATGTTGATTTTCGAATTGATATCAGAGCTGCGCTAAAAGAATTAGATGAGTTGGACCAGGAAATTATTGCATTACGTTTTTTTGTCGACTGCACGTTGTCTGAAATATCCAAGATCGTTGGAATGCGTGAGAGTGCTGTAAAGAACAGATTGTACAGATCTCTGGAAAGACTAAAGAAAGAACTGAAAGAATGGGGGGAAATTACCATCATGTCGATTCAAGAATTGATTTCAATTGTAGATAAGGGTGGCAGCAAGGGCACGAACAAACGTCTGCAGAAAGTACAACATGACTTGTTCGTTGAACTCAGCAATAATGTAGAACGTATCTCGACAAAATACAATCACCATCCATCACGAAAAGTAGTTATTGAAATTTACCCTGATCTGCCATCGTTTCATCAAGCTGTAGGAGAAGCAGATGCACCTAATTGGTTTATGGGCACATATGAAGGACACATTCTTAAAATCGTTTCTCCGTTGAATCCAGGACCTGAACATACGTACGAATCCATCCTGAAAAGCACGGTCCATTTGTTCACCATGTGGTTAATCAATGAAATTAATCCAGCGGCTCCAAAATGGATAGGGCAGGGGATAGGTGGATACGAAATCAAACAGATGACTCAGGACTTTATTAGAGACTCGACGGAAGAGGCCATCCGCAATCTGGCGATCCCATCATTTGATGAATTAAATAACGATACCCTGGGATTTCGAAACGATGAAAGGATTCCAGTTCTCCTACATGTTCGTGGAATTTGTTGTTAAGCAATACGGAATTGATGCATTAAACAAAGTGATCCGCAATCCTCACGATTTTAATGGTATCTTTCAATGTTCTGAGCTGGAACTGCATAAGAAAATGGTTGAGTATATAAAGAATTAATACTTTTAGTCATTTAAGCCCGGTAATAAACCGGGCTATTTTCTGTATGTGGAATGTACGATGACACAAAGTTCCCACAATATGAGCAGTTACAGTTAAGTGGGTTCAATGATCTAAAAGAAGGGGATTTAGATATGAACAGGGACTGGTGATGAATATTGTCGGGGGACAACCAAATGACAAGGAGAATGAATAGTTCGATAATTGTAAACTCAATGGCGGTCTTTTTTTGCAAAAGGACTTGATTATTCATAAAAAAAGTTTTACGATTGACCCATCAATCTTTGACCAGTCAATAAATTTAAGGAGGTCTTTATCATCTCTGTTTGTCATACAGATGACCTGCTGTACTTGCTAATGCATTTAAACAAGCATATCGCGACACGGTTTGAACGGTGTGCTGGAGTTAGTCCCAATAGGCTCGAGCTACTTTGCAAACTGACGGGTGGCCAAATTAGCCAATCGGATTTACAGAAGGCCGTGTCTATTGATCCAGCTGCGGTGACTCGTCATGTTCAGCAGTTGGAAGCGGAAGGCATTCTTCTGCGAACAAGGTGTGAGAACGACAACCGGATTGCATTAGTTGAGCTAACCGAAGAAGGCAAAAGTAAAGTCGCGAAGTTTAAAGCCGAGAAGGACCGGTTTCTGGAGGAACTTCAGGCCGACCTCACGGAATCAGAACGCCTTGGGCTTATTCAAGCTCTACAGAAGCTGAACAGCCAGATTCAACAAATGAAAGAAACAAGTAAGACCAATTAAAATTAACCAATTTAACTATTGAGATTAGGAGAGAATAACATGACTGCAACTACCCTAAGCAATGTTTTTAAAGAAATTATTAGTTCTCGGCACTCTGTGCGTGTGTACGACCCGACGGTCAAGATCAGCCGTGAGGAAATGACTGAAATTTTGGAAGAAGCAACTTTGGCCCCGTCATCTGTTAATCTTCAGCCTTGGAGATTTCTCGTCATTGATAGCCCAGAAGGAAAATCTACTCTTGAAGAGCTTGCACCAGGTAATAAAAGCCAAGTTTCAACTTCCTCTGCAATCATTGCCGTTTTCGGAGATATGAACGCATTTGACAATGCTGACGAAATCATGAGTACTGATGTAGAAAGAGGATATATGCCACAAGAGGTTAAAGATCAAGTCATGGCTAACTATACGAATCTTTTTGGACGTATCCCAGCACAAGCTTTTCGTGAAATGATTCTTATTGACGGCGGTCTGGTATCCATGCAGCTCATGCTGTCAGCTCGTGCCCACGGATATGATACAAACCCGATTGGCGGATATGACAAATCCCGCATTGCGGAAGCATTTGGTATGGAGAAGGAACGTTATGTACCGGTTATGCTCATTTCTGTTGGTAAGGCGGCTAAAGAGCCGCGCAGAACAAGTCGTCTTCCTATCAACCGCGTTGCGGAGTGGAAGTGAGATTCGTATCTCATGATTGAACAGTGGAAAGACCAAGAAGCAGTAGCGGCTCATAATGCAAGCAGCCATTTTCAGTCATTCGTAGCTAAAGCTCCCCAATACTTGACAGCTCCGCTACAAGTTGAAGCTTTTGTAGGTCAACCCATCAGTAAATAATAATAATCTAGATGTTTACCTAAGATGAGAAGATTAGTTACTCAACAAAAAAAGCCGCTTAACTGCGACTTTTTTGTTTTTATGAAAGTATAGTAAGATTAGAGGGATTAGGAGGAAACCATGTTTCGTGAGTTTGCACATGAAGGTAGGGTCATATTTGAAGTAAAAGCCGAGGATTATAATTATGAGCAAATCATTCAGGCAATCGACCTGCGTATATTGATCATGGCGGAGATATTCAAAAAACAACCATTCTTTTAAAGGGATTGAACAAGCTGCAAAAATAGCTCTTACCATTATACAAGCGAATGGGCTTTGACAATTTTCAAAAAGCAGTTGAGACATATGTAAATTTTTGAAACCGGCGATCTGAAAATGATTGACGGTTTTTTGTGCAGAAGAATTAGCTGGGTTAAATAAATGCAAAAATGTGCCGACATTATATACTAGCGCAACGCTCCCTGGAAAAAATAAAGTCCTTCTGATTGAGCCGGTCCCGACAGAAGTATGGGTGCAAGGCTCCGAAGATCCTTATCTAGTATGCAAAGGAAGAATGTTCATCTCGCTTCCTCCGTTGCATACCTATTCGGTCAAGGAGATGTCAGCCCAGTTAGTGGCAGTCGTTGAAGTTGATTATACATACTTCCAGCAAACAAGCAGGGGCTAAGCCCAAGATATGCAGAGATTCGGAAATAAATCTTGGTTTTCCTTGTGTTCTTTAAAACGAATTTTTTATAGTTTCTCTTTTGACTTTGACGTCGCGTCAACCTGTATACTTATACTTAAAAGGAGGGTTAGTCATGGAACTGCAAACCATTAGTCAAGTATCTAAACATTTTTCAATTTCAACCCGGACACTTAGATATTACGAACAAATTGGGTTGATAACACCTTTGAAAAAAGAAGATTTCGCTTATCGCGTATATGATATCGAAGCCATCACACGTCTGCGTCAGATTATTATTCTGCGCGTGTTGCAATCGAAGCCTTTGAGAGCAACCTTATCGAAATTGAGGACGAAATTACCTCGCTCTCCACTATCCGTAGCGTTATTAAAGCCTTTATCGAACATCTAAATCTTGGAACCGCGATATTCGTATTACCGGATGATGAAGGCTTACTAGAAATTGTAGATTCATTGACTGCCTCTAAGATTAATTTCAAGGAGGAAAAGTCAATGGAACAACTTAACCACGCAAGCGAGAAACTTAGTAAACTTGAGGACAAAGATGTACGGATTGTTTACCTTCCGCCCATGACCGTGGCTGCCGCTTACGCATCAGGAGAAGGCTGCGAAGGTAAAGCGGTTGACAAGATAACGCAATTTGTAAAAGAAAGCGGATTGCTAAAAATCAAACCCGACGCCCGGAGTTTTGGTTTTGATTGCTCTAAGGGGACAGCAGTAATCGGAGAACCTTCGCATGTGTATGAGGTGTGGGTATCCATTCCCGACGACATAGAGATCCCCGCGCCTTTAGTAAAACGAACATTTGACGGCGGGCTATATGCAGCACATGTGTTGAGGGCATGGGATTTCGAGGATTGGCGTTTATTAAAAGAATGGGTTAACGCAAGCGATAAATATGATAATGACTGGGATTCCCCACGTTGGACATCGCCGGAAACGGTTGCGGGGCAAGGATTTGAAGAAACATTGAATTTTTATAATTTTATACATAAAGGCGGTAAAATGGAAGATTTACAGCTTGATTTATTGTTTCCGATTAAGGAGAAGGAGCATGAGAATGAATGAGTTTAATATCGGCTCAACAATGCCATTCGGCGGTTATACCTGGCGCATTCTTGACATAAAAAACAATGCGGCTTTGATTATTACCGAAGATATTATAGAACAACGTGCTTACCATGATGCTTATAAAGATATAACATGGGCTGAATGCGCGTTAAGAAAATACCTTAATGGTGAATTTTATAACAAATTCAACGCAACTGATAAATCAAGAATAATTCCGGTAATAAATAATAATTTTGACAATCAGTGGTATGGTTCAAAAGGCGGAGAAGATACGCAAGACAGCGTATTTTTATTAAGCATTGAGGAAGTAGTGTGCAAATATTTTGGTGATAGCAGTTCAAAACTACAAAACCGAGGAAAAAATCAAAGATATTGGTTTGAAAGAAAAGATGAAAACAACAGTAAGCGAATAGCAAGACTTGAAGGTAAAAATTGGGGGACTTGGTGGTGGCTTCGGTCGCCCGGTCGCGTTAATGTAAAAGCCGTATACATCCACGGTGACGGTAATATAGGTATCCAAGGCAACAATATATTGAAAGGCAACATCAGCGATGGCGAATGTAAAGGCGGCGTTCGTCCCGCTTTGTGGCTGAAGCTGTAATTTGAATCATGTCTAATAAGCAATTGAACAGTAAATTTGATACTTCGCGCACAGGCAAGGCCGATTTTTAGGCTTTGCCTTATTTTTTGTAAAATTGGACAAAACACCATGACAAAACTGCAATTTAAGAATGGGAGAAAAGGTCATTCCCCTAGGAATAGAAGAGATGCAACAACATCTGATTGATGTAAAGAAAACTTACCTCTACTTTACAATGAAAATTATTCAAGTATAAGGATGATAACTATGTTATTTCAGAGTTCATAAAGGAAGGAACACATAAGGGTGAATGGCGGTATGAAGCCGACAAATCGCACCAACTCTTTGTAGAGCAGAGTATGATGTGGACTACGGCCACCGAGAAAACGGCGAATGAGAGGATCGTGTTGAAGCTTGCGAAAGTGGAAAATCCGCTCACAGCCGAGCATCCAGCCAACTATTAAATAGAGCAGAATACGATGAACCGGAAAAAGCCAATTCCTCGCTTTGACACTGGACTTTTAATCACACCAATGAAACGGACATCTATAAGCTACAATTTAAAGATCTAGAATTAGAAAAATTAACTAGTATGGTGATAATAAAGTGACATAAGATAGAAATGACAGGCACCAAGTAGATTAAAGGAAAAAAAGCGAGAACGCTTGTACGCAAAAATTGAATAACAGGTAAAATATAGATATAATTGAATCTGAAGAGGTATGATTTTCCTTCAAAAGGGGAGACGATGGAAATAAATGTGATGACTCGGATGTTTTTCAAGTAAAAACTGACCCAGAGTGTCATGAATACAGAAACGTTATTTGAAATACCTTTAAAAACAAGGAAATGAGGGATATCCCCCAATGAGGTTACAAAACTTATTTAATGAAAAACCAACTAAATTATGGAATGAAAGAATAACAGAATATGGAGATGAGCTTTTTACAGAAGAGAGATTACTAATGTCTGATAAAGTCCTGGATAAATTTTAAAACCAATTAGTATTATTACAAGAAACTAAACATCCTGAGAGTATTATGAAGGCTGTAGAAGAAGTTGTGATTACGTTTAATGAAATGAATGAGGAAAATGGCTATTTTATTGAGACGATGGAACGTGAAGAATTGGCTGATTTTATTGACAAGGCAGCTAGGCTAGCTGGATTAGAGATTGAGGAAGATCAAGATATTACAGAAGAATGGAGAGAGTGGTAATTGGGTTGATTAGTATTTGTAAAATGACTCAATGAAGTTATAATTCTTCAAATAACACATACGCCCGTTAATACAGAAACGTACAATTAAATAATGTGTCACATGATATTGGCGTCTCCCGTTTTTGTAATCGGGAGTGGCCTTTTTTTGTTTTGAACGGCTAGTTAAGGGGGGAGCTATTTTCATCAATACTGTCCAGAGGGGACAGTTAGTAAGTACAGACTCATCGTATTTGATGATGAGAAAAAACCATTTATACCTCTCACCGAATATTATCATCATCAAATCACTAGGTATCAGAGCTTGTGGAGTTGTTAATCCAATCAGAGCAATACATCGCGCAGAATAATAAGCTCTAGTTGAAAGAACAATTTGAAAAGCACCAATATAACATTTAGTACGCCATACGTGTCTTATGAAGATAAGTTCTAGACTGGCGCGGCGGCGTTAAGCTAACGAGCAGATTACTTTGACGTTAATTAAAACTTTTTGGATTCGGAAACCGTTTTTGTACTAAAGTAGCGGCTTGTTTACATTAACAGTTCTATTAAAAAAAGGACGTCGTAGAATTCCAGTATCCGTTGCAAGCGGGTTCGCCACACTTTTACTGGTCATTCATTGGACGGTGGAAGGATACAGAGTTCAGCTATTTTTCCCATATTGCATCACGATCATATTTTTAGCCATTTCAGGTTATAGCTATTTTAAAAAAAACGGTCCCCAAAAAATCCCACGATTCATATTGGGTTCAGCTTATACCGCTATAGCAATAATGCTGGTCGTAACAGCGGGTCTCATGTATGCTTTTCCTGTATTTAAACTACCTGAACCGACTGGCGAATTAAAGGTAGGAACGCAAACTTTTCATTTCGTGGATACGAATAGGGAAGAGATTTTCGATGAAGCCCGAGATGGCAAGAGAGAATTGATGGTTCAGGTATGGTATCCGGCTCAAGCCGGCACCGACAAGTACGCTCCCTTTGTTCCCGATCCCCAGATTTTACGTTATATGGCCGCGGACTATGGCCTTCCCGTGTTTACTTTGCAACACCTGAAGTACGTATCCAGTCATGCTTATTCGGGGGCCGAAGTCTCTTCGGCGCAGACTTCATACCCGCTGATCCTTGCGAATCCCGGCAACGGCTCTTCCAGGTTCCTCCACACGTCGCAAGCCGAAAATCTCGCGAGTCACGGATATATCGTGGCCGTGATCGACCACACCTACAATACATTTGCAACTGAGTTTCCGGACGGGCGAATCACGACCAGCACAACCAACGACTTATTCTCGCCGGGCCAAGATTATCGGACGAGTAGAGAAAATCGCGACAAGTTGGGAGAAGTTCTAACCGGCGATGTGGCGTTTGCGCTGGACCAATTCGAGCTCATCCAATCGGGGCAGATTCCAAGTCATCTAAATGGGAGGATTGATCTTCATCATGTCGGGGTGTTCGGCCATTCCATCGGCGGAGCGACGGCCTATGACGCTTCTTACGATCCGCGAATCGCGGTTGGAATAGACCTTGATGGAGGGCTTTATCGGCTGCGTGACAGAGAGGGTCTGCGAAAGCCTTTTTTGTTCATCAACTCGGCAAGCTATTTCGAAAAATTAAAAATGGTGATGGATCACCGGGTATACACGGATGCAGAGCTTAACCGTATGGGCTCAACAAGAGAGTGGGAGGATCAAGTAACGGAAGATAAAAAGTTGGAGCTTGAACGGATGCGCGAAACGGTCGATGAAGGGGGAGAAGTCCTCTATATCGAAAATACGGAGCATTTGAATTTTGCCGACGTACAGTTCATTTCTCCGGTTTTCAACATGCTGGGCATTACAGGAAAGATTGCGCCCGAAAGAGCGAACTCCGTTATCAATGCCTATATGCTGGATTTCTTCGATATGTATTTGAAAAATCAGGGCGGTATCTTAATGAAAGGACCGGATAGCCGCTTTCCGGAGGTAAAGTTCGTAACCTCGCTATAAATTACGGAACAGGCTCCCGATTTTGATATGCTATCATGTACAACTAGCTCCGTCAGCGGAACGACTGAAACATCATTGAGCTAACGGGCAGTATTCTTAAACAATCTTACGAATTTTTCACGAATAAAGCCCAAAATTTGGTATGATGAGGGGAATTACGTTGGGGGTGCTTTATGAAAACAATAAAGGTTTATCATTTTGACGCATTTAGTAATATTCCCAATATGGGAAACCCAGCGGGGGTAGTATTAGATGGTGAAAATTTGAATGAAGAACAAATGAGAGAAGTGGCAGAAAAAGTAGGGTTTAACGAAACGGCTTTCCCACTTAAATCTGATAAAGCGGATTTAAGAATTCGTTTTTTTACTCCAGGACATGAAATAAACATTTGTGGTCACGCAACTATGGCAACTATTTATGCGTTGAAAACGAAAGGATTGTTGGATGATAAAACTAATTTTACAATTGAAACTAAAGCAGGGGTTTTACCGATTAAACTTAATTCAAACGGTGGGCCTTACACAACAATGCAGCAAGCAACTCCCCAATTTCAAGAATTTAAAGGCTCACTTCAAGAGTTGGCTGTTTCAATGGGAATTGAAGAAAGCGATATTGAAACAGAATTACCAACAATATACGGTAGCACAGGTACATGGACATTGTTGATTCCAATAAAAAGTCTTGCTGCTTTCAAACGAATGAAACCCAATAACAGTCTTTTTCCAAACATTTTAAAGGAAATGCCACGAGCATCAATCCATCCTTTTTGTTTAGAAACATATGATATAAAGGCACATATGCACGCTCGGCATTTTTCATCGCCCTTTTCTGGTACAATTGAGGACCCAGTTACTGGCACTGCCTCTGGAGTAATGGGAGCCTATTATGCAAGATATTTAAATAAGGGGGCCCAATCATCATTTAATCTTTTAATTCAGCAAGGTCAGGAAATCGAAAGAGATGGGAGAATCAGAGTAAAAGTAACAAACGGTGAAGTCATAGAAGTTACGGGTAATGCTGTTTATGTTGGAGAATTTGATGTTTCAATATAACCGTTGCACTAACGGGACACGTTAGTTGAATAGACCCAGTCTAAAACCTCTTAATTAGTAGCAAACTAGAATTAATTGCTCTAATAGGAGGTTTTACTATGATTTTAAGTGAACTTTGGAATCATTATGAGGCAGACAAACGAATCCAAGGATTTAGCCTGAATACATTGCGAGCTTATGCTCTACAACTGAAGATGCTGGTTAATGACCTCGGGGATGTAGATATCTCAGGGGTAACTCTGAATCTCTTGAAAGAATACTTAGCTAAACAATCTGATCGTTTGAAGCCAAGCAGTTTAGGGCACGGTATCCGTTTTGTTCGATCCTTATTTCGATTTGCATATGAAGAAACCTATTTTCCTAACAATCCTTCACTTAAACTGCGTGAGCCAAAAATGGAGAAACGAGTACCTAAGTTTTTGATGGAAGAAGATGTGATTCATCTGAAGATCTCATGTCAAACCCTAAGGGAAAGAGGACTACTTGAGTTTCTATATTGTACAGGGTGTCGTATTGGTGAGGTAGAGAAGTTAAACATTGAGGACTTGAACTGGGAAAACTGCTCTGCCATTGTTAACGGTAAGGGGGCAAAGCAGAGAGAAGTTTATTTCACCACGGAGTGCAAAGTATGGTTGAAAAAGTATTTAGACAGCCGCGAAGACTCGTGTAAAGTCTTATTTGTAACAGATACCAATCCAGTGAAGCGAATGGCCATTCCAACGCTCAGATGGGCTTTGAAGCGATTAGCATCTCGCGGAGCGGTAGAGGCAAATGTGTATCCTCATCGTTTTCGTCATACCTATGCATGCCAGTTGCTTGATAATGGAGCTCCTTTAGATTTTATCCAAGGCATGCTAGGGCATGAAAAAGCATCAACCACACAAATCTATGCTCAACTACGCGGGGAACGACGGAGAAAACTTTATCGCCGATTTTTTTAACTGATTAGCTGTGGGTTCTCCTATAGAGATCCGTCGCTATTCAACTATTGGGCAGATTTGCTCAATCATCGGGCATTATCGGACTATATTTATGGGGAGTGATGGTGCGGCTAATCCGAGTCGTTATGCAAAAGAAGATAATAATTGGTTGAATCTATCGCGCTCCTCTAAAAAAGCGCAATGACCGCTGTATTGGAACGGAACTAGCTTCGAATTTTTGATCAGCTTATTTGTTTCCTCAGCTTGGGTAAACGGAACGACTTTATCATGAATTCCGTGAATAATTAATGTGGGTACATCGATCTGACCGAGATCGTTGTAAACATTTTCATCTCTAAGCGTGACCATAATGGCGGAAGTCGCCCAATTCGCCGCTTGTAGTCCCATTAAAACGAACCAATCGGATTTCGGTTCGGAAATATACTGAAAGAAAAAAATTCCCGTTTGGTCTTGCAGCATTTGCGGTCGGTCATGATTTGTATCTTCGATGATTTTATTTGTAAATTCTTTTGGAACGCTAGATGGAGAGGCAGCGTCGATCAGGACGAGTTTAGATACCCCATACCCTTTGTAACGAGCCATATAACGAATCGATATCGCGCCTCCGGTAGAGTGTCCTGCCAGTGTTATGTTTCTTAACTGTAACGCCTCGATGACCATGCGGACATCATCCGCTAATCTATCGAAATTGTACCCGTCGAATGGTTTATCCGAATTGCCGTATCCTCTCCAGTCCATTCCGATACAACGATATCCGAGCTTAGGAAGGAAATTGAACTGATATTCGAACTGGTTATGGTTTAGCGGCCATCCATGAATAAAAAGTATCGTTTTATTTCCCTTCGGATTGATGTCCTCTATAAATACTTTTACGCCCGGTTCCACAGTAACGAAGTATCCCAAGTGTATCGCCTCATTTTTTTAAAATGTACTTCCCCATTAAGATATTCGCCCTAGGCAAGGTGAATGCCTAATTTCGGCGTCAAATTGGGTTTAGATAGTACGTAGCGTCACAATCCGAAACGGATTCGTGGCGCTTTATGGTCATTCGGTCTTCCAAGGGTTAAAAACAGTAGCCTGGCAACGCTCAAGATCAGAAACATTGCGGGTTACAACGATTAAATTTTTCGTAATGGCCGTAGCTGCAATCAGGCTGCTCATGACAGGCAACGGTGACCATTCTTTTCGGATTGTCCTTGGATGCTCCCCCATGTTAAAAGGGTATCTAGGTCAAGGGAAGAATACGCTCCTCGAACCGGCTACTCAACTCCTGGTAGATCCAGGCTTGCAATCGCTCTGCGCGGCTTTTGTCACTTAATTTGCGGATTCCTTTTTGCAACTCTCCAAACGTGATGACGCTTAGGAATAGCATGGACTTGGACTCGTCTCGCTCATTAATCCAATGTAGCACACCTAGATTGGGTTTCTTTTTCACCAGCTCGGAAATCACATTCGTATCGAGGAGATACTTCATAGTTCGACCTCGGGGGCGAAATCCTTGATTCGTTCAAATTCCAGATCGTGCAGGGGAGAGTCCTTGAAAAAAAACCGATCCGTTAAAGTTATTTCAGGCGAACTGGAGTTCATTATGAAGGATGACCTTACGTAACAGTCAAGCTCCGAATGTGCGACACCTGATGCATTTATACCAGCCTATCGGAAAATAACCATGAAGAACCTGTAAAGGGCTACCGGGTTATTGCCTTAAATTCCTACACATGATGGGTGTTACGCTGATTCTCTGAATGATTTTGCATTTTAAAGGTAAATAACAGGCCGGCCAGGATATAGACCAAGCTTAACAAAAGGTAAGGAAGTTGTAATGAAAACACGCGATCGAATGTGGTTTCGCTGATTCGGACCAATAATCCGCCGAGAAGGGTACCCACGGCACTAATCCCGAAAGACAAAAAGCGAAACACGCTGCCTACCCTGCCGAGCAGCTCATTAGGCACGGAACGTTGCAGGATTGATGAACGTGTGACATTGTAGACGATAATGAAAAATGCAGCACAGAAATACAGGGCGCCTACAACATACGCATTCGTAGTCAGACCTACCACACCGTAAATGATGCCCATACACAAAATGGATGAGATAATTAATTGTTTCGTGGTCCACTTGTTGCGCATATAAGCAACTGCCTGGCTTCCCACAATGCTGCCGATCGTTGCAATGGAGATTAATATGCCGAATGCAAAAGCATCCAGGTGAAGAGCATCTCGTACAAAGAAGATTTGAGTTGCCAAAATAATTGAATACATCAACGTAATCGTGACGGACAGAATCGACAATCCATGGAGAAAACGGTCTTGATAGACATATTGAATCCCGGACCACATCTCCCGTTTCCAATCCTTCATGGGCTGATTGCCCTTCTCGGCTGCTTCCCGATTCCCCGGATAAAAGCTCCCTTTTAGAGCGATCAAGAGGAGAAGAGCAATGACAGCTGTAACGGTATCAATGGCAAAAGGAAAAACAATATGCAGGGTGATGATGAATCCCCCGAGGGCAACACCCAGAATATCACTCGTAATCAGCTGTCCCGCTGTAAACTGCCCGTTGGCTTTTTCCAATTTGCTCTCGTCTACAAGTTGAGGAATAATTGTCTGGACCGTGCTGTCAAACACAACGCGGCTAAGACCAATCCCGAACATGAACAGAGCGAGCATCGGAATGCTGATCCATCCGCCCCATATACATAACGTCAGGCCAAGAAGAAGAATCATCCGAGTAAATCCCGCCCCGATCAGCATATGTTTACGTGAGTAGCGATCAATAAGCACACCCACAGGCAGGCTGAATAGAAGCCAGGGTAAACGAAGCGCCGTCATGGTGACGGAGGCATACAGGGTATCGCTGGTAAGTGTGGAGATTAACCAAGGGACTGCGGCCAGCGTAAGCCCATCGCCCAAAAAAGTAAGAGAGAATGCACCAAAGAGTTTAGTATAGTTTGACTTGATCTTCATAGTTTCCTCCACGATCAGGTTCAGAGCTTTGCTATTTTGCTATAAGCAAAACCATATTTATTCCTTTTAATACAAATTTAAGTTATTATATAATGGTGTACAAGCCTAATTATGTTAATATGAGGTATAATATGGGTGGGAAAAAGGTTCGTTTATCTGAAAATCCTGTTATTTTTGAGAAAACGGTTACATAAGCAACTGGGCAAATTTCTGGGAATTCTTCATCTTCATTTTTAAGAAGATGCCAAAACTGGGATTGGAATAAAGTACTAACAATAACCAAAGAGGGATTTAAAGTATTATTTAAATTCACTGAAGAACAAAAAAATCCTATAAAAAACTTGTTGAAAATAGAAATGTTTATTGAGAATAAAAAAATAGAATTCACAGAATATAAATGTCCAAACAATAGTGTGAGAAAAAGAAGAAGTTTTTCCAAAATGGATTCATTTACACCATTAAGATTGCTTATTGATGCATCTAACAAAAAATTAATAAATGATGTGGTTGATTACATTAGTAAACATGACTGATGATCACTAGATTTCTTTAGCCTGCTTATTTAACCAAAATCGGATAAGGGACCAAGTTCTTGTCCTACAAGGGACTAAGTTCTTGTCATCCGACAACAGACATGTCCGTTGACATAAAAGTGCCTACATCTATATAATCCCAAAAACCCAATACATGGGTTTTTTTATTTTTATGTCGGTACTTTTTTGTCATTCAAAAAGTGCACAAATGTGCCTACATTCTGGAAAATTGACACATATATACCTACATAATGATGATACAATAAAAAATATATCCACTTTCGGTGCCTTGAACGCGAACCAATTTATAGTCAAGATGATCGGCTCCAGCATGAAACAAACGAGCCATAAGACAAAAAAGGCGAACGTACAACCCCAGAATGACCATCTGGTACAACTTGCTCTATCCTCCTCCAAAGAGAAAGTCGAGGTTTGGGGCAGTCCTTTTTCCAAGAGCAATTGGATAAAAGGGGGATCAGGAAGTAAATGAAACCTTATTAAATGAGTATGCAAAGCAACTAAAAGAAAGTAGTGACATAAAAGAACAAGCAGAGGTCATACAAGAAATCACCGATATGGAAATTGCTTTGACTCAAATCATAAAGGGCTCAAGTATCACACTTTGGCTTTTTGTTATTTACTAACTTTTTAATATTAACTGATTGTTCTATTGAACTGTCGATGGTAATATGAGGATTTATAGGGAATGTTTTGAGTGGGGAGCTGAGACAATGACTGCTACAGAGCCTCGTGAAAATGACCAACTTTTCTTTATCGATAAAGAGGTGATTATTGTTAAGGTGTATCCAACTTTTCAATTGGCAAAAGTTCATTATCTTGGTGCTATGGATACGTTCATGGTGGATTTCCATGCATTACTGCCATATGCTGATGTAAGAAGTTCATTATCTATATCATTATTAGGTGGGGTCTTATGATTTTGAAGTTTATAGACACTCCTTTAGACGGGAAGTCTTGGGAAAAATTAATGAACTCATGTTATAGAATGAAGTTTCAAGATGAACACTTTACTGAAATACCAGCGGTTTATGGTGGTGATGCTGGTATTGAAGGTTTTACACGTAAAGGAAGGGTTTATCAATGTTACTGTCCCGAACGTGATTACACAGATGATGAGTTATATGGTCATCTTAGAGATAAAATGACCACTGACATAGGTAAGCTAACATCGCTTAAATATGCAGATAGATTGAAAGGTTTAGGTGTGCCAGTAATTAAAGAATGGCATTTTGTTATTCCTGAGTATAAAGATTCAAGAATAATTTCACATGCGGAAACCAAGCGTAAAGAGGTAATAGCCTTAAAAAACGCAGAGCCAGACAATTATGATTACATAGATGACGATTTTATTATTGTGATTAAACAGGCAGAAGATTTTAAAGTTGAAATATCCAGAATCATAAGAACAACTTTGACCGACATGCAACTTAATATCGCAATTCACCATACAACTGTTGCACCTGATTGGTCACAATGTGATTCAGAGAAGGTTAATAACATCAAGAGAAAAGTTAAGGCTGTTATGGGTGAAGTTGATGAATCGGATGAGGATTATAATGAACTAGTTAATATGTACATCAATTCATACATCAGTGGGATTGAAATAATGAAGGTACTTCGGGTTTCCTATTCCGAAGTTTATGAAGATATATTTATGTTAGAGCAATCATACAAAAAGGAAGTAGCGTTCAAAACTAGGATGAACACTAATAGTTCTATCAATTCTCAACTATTTAATGACATTTTGGATGATTTCCAAAAGAAGTTGGAACAGTTTAAATATCTGAATATGGCATCGATTATGGAATTAAAGCTTGACCTTATTAGTGGCTGGCTTGCTGATTGTTCCATGCAATTCAGAAGTAGGTGAGTGAGTAAATGATGAATGGCAAAAACTACATTTTAGCAGACGAAATCGTATTTGAAGCTAAACCGGATGCGGTTCCTTATAACTATAGGATAAGCTACAAGATAGCTCAACTATGCCTAATTATGGAGATGTGTAGTCGTGGTGGCTGTTCATTACTAAAGCTACATATGATTTCTGTCGGACTTAGCACAAAACAAGATATGGAAGATTTGAAGGATTTAGTATATGACCGAATTGCTAGCTATACGGTAGTTCGTTTTGACCCAGCAGTTAACCATGCTATCCGATTTGCGGTTGGAGATGGCATAATCTTTCAACAGCAAAATGGCTTGTATAAGCTATCCAAGCTAGGAAAGAGCTATGTGAAAAAAATCATTAAAGACACGCAGCTAATGAAGGATGAAAAACGTTATTTATCCTCATTATCGACGATGCTTACAGAAGATAAAATTAAAGCTCTTACATCTTTGTGGAGGTATTCCAGTGCTGAGAATTAATCGGTTGAAAATTCAAATCAAAACAAGTAATGGTACATACGGATACGATGGTACATTTACGAATGGATTAAATATAATAGCAAGCGAAGATAACACGAGTGGCAAAAGCTCTGTTATTGCTGCTATTTATTATTGTCTGGGTTTTGAAGAAATCATTGGTGGGAAAGGTGAAAAAGTTCTTACAGCAGTTTATAAGACAGCCATTGAGGAGGGAGAAGATGTTTGGCCAGTCCTAGAGTCAGGAGCTTATCTTGAAATTTATAATGGAAAAGAAACAGTTACAATTTACCGTTCTGCTACGATGGAAGGTAGAGATAATAGGCTCATTACCGTATTCCACAGTAGAATGAATAACATCAAAAATACAGATGTATTAATCGAAGACATGTACGTTCATATGCCTAATTCAGCTGTGTATGTGAAGGGGTTTCACACTTTTTTAGAACGCTTTTTACATATTGAGCTTCCTCTAGTGCCTGCTGCTGATGATGGAACAAGAAAACTATATTTACAATTAGTATTTTCTGCAATGTTTATTGAGCAGAAAAATGGTTGGTCGAATATTATGTCAGGGATGCCGTTTTTGGGCATCCGAGAGTCAAAAAAACGTGTGTTAGAGTTTTTATTGCGCCTGGATACTTTGGAAAATGAAAAGAAGAAGGACTCTTTGAGAACAAGAGACAGCAGTATAAAGTTTCAATGGGACTTTTTAATAAAAGAGTTAAATACTTTTGTGTATAGAGAAGGTTGTGTTCCCCATGGACTGCCGTTGTCTCCTCAGATACTGTCAGAAGAAGATTTATCAAACCTCATTATTAAAAAACAAGATGCAGAGATAGATGAATATATTGAAGAGCTTCAAGAACAGTATAATAAGCTGTCACTTTTAAATCCTAAAGTTGTAGATAATTTTGATCATATTCAAGAAGAACTTAATGCTACCGAAAACTCAATTGAGGAGTTTGAGCGAGAGATTTATAGAAATAGAGGATTACTTCATTCTGAAAGCAGTAGCATTGATAAACTCTCCAACAATCTTGAAATTATCGAGACCGATATTAGAAATAATAAAGACGCAGCTAGATTGCGAACCCTTGGTTCGGAATTGGATTTAGCGACATCAAAGGATACATGCCCTGTATGTAGTCAACCCATCCATGATACGTTAATACCCCACTCTAGTCATATGCAAGTCATGAGTATTGATGAAAATATAAGACACTTGAATGCTCAGAAAGATATGCTTGAATTTGCTCAAGAGGGTCATCGAAGAAATAAGGATAAGATACGGGAGAGAATCGTACAACTTGAGAATAGCTTACTAACACTTCGTAGTGTGGCTAAATCTTTGCGGAATGATTTATATTCAATTAATGAAAACATATCGGAATCCATTATTCGTAAGAAGTTACAGCTAGATGCTGAAATGAATAGTCTGTATCAATTAATCGAGTATTTTAATACAAAGAAGCAAAAACTTCGAGAGCTATCTAATGATTGGAAAGAGTATTTAAAGGATAAAGCCGATCTTCCAAAGAAGAAATTTTCTGATTTAGACGAAGAAAAAATTAAGATTCTAAGAAATCATTTCATCAAAAATCTCACACAATTTGGATATAAAAGTATACCGAATTTAAATCAAATTGACATATCAATGGATTCATATCTTCCCGTTATCGAGGGGTTTGATATGAAATTTGATTCCTCAGCAAGTGATAATATAAGAGCGATATGGTCATTTGTGTTATCATTATTAGAAACATCTAATGAAAAATCAGGAAATCATCCAGGAACTCTTATCTTTGATGAACCTGCACAACATAGTATTGTTAGTAGTGATGTAGATAAGTTTTTTAATCACATCATTAAGCTTAAGAATTGTCAGGTTATTATTGGAATGACGATAAGGGATAGTGATACACGGCAGACTATCAATAAGCTGCCTTCAGACAGTTTTAATTTAATTAAGGTGCCATATAAAGCTTTTAAGAAATTCTCTACTGCAATTGAGTGAGAAGGAATATGTTCTATAGAAAAATTTTCATTAAGGGTTCAGGTGTAATACTCTATTTGTTTAAAGTTGATTCAACACACTTTTTTCAGATGAATGCTGAAAGGAGTGTGTTTGTTTTTGTTACACTGAAACAAGTTTCAAAGTTATTGTGGAAACTGAACTGTAATAAATCCAAGGGAGAGCTGCAGACCACCAAGAATAAACAGATTACTAAGTAGTACAAGAGGCTTTTTCGTTTTATAGACATATGTACAAAATACGGGTTTTGTGAAAATGTCAAAAGGCCGCACATTCGTTAATGTGTTTGTACTCCTACAAACTCACCTAAAACGAGGCGACCTCATGAAAAAGTCTGCTTCATTATCGAACGTTCTGTTACTTCTTTATTAAGGCTGCTTTATTACTAGCGGTTTGAAATTTTTTGTTTGTGCAACAATTTCACATTTTTTCAAAAAATCCTTGTCTGTTAATTTCCATGTATGGGCCTCAGGATCTGCATTTCTAATACAGCTAAAGTTATATTTGTCGGTGGAATAAATTTTGTAGCCTTGTGCGGTTGCTTGCGCGGTAAAGGTTGTATCGGATTTATAATTCAGAGGTTCAAAGTTGATCTTATTCCATACTGCTTTCTTTATAATCAACGTGGCACCACTTACTGTATTTGTGAAAGTATGTTCATACTGAGGTGTTCGTATCGCCAATACTCTACTTGCTTCCAGATAGCAAAAGATTGATCTTTTACCTACAATATCAGCACCGGATAACTGAAAAGCTCGCATGGAGCCCGATAAATAATATGGAGCATAAAAATCATCATCATCAAATTTTGCAAAATAAGGATAATTTGATTTTTTCACAGCGAAATTCAAGCATTCCCCTTGTGTTACGGTACTGGGAAGTTGATAAACACTAACGTTCTTATATTTATTTGCCTTTTTTTTCCATTCTTCCAGGTTCATTTCATCATTATTTAAAACAATAATTAATTCCTTATCCTGATACACCTGGTTCTCGTAATTACTAAACACATTCTTTATGGCATGCGGTCTCATCGTGCATGTAATAATCGACACCATTTTATTTTATCAGCTCCTGTCCTTATTTACTCCTTTAGGGATTGACCAATTTCTTTTACTTTCAGGTCCAGTTGCTGAATAGTTTCATTGTCTGATAACAATAATAAATCTTTTTGAAAGTGTTCATTTCTATAATGTTTTTTTAAGCTCTCTAAATTCATCCGTTCAAAATGGTATACTTTAAAACTGGAGTAAAGCAAATATACTTTGAAATTTTCATTTAGAAACCGTAAAAAATCGTCAACATCCGTTCCGGCTCTCTCTAAAAATTCGCTATTAAATTCAATGATCCCAATACAGTTGCTGCATTCTTTTATAAGTCTGTTCATTCCATGTAAGACAAATTGTTCATAACCCTCCACGTCTATTTTAAAAAGCAATCGTTCTTTAACCAAAGATTGATCTGCAAATAGCGAGTCAATTCTCGTACTATTCACTTTCAGAGTTCTAAATTTATGTTCGTTATTTGGGACAACTGCTGAAGTTCCAGACCATTCTTTATCAACAAAAAAAGTATTCTCATCCGTATCTTTATCTGAAGCAAGCGCATAGATCATTTTTATTTGACTTGCATTCGGGTGTTCGGCTATGGACTTACTAATGCAGCTGTCGAGCAATTTATTAGCTTCTATACCTACTATTTGTATATTGTGATCGTAAGCTGTTGAAAACATAATTTCCCCATAATTCACTCCAACATCTATTGCGATCGTCGGCTGCCACTTATTAACTATTTTTCTCCATATACCGGTAACATGAGGCTGTGTAATTCCATTCTGCTTGATTAACCATTTTCCTCTATTATCATGTTCATCTACATAAAGAATGGTATTTGACTCTAATAATATAATCTTTTGAATTGAACTCAAGCTATCCCCTCCTTCACTTAGTTCTCTGTCTTACTTTTCAATGGATAAAGCCAAATCTTCCAATCCGTACCCTGAAGTTTGCATCCATATGTCATGAAGTTTTTTCTCATCGGGTCTAATCCCGATGGGTAAATCACCATCAAAATCCGGTGGAATGCCGGCAATATCATAAGATTCCCTGAATGTACCAGGCTTCTTCTTATATTTGTATAAGAATTCAAAATCAATAATTTTAATCCCCTTGTTTGCTGTAAATAGAATATTTCCGGGGTGAAAATCCATATGAGCCAAACCTTCATCATATAATAGTTTCAAAAATCGGCCCAGTTCACCCAAATGATTCTTCAACAAGCTAACCCTGCTCGCCTGGTCCTCAATGAGCTTATCGTAATAAGGGATAATGATGTAATTTTCGCCTTGATCTAACAACGTGGGAATTAGAGATGTCTTCTTACTTAGCACCTCAAAAGCATACTTTTCTCTTTCTAAAAATCGTTGTCTCCCCGGCTTAAATGTTTTTTTAACGACCTTCTTACCATTAAATTCAATAACCTCCACTTTTCCTCTAGTATTGTTCCCAGTTAGCTTTTGCAATACGGGTTCTCTAGTTAAATAGCTGTTCATGTGCGTTTGAATCCGTTTCTTCACATGTGAAACCATTTCAGGACAAGCTATTTTAATATATTCCCATGCCTCCTGCTCGTCGTCACTGGAATGAAGCGGATTTGTTTTGCTCTCGCGGGGAATATCACGCATTAATTCCTTACGTATTTTTTCTTTGAGAAAAAAATGTCCATTGGCTACAAAAGGATATTCGTTTCTTTTACTTTCCGGAACAGCTATAGGCTCCAGATCATACGCTGCGATCAGCACTTCAGGGCCGCCACCGCAGACCTTCCATGGCCCTTTCCCCCAGTTTCCCCCTCTTATTTTTTTTGATGCCCTGTACCTTGCTGTCTCATTCAATCGGTGAGTTAGAA
Source organism: Paenibacillus puldeungensis (assembly GCF_042678945.1). NCBI lineage: Bacteria > Bacillati > Bacillota > Bacilli > Caryophanales > Paenibacillaceae > Paenibacillus > Paenibacillus puldeungensis. The sequence continues at coordinate 135,851 of NZ_JBHTLM010000003.1, read as the reverse complement.
GAATATTCAGCCCCATCTTTTCTAAGGTATTGACTATTAGATCGGTTAAGCCTCTGCTGTATGCCCACTCTCTGACAAAATATACGATTAATTCTCCGTCTCGTATTTGGTCAATAGTCTTGGGCGGATATAATGCTTTCAGCCATTTATTTCGCAAACCTAGCTTTCGAATCGTATCAATGCCCGGACTCCATTGTCTATCTACAAGATAGCGGTGCAAGCTGGATAAACTGATCTCGACCTGAACGTCGTTTATATGAGCCAAATCTTTTAAAACTTGATGATAGTTGTGTTCTAACGGTTTGGTCGGCAGCTTGTTATTTCCTATTACAGGGATGCCTGATCTTTCTCCTTTATGATAGACCACATGATAAGCCATACTGAGAAAGAGATCCATCTGGCATGGCACGTAGTATTTTCCCTTCCACAAAACCCGGTTTTGCAGTATCGTTTCGGCAATTCGAACAGGATAGTAGGGAAGCTTTGCATAATCGCTCCCTTCCAGGCCAGATGCGCTATAAACATCACACGGAACAGCGTCACCTACCTTCTCTTTAGTGAAATAGTGAAGTTTGTTGATATCTTCATCATGGACTAATAAATCGATATCTTCCCCATTTTGAATATCCGGCAGCTGTTCGAACCACCGTAATATAACATAACGAATATTGTCTTCGTTCATGCGCTGAAAGAGTTGATCAATACTCAATTTTGCTTTTACGTATCGGCGGGTAGGCATCCTCTCATCCCTTCTCTCTTGATCAATTGCGCTGTATTGATAGTATACGCAGGTTGTCTCCAATTGCCCTAGTTTGATGCCATTCATTCTATTAATCCGCGAATGTACAATCCAAGAAAACGGGTTAATCATATCATATTCCATTGGAGGAGGTGTACCCATTGACGTTCACAAGGGTGAAGGAAAGAGTTAGCGTAGTGATACCCTGCTATAATTCAGCGCCTTATATCGAACAATGCCTGGATAGTATTGCAGCGCAAACTTATAAGCATATTGAAATTATTCTGATCAATGATGGTTCAACGGATGATGTCGATCAGATTGTACAGAGATGGCGCCAAAGAGAGTTAGCCCGGAGGTTTGCAGCAGACGGTCAATTCGTATCGTTGACATTACCTTACAATATAGGATACGCAGGAGCGAACACAACTGGATTATTTTTAGCCCGAGGTGAGTATATCGCCATTCAAGATGCGGACGATTTTTCTTCTCCTACGAGAATCGAGAAACAGGTTAGCTTTCTCAAGAAGCATCCCGACGTTGGGATGGTAGGCACTTACATTGCTAAGTTCAGAGACAGTGAGCCCGATGTATATCTGAAAGCCGGGTTTATTGTAGACGGACATGCAAACATCGCCAATAAGTATTTGGTGCAGAACAAATCCGGTGCTTCTTACGGCTCCCTCCTGTTCAGAAGCGAAATTTTCGATCAAGTTGGCGGACTGGTCCGGAAATTGCCGGGCAAACGTTCCATTACCGGGCACGATTTCTTGTTTATATTCAAATGCTTGAAACAAGGAGTTCGCATCGAAAATATTCCGGAGGTTCATTATTACTATCGTAAGCATGCTGGGCAAATGTCCAATACCAAGTGACTCATCATCTTTTTAAGCAGAAAGGAGGACCTCCTCTGTTTCCTTTTCGCTTTGTACTCGATAGGTTTCAAAAGGCTGATGCCAGAGGACCTACACTCACCCCAAATGTAAGAGCAAAATGGCTTTCGAGGTTATGCCCTTCGGATTTAAAAATTGCATTCGCGCCTAATGCTGGTGAGGTTCCTATGTATGATCCTGACCAGGTTAAGTTAGTAAGCAAAGATGAACCCGGATGGTGGAACCATTATTTTCTTATCCGTAATAAGCTGGAGAACAATAAAATCGGGTTCAGCTGGGGTCCTAATATCGATTTAAAGCATCCGATTCATAAGACCATTCCTTTGGTTGCTAATTCTGTTTATCACAAAAACAAAATATTGGAAGCGTGGAATTATCCGACCGATAAAATCCATGTCATTCCGAATATGGTCGATCCCGAATTGTTTTTCCCGAAAAAACGAAAAAAACCGATTACCATTGGCTGGATTGGCTATGACGTCGATCGTCGAAGAATTAAAGGAGTTGAAGTCATTCCTTATTTGGCCCGAAAATTCCCTGACGTTCAATTCGAAATGGTTCATGCAGTAAAGCCCCGATATTTAAAAGAATGGCTTCCGAAAGAGTTGCCAAATTTAAAGATGTACTACGAAGTCCCCCATTACAAGATGCCGGAAATCATTCGTAAATGGTATGTCTTGATCAGCGGCAGCAAATCGGAAACCGGTGGTACACATATCAAAGAAGCCATGGCTTGCGGGGTTCCGGTTATAGCATCAGCCGTTGGAGCTATTCCGGAAATTGCTATTAGTCAGATGCTGCTGCCGGAAATGACATTGAATAATAGTTTAGGCAGCAAGTATCCATCCAATTGGAGTCAAGAATCGTTGGAACGATATGCTTCTGCTCTTGATACCGTATTGAGCAGCCATAAATTGCATGAATCACTCTCCAAATCGGCAATCATTGAAAGTAAAAACTCGGATCCAACCATTATTTCAACTAAATGGTTTGAGTTCATGTACATGTGTAGAAATCATTCCAGATGAAAGGGGGCGCAATCCTTGTTCCGATTTAAGTTTGTGCTGGACTATTTTCAAATCTCTGAGGCCAAAGGTCCGATATTAGCGGCCAATACAAGGGCAAAGTGGCTATCTCTTCTTTGTCCTGATGATTTGAAAATTGCGTTTGCCCCCTATAAAGGCCAAATTCCTATGTATGCCGCAGAGCATGTACGAATCATTGATAAAAAAGAACCCGGATGGTGGAATCATTACTTTTTTAACTCATGGCAAACCGGACAGGAAACAAAGGCAACCGGATGGAGCGTCGGACCGAATATCGATTTATCGAAACCGTTAAAAGTACAAGTTCCGTTAGTTGTGAACTCGATTTACCAAAAGCAGCTCGTATTGAAGCAATGGAAGGATTATGATCCGAGCAAAATTACCGTTATCCCCAGTATGGTTGATCTAACCTTATTCTCGCCGGGAAAACGTGCTAAAGAACCTATTGTAGGCTGGATTGGTAATGACGCCCCCAATAAATACACCAAGGGAGTCGAAGTGATTCCATTTTTGGCAAAAAAATTTCCGCATGTACAGTTTGAAATGGTTCATGGAAGGGCACCGCAATTTCAGAAGGAATGGTTGCAGCAAAAATTGCCGAATATCAAAATCATTTCGATGATTCCGCATCATCAAATGCCGGAACTGGTTCGCAGATGGCATGTCTTAGTATGCGGCAGTAAATGGGAAACGGGAGCAACGCACGTTAAGGAAGCCATGGCTTGTGGAGTTCCAGTCATTGCGGCTGCTGTCGGTACATTGCCTGAAGTGGCTCGAAGCCAACTTCTGCTGCCTAACATGAAATGGGGGCATCCTCCTGCTACTAAACATCCTTATGAGTGGACAGAAGGATCATTGAATCAGTTTGCTCAAGCATTAGAAGGCCTCTTGACCGATCACGATAAGCATCGGAGGTTAGCTAAAGCCGCGGTAAAAGAAAGCCAGTCGGCTGCCTCAGACCGTATTTCAGAGAAATGGTTTCAGTTTATGTACAGATGTCGAGACCAATACAATAAATAAAATTACAAGGAGGAATTAGAATCTATGAAAGCAAGGATAACGGTATTAATTCCTTTCTACAATCCCGGCTCGTACCTCATTGAAGCTATAGAGAGTGTATTTAACCAAATCTATGAGAATTGGAAGCTGATTCTGATCGATGATAGTTCAACCGAAGAATATTTGTCCGATATCGCATTGTATTTGCAAGACCCTCGTGTAACGCTTATTCGCAATCCATTGAATATAGGCCAATCCAAAAGTATGAATGCAGGACTTGAGCTTGTAAGTACCCCATTCGTCGTACAACTGGACAGTGATGACTGGTTTTATCCGCACACGCTTGAAGTATTAATCCAGGCGGCGGAAAAACAACCGAAAGATGTGGCGGTCGTCTCCGGAAATATTCATATTATACACGAGGATCCGCAAGGAAATCGTATCCAAACCGAGGTGTATAAAGGCCGCAATTTCATTGATAGATATGACTTCCTGCTTGCAAACACATCGGTATGGCCGCGTTTTTATCGTACGTCTGCTTTAAAGCAGATCGGCGGTTGGCCTACAGATGACCCATATGAAGGCCGATTTTTAGAAGATAAACGTATTCTGCTGCGTCTGATCGAACACTACCGTTTTCACTGGGTGGATCAAATGTTATATAACCATCGCCGGCACTCCGGCAATCAAACGAATAATATTGGTGTTTATGCGGAAATGGCGGAATGGACCATTCGAGATGCATTAAAACGGTGGGGCGATGAGTATGAGCCTGTCATAATCACATATGGAGTAGGATGGAAAAAAGTTGTAAACTTAGTGCCAAAAAATCTTGTAGATACCCCCAAAGAGTATCGATCTCTAACAAATCCAGAACAACCGGCACAGCCTAAAGAACCTAAACGACCTGTGAAACCAAAAGCACAAAGAAAAGCCCCTGCACCCTACCAAAATCCCCCTACCCCTACCTCATATTCATACTATCCGAGATCAAATGCAGGATTAGGCACTAGACCCGGCGCCGGTCCAGGGACGGGTCCAAACACAGGACCGGGAACGGGACCAGGAACTGGCCCTGGAACCTAAAAGGACGTGACAAATGACAAAAGTTACTGTCGTCGTCCCAACTTTTAATAAAGCAGCCTTTATTAAGCATACCCTTGCCTCAGTTTATGCTCAAACCTTTAAAGATTGGCAATTACTCGTTATTGATGACGGATCAACGGATGAAACGGTATCTATTGTCAGACGGTGCATCGATCCGAACCGTACTCAAGTTATTACGCGTAAAAATAATACCGGCATTTGCCATGTGCTCAACGATGCGCTGGAGCGTATACAAACCAAGTATTTTATCCAGTTGGACGGGGATGATTGGATAGAGCCGGACACCGTGCAGGTACTTTTCAAAACTATGGAACTTCAACCTGCCACCACAGCATTAGCCTATGCTAACACATGTCATTGGCATGAGAAAGACGGACATTTCTATGTTCACAAACTGGTTAAGCACCGTCCGTTTCAAGACCGCTACGACTTTGCTGTCTATGACCCTATGGTCCAGCCAAGATTTTATAGAACAAAATCCGTAAAACGTGTTGGAGGATGGGAAATCGATAATTTAACAAAAGGAAGAATGATGGAGGATCGCCGCATGCTGTTGCGATTGCTGGACGATCATACGTTTACTTATGTGGACCGCAATCTCTATCACTTCCGTTATCACCAGCATAACTTAAGTCATGACCGTAACGCTGCCGTGTACAATAAATTGCGGCTACTGTACACGCAAAAAGCGCTTAAGCGTTGGGGAAACCACTACCAAGCATGTGCTGTAGGTCCGTCCGATCTTTGGCAATCTATACGTCTTGTCCCCATAAGCCAACGGAGGGAGTAATGTTCATGGCCCAAGTTACCGTTGTCGTTACTTTATATAATAAAGAACGGTACATTGAACAAACGATTCAAAGCGTTCTTGATCAGATGTACCAGGAATGGGAACTGTTAATCATTAATGATGCCTCTACGGATCGTTCACTTCAGCGTTTACAACGTTTTTTGGCGGATCGGCGGATCCGTTGCATCACACTTAAAAAAAATATGGGGCAAACCAATGCTCTTAACTACTCTCTCACTCTCATTACAACACCTTACTTTATACAATTGGATGCGGATGATTGGCTTGATGCTAGAGCTCTGGCTGTTCTCATCAGGGCTGCGAAATCCAATCCACAAGCGGCCCTCATATATGGAAATCATACAACTTACTGGCTGGATGAAAATTATCGTGTACAAAATACAGAACAGATAGTTCTTGAACAATATAAGGATAAGTACGATTTGTTGCTAAAAATGAATTATGCACTTGTCCCTCGTTTTTATCGAACCGATGCTGTCCGAGAGGTCGGGGGTTGGATGGCGCAAACTAACGGTGATATGCTGGCAGAGGACGTTCAAATTGTGCTGAGATTAGCCGGAAAGTATCAGTGGATATGGGTTAATAAGGTATTGTACCATCGAAGAAGGGATCAAGAAAACTGGAAACGGTTTGAACAAACCCGGTCTGTTCGCAGGAAATTCCGTTATGATCTGTACAACCAGATTTTGCGTGAATGGGGCAATGAGTATTTCCCGAAATGGGTTATTTTAGATGATTCGTACTATTTGCAAGAGCTTACCCCCAATTCGCAGGCCATGAAGGAACGAATACCCAATTATACAATCGTTATTCCCAATTACAACAAAGAAAAAACTTTATACCGCGCCGTAAAGAGTGCTGCCCAACAATCCTTAAGCCCGGAGTTGATCCTGATTATAGATGACGCCTCTACTGACCGTTCCTTGACCGAGTTGAAATCTTTCTCAAATGACCCGCGTATCCGGCTTGTTCATATGAAAACAAATGTTGGCATTTCCAAGGCACTTAATGAGGCTCTAAAATATATTACCACTCCCTATTTCATTCAGCTTGACGGGGATGATTGGCTTGAACCCCAGGCCGCCGAACGCTTGGTAAAATCCCTTGATAAGCGGCCGAAGGCGGCCTTTTCTTATGCTAATCACCGTTTGTGGGAAGCTGACGCTAAAGGTAAGTTAAAGTGCACGGACCATGTGCTGCAGCCGCTTTTTGAAAATAAATATGATTTTTTGCTAAAGCTGGGGTACATGTTAAACCCGAGGTGTTACCGGACGGATTGCGTGCGCAATGTCCAAGGCTGGCTAACAAACGATAAGTGGGAAGGAAGATATTTCGAAGATGCGCGCATGGTTATACGATTAGCTGCAAGGTATGAATGGGTCCATGTTCCCGAATTGCTCCATAACGTTACTATTGACCGGGCTAAATCACAACAAAAGATGTTCTATTATAATCATCTTCGAAAATCATTTTATGAAGAAATGCTGAAGCATTGGGGAGACCGCTATGAACCTGTTTGGGAGACTGCATCTACAGGACGTATCCTTTTGAAGGGACTGAAGCCAAAGGGCGGTTAAGAAATCATAGTGATGAGCGTGAAGAAATTCCAGATGAAATCAAGAACAACTACTTCACGCTCGTATCCCCTTTTTAACTAACGTGATAGTTAGATACTTTTTTTATTGGCAGCCAGAGCTTGAATCCAGCCAACTCATCCGTACCGCTGAACCATTCATTTGTAAAAATATGTTCCTCGAAGTATGGCCTTTCCTTTAGCTCAAATTCGTAGCCGTCCATATCTTTTAAGCATTCAGACATTACTCCATAAGACCTTTGCATGGATGCACCAATATCAATAGAACCATCATCGTTAAATTCATTCATCACAACATCACCAACAAGAAACAATCCTTTAGGTGCATCACATACATCGGCCCCCAAAAATGTATCGTTCTTTCCCTCATCGTCAAATAGGAACATTTGTGCCAAATACTCGTGAGATCCAATATCTTCATTTGACTGATGTCCTTCACCTTTGGGGTGATGTCCTTTAGGTGCACAACCAATATATCTCCGTGCTGTATGATCGCTTAAATTAGTTACAGCCCATTCACGAAGTAAATCCCAAGCCGCGCGCTCAGGCCCACGGCAGTTAACAAAAAAAGATACTACTCGACCTTTGCTATGCTCTTCAATGCACACCAATGGTTTTTTTCTCATATTAAAATTCCCTCCATTAATAGTGATTCATTTTGTCTAACCATTCCACATTTTTCACCTCAAGGGCAGTATAACACTACATAATCAAAAAAACCTTGCAGAAACGGTTAGTTGCTGCAAGGAAGCCCTGAAAAAGTTATTGTAATGATTCGAAACTATTACTTATCCATATTATTAACGGCTTTTCTCATCTCTTCATCCGTTAAATGCGTATAGATCATCGTCGTCTGGATCGACGAATGCCCGAGCTGATTTTTCAGCTTAGGTACATCATTATTCTCCAAATGGTAACGTGTTGCAAATGAGTGTCTCAAGGTATGTACTGTAAGTGTCGGTTTCCCGTAGGCGGCCGCATACTTTTTAATGAGTTTTTCGATCGCTCTTTGCGTTAATCTACGGTCTGTTCCCTTACGTCCTACACGAGCTGCAATAAATAGGTAGTTTTCCGATTTCGCAGGTGAATATTTCGTTTCTCTAACATCAAGGTAATTTGCCAAATCCATTCGTGCCTGCTTGCTAAAATACACATATTGCTCTTTGCTGCCTTTCCTCATGACGCGAACTAACGCTCTTTCAATGTCTAGATCATCGAGATTGATGCCGGCGACTTCGGACAATCTAAGTCCGGACCCAAGAATTAACGAAACTATGGCCGTATCTCTCTCACAGTTCAATTGATGATAATGATATAGCCGCTTATTTTCTTTATTAAACGCACCAAAGTCTTGAGCAACAAACTGCCGGAACTGCTCAAAATCGTTTTTACGCAAAATTTTGTTCTCAATTCGGTGCGCGATCGTTTCCTGGCTTTCTTTAATGGCATTAAGTTCTATTTTGGCCATGACATTTCGTTGAATATACGGCTTCAGCTCTTTAGTCTCCGCTTTATTTTGCAAATAATCAAACAGAGACTTTAATGAAGATAATTTTCGATTGATCGTATACCGCGAATTGCCAAGCTCATATTCTAAATACGTTAGAAAACTTTCTACTTCCCGAACAGTCAACATTTCCAGTGCCATCAAATCGATTTCACGTCGGCTATCTCCCGTACTATTCCCCAAAACGAGCCAGTCGAAAAAAATGATGTAGTCATGACAGTAATTTAGCAGCGTTGTAGGTGAGAGCTTCCGCTTACGGCTATCAACGTATTCACCTACATACCAAGGAAGTTCCGATAGCTTCTCGTTGATTCGCTGCATGTAGTGATTTTTCATGCTTTTATCCATATCCGGTCCTACCCTCCCTAAACACAGCTTAATTCAAACCTATTTATTCGTCAAATTCATATTTTACGTAATTAATTATTTCTTTGTTCGCCGTAAAAGCCCCTACCTGCGCTTCTAATGCTCTTCGATTTTGTAGTTAAAACTGCATAAACCTCCAATCAGGTGGGTAACTTATGAATAATTGTCTAGAAACACAGGCTTACCCAAACCATTTCATGAATTTCAGGAGGTTGGATCATTGAATAGTCAGCGTGCTAAAGAAATCGTCTCTTCCCCTACCATGGTAAATGTTACTTGTGATGGAGTACCCATCTATATTCAACATGTGGATGAGAAAAGTGAAACCGCCAGAATCTATCCGCTCGGTCAACCGGAAAAGGAACAAGAGGTCGCTTTATCAGAACTTAACGAAATATAGTCGATAAGGGTGGTGCAAAATGCACCTCCTTTTTATTTACATAACTTTTGTTATGTTAACTATAAACCATAAATCAAAAGTCCCTGCCAACACTAAATTGACAAGGACCCGATTAGAGCTGCTATTTTATTAGATTATCTTAACGTTTTCAGTGCTCCGCTCCAAGCTACGACTTGATCAAGCATTGCATTTACGTTATTAAGGTGCAAATCTTGCGGCTTGAATACTTGCCCGTTCTCAAAATCCGTAAACAAAGACAATGTCGGATGTACACGAACGTCTGCAATCATCAGCTCGCCCATAATTCCCCGGAGATGTTCAGCAGCGCGGGCTCCACCAGTCGAACCATAGCTTACGATCCCAGCGGCCTTGTTATTCCATGCTTCCCTTGCAAAGTCCAGAGCATTCTTCAACGCGCCTGTGATGCTGTGGTTGTATTCTTGAACGATAAATACAAATCCGTCCAAGCTGTCGAGCTTTTGATTCCAGGCTGCAATTCCCGGCTCAGAACCATCAGTTGTGCCTAAGAACGGCAGATTGTAATCTGCAATATCGACAATTTCATAATTGGCGTCCCCACGTTGCTCGGCGATCCCCTTGATCCACTCCCCTACTTGCGGACTCAAGCGTCCTTGACGCGTACTTCCTAAAATGATACCGATGTTTAATTTTTCCATTGTTTTTGCCTCCTCGGTTGTTTTATTACCTAATAATTTGTTAAGAAAACCCATGTTGTTCTACCACCTGTCACGTTTTTATTATATGCTTATTTCTTCACGAACCAATAACAAAATGCGATTCCCAGACGGATCGGTTGTTGCTATGCTTCCGCTTCCTTCTTGATGGACGTTGAAGTTCATTTGCCCCAAATTGGCTACAACGCGATTTCGGGCTGCTTCATCAGGATAAATTAGAGTAAATGATTTCAGTCCAGCACTGTTTTCTGGTGGTTTAGGCGCTCCTACACCGTTCCATGTATTTAATCCTATGTGGTGATGGTACTTTCCAGAAGAGATAAAAAGCGCCTGCGCTCCGAAACGGTTCACCACCTCAAATCCGAGGCCTTTCGAATAAAACTTCTCAGTAGTTTGCAACTCGGATACATGTAGATGGATATGCCCCATGACGGTATCTGCGGGAAGCCCCGTCCAAGGCTTTTCTTCCTCATGTGAAAGAAGGTCTCTAAAGTCCAGTGGATCCACCGCCATCTCGACTTGACCGTTTCGCCATGTCCATTCCGAAGGATTCCGATCTCTGTAGATCTCAATGCCATTACCGTCGGGATCTGATAAGTACAGGGCTTCGCTGACAAGATGATCGGATGAGCCAATCCGCAGCCCCAATTCGGCAAAATGACGTACGTAATTCGCCAGATCAGAACGTGTAGGCAGAAGTAACGCAAAATGATACAATCCCGTAGTTTTTCTTGGCGTCGGTATCACGTTGTCCGGCTGTTCAAGCGATAGCAGGACCGTTTTCCCATCCGCGGTCAGGTCAGCAGTCGTTTCCGTTTGTTTCAATACCGAAAACCCGATGGCTTCCTTATAAAAGGTTAAGGAACGCTCAAGCTGTTGAACCTTTAGGCTTACTTGCCCGACATATGGGTTGGACCCACGGTGAAAATTCATGATAATGCCTTCTTCCTGTTAATCTTTCTTTGAACGAAAAATTGCATTGTCCAGTGCTAAGAAGGACTTACCTTTTAAAGCAAGGTAGATGGAAATGGTTATTAACGCCAGGTCTAGCTCATAGCCGGCCATTTGACCGTTGCCAAGAAAACCTGCCGAAAGTTTTACCTTAATTGTGGCAACTGCCAAGATTAACGCGAACAATATGGCGACCATTCTTGTGCCAATACCTAAAAGCATCGCTGCCCCACCGACTAATTCGATGGTCGCTACGATATACGCGGCAAAACCCGGTAAACCCAGACTTTCAAAGAATCCAACAGTGTTCGAAATGCCGCCTTGAAACTTCACAAACCCATGAACCAAGAACGTTAGTCCTAAAAACACTCTTAGTATAGTCGTACCCAGTTCACTCTTTGTTACCGCCATAAAAACGTAACGCTCCTTTTCCATAGATATTTTGTCCCTGACCGGCAACCTAACACAAGTTAGATTTACTAGTAAGTTACTTTATGTAAGTTATTATATTTGTAATATTATATACTGTCAAGTAAGCTATTTATAAAATGTAATGTGGTAATTAAATGAATGTGTTATAATGGTAAATGAATGAGGGGTGAACTATTATGGATAAGTCCATTTGTCCTAGATTCGAAAAAGCCATGAGTATATTTAGCCAAAGATGGATCGGTTTGATCATCTCTCAACTACTATCCGGCCCCCAGCGGTTTTGCCAAATTGAGGCTTCTATAGGTATAAGCGGAAAGGTTCTATCCGAGAGATTAAAGGAACTCGAGAACGAAGGGATCGTCAAGCGAGATATCTACCCGGAGACACCGGTTCGGATTGAGTATTCGTTAACAGAAAAAGGCTTGGCCTTCGAGCCTATTATCAAAGACATCGAGAACTGGTCGCAAAGCTGGCTGAAAAATTGACTCATATGGATTTAGGCAAAGCGAAGTCGATTGACGAATATAAAAAAGGTTGCCTGAGGACGTCCTCTAGCAACCTTTTTTAGCATGCATATGTTTATCCGCTTCGTCCCAAGGAACAGAATAAGCTTGCCCCTTCGCACAAAAAATCGATGACGAAGTGTAAGCGGGATCAGCGTCTTTGTTATAGTTTTTTCGTTCAATAACCTCTTCGGGTTTATGGCACTTAGCATACCCGCCATATTTCAGAGAAATAAAACCTTTGCCATGTGTTATTCCTGCCAGAACGGTTGGGTAGTCCACAAATGTAGCGACAGGCACCTCTCCGCAAATTAGAACGGTGTCCCCTATTGTTTCCGGTGCATCAAAACGGCCAAAATCCTGTTGAATGTCCGTCATGACTTTCCCCATATACTCCAATCCAACTTTGATCTTAAAGTGATAAATCGGTTCAAGCAGGACATTTTCAGCTTTTTCAAGCGCTTGCCGGAGTGCGCGGTAGGTTGCTTCCCGGAAATCACCGCCGCTTGTATGCTTGTTATGCGACCTCCCGGTGAGCAAAGTAACCTTCAGGTCCGTTAACGGAGAACCCGTTAGCAAACCGTGATGCTCCTGTTCCAGCACATGCTGGCCGATCAGATTTTGATAGCCTACGGCTAAATCATCGGGATGACAGGCATTTTCAAAAGAAACTCCGCTGTTTCTCTCCTGCGGCTCCAGATGCAAGTGAACCTCCGCATAATGCCCTAGCGGCTCAAAATGGCCACATCCGTAAACCGGAGCGGCTATCGTCTCTTTATACAAAATTTCCGGTGGACCAAATGAGATCGGAAGCCGGAAACGGTCAAGAAGCACTTGCTCCAATATTTCAAGCTGGATTCTTCCCATCACGTGAATATGAAGCTCTTGCAAGGATTCATCCCAGATCGTCCCCAGGGTCGGGTCCTCCGCATTCAACAGCGCAAAAACGCGAAGTACCTCTTTTAAGTGAACTGGCGGCTCAAAGAGCACCTTCGATTTAAGGGTAGGCACAAGCTCGCTTCGCACTAAATCCTGCTCATCCCCTAAACCTTCGCCCGCACCTACATCTGACAATCCAGTAACAGCAAACAGTTCACCGGCGCTCACCTTGTCCGTCTGAACAAATTTTTGCCCGCTATACTTGCGAATGCCGGTAATTTTCTCCGTTTTTCGCCCCTCACCTAAACCATATGCAACTTCATCTCTAACTTTCAGCATCCCCTGAAGCGCCTTGATGAACGTAATCCGTGTTCCCTGGTCATCATAACGGATTTTATACACTCTCCCCGCAAAAGGAAGCTGCTCTTTATAAGCCGTTGGGGTTAATGCATGCAGCTGTGCAAGAAAAGCATCAATTCCGATATCCAGCAGCGCCGAGCCCTGAGCGCAAGGAAATACGTTTGCCGTTTGAATAAGACGAATTAGCGCGTCCTGCCACTGCTCCTCTGTCATGCATCCATCCAGATAAGGCTCAAGTAGGGATTCATCCCGCTCCGCCAGCCAGGCCTTGAGCGCATCATCTACATTTCCCGGCGCAAATTCAGAAAGATCAAGAAGGTCCCCGGTTAGCTGCTGGCGGATTTCATTCATCACGCGTTCCGGATCAGCGCCTGTCCGATCTGTTTTATTAATGAAGAAAAATGTTGGTATTTGCCTTTCACGAAGGAGCTCCCACACCGTTTCCGTATGACCTTCCACACCTTCTACAGCACTGAGGATCACAATGGCATAATCCAGCACCTGCAGCGAGCGCTCCATCTCCGCAGAAAAATCGACGTGCCCCGGCGTATCCAGTAAAAAATAGGTTGTACCTCCATATGTCATTTCAGCTTGGTCGGCAAAAACGGTAATTCCACGAGCTTTTTCTATATCATGGCTGTCCAGAAAAGCGTCCTGATGATCCACTCTTCCCCTACTACGAATCGTTTGGGTGTGGTACAGAAGCGCCTCTGCAAAAGTTGTTTTTCCTGCGTCCACGTGGGCAAGCAGCCCGATTGTTTTCATTATGGGCAAAATTAAGCACACCTCAGTCTTGAAGAAACTTAAGCCAGAAAAACCGCCTACCGGCTGTGAATCTGCTGGCAGGCGGTAAGCAGGTACAAGCAGTCCTGCATTCCTAGTTCTTAAAGCTATGAATCGGTGCCGGGATACGGCCGCCACGCTCGATAAATGCGCTGCAATTGAAAGAATTGACCGGCATAATCGGCGCATACCCGAGCAACCCGCCGAATTCGACAATTTCGCCGACTTCTTTACCGATAACCGGGATAATTCGGACGGCTGTCGTCTTGTTGTTCACCATACCGATCGCCGCTTCGTCCGCGATAATGCCGGAGATCGTTTCCTTGCTGGTGCTGCCTGGAATGGCAATCATATCAAGACCTACGGAGCATACGCACGTCATCGCTTCCAGCTTCTCCAACGTCAGCGCGCCACGTTGAACCGCCTCAATCATACCATGATCCTCACTGACCGGAATGAACGCGCCGCTAAGTCCACCGACATAGGAGGAGGCCATGACGCCGCCTTTTTTCACGTTATCGTTCAAGATCGCCAGCGCTGCAGTCGTCCCTGGCGCACCTGCCTCTTCCAACCCCATCACCTGGAAGATTTCGGCGATCGAATCCCCGATTTCCGGTGTAGGTGCCAGTGAAAGATCGATAATGCCGAAAGGAACGCCAAGCCGTTTGGAAGCTTCCTGAGCCACAAGCTGTCCAACGCGAGTTACCTTAAAGGCCGTACGTTTAATCGTTTCGCACAGCGTCTCGAAGTCTTTGCCTTTTACCTCTTCCAGCGCCCGCTTTACAACGCCAGGACCGCTGACGCCTACGTTGATAACACATTCACGTTCACCGACACCGTGGAAGGCGCCCGCCATAAACGGGTTGTCCTCTACGGCATTACAGAAAACAACCAGCTTCGCGCAGCCGATGGAGCCCCGATCTGCGGTATGTTCGGCGGTCCGTAAAATGATATCCCCCATCAGCTTCACCGCATCCATATTGATGCCGCTGCGGGAGGAGCCGACATTAACGGAGGAGCAAACCCGATCTGTTACAGCAAGGGCTTCGGGAATACTTTCAATCAGAATCCGATCACCGGTCGTAAAGCCTTTTTGCACCAAAGCAGAAAAACCACCAATAAAGTTGACACCTACTTCTTTAGCAGCTTTATCGAGCGTTTCGGCCACAGGAACGTAGCTGTCCGTGTTCAGGCCGCCGGCCGCAATCGAAATAGGCGTTACCGAAATCCGCTTGTTCACGATCGGAACACCAAACTGCTTCTCCAGATCTTCGCCGGTTTTAACCAGATTTTGTGCCGAGCGGGTGATTTTATCATAAATTTTCTGATTAAAAACCTTCATATCCGCATGAGCACAATCCATAAGGCTGATGCCCATCGTAATCGTCCGTACATCGAGATTCATTTCCCGGATCATATTGTTCGTTTCTTGGACTTCCATGCGTGAAATCATGTTGGATGGTTCCCTCCCTTATTCGTTCCGTTCATTAGATCCGGTGCATCGTATTAAAAATATCCTCGTGCTGGAGCTTGATATCTACGCCGATTGAAGTACCAAGCCCGTGCAAGTCTTCAACAAGCAGTTCGAACGTTTTTTCCGGCTCGGAAATATCAACGATCATCATCATATTGAAATAACCTTGAATGATCGTCTGCGAAATATCCAAAATGTTAACGTTGTTTTCCGCCAAATAAGTACACACCTTAGCAATAATCCCTACCTTATCCTTGCCCAGTACCGTGATGATTCCTTTCAACGAAAGTCCCCTCCCTTTGTCTGACAGCCAAACCCGTCCTTTACGAGTCATCTGTTTCGCTTATTATGGCAAAAGATCAGAAATTCTTCAATAAGATTTAACTGGGCAGGTTAGCAAATATGTATGCCGGTCGAATTTTTGCGGGTTCATTATATAGTAAAAGAGATTTGTTCCGTGCCTGGAGGAAAAGGCAATTGGAACAAATCTCAGAATTGATCCCCGTAGGGTTAGGTATATTTTACATTGATTGGACGGCTTAGCCTGCTTTGATACTGTTTTTTCAACATCGCAAACAGGACGGCATCCACGAACTGATTCTTTTCAAAGAAGCATTCCTTCAAGTACCCTTCCTCATGAAAACCGTTCTTCTCCAGCAGGTACCGGGATCGAACGTTGTCCGGATCAATGAAAGCTTCAATTCGGTTCATCCCTAAATCCTCAAATCCGAAACGCATAATCTCCTGCATCACCTCGGTCATGACACCTTGGCGCCAGTAATCCGGATTTAACTCATAACCGATCTCGGCTTTGGCGTGTTCCTTGGACCAATTATGAAAACCACAGGTCCCAAGTACACGGTCTTCCGACTTTGGCGTAATCGCCCACCGGAAGCCTCTTCTTTCCAAATACCGATTGTTCCAGCTTTGGATTAGCTTCTCGGCCTGCTTCAGATCTACAAAACTATCCAGATCATAGTATTTCGTAACCTCATCATTCGAAAAATAATGAAACAGATCGGGAGCATCATTGGAAGTCAACTTGCGTAAAATAAATCTCTCCGTTTCCAATTGAGGGAACATGTTCATGAAAATCCGGTCCTTTCCTACAAAATGGCATAATTTAATTATAGGTGAAGGACCGTGCTAAAATAAAGGGTTAATTCCAAATGTTAGGACTCTGAAACGACCGTAAAGCGTTCGTTCAGGTGCTGCGGCTGCTCGATTTCATCGACAACGGCGATGGCAAAATCCTCGTAGCTGACATAGCTTTCTCCCTTGGAATTCACCAAAAGATGATCCTTGCCCGTACGATAGGAGCCGGTCCGTTTGCCTAGCGCAAACATGGCGGAAGGGCTAATGAACGTCCACTTGATGCCCTTGGTTTCCTTCAAAATATCCAAATTTTTAGCTTGATTGGATGCCGTGGCAAAGAATTGGGCAGGAAAATCCGGAGTATCCACCACACGTGTTGTTTTGGCTTCGTCGACATACAGGCTGCCTGCACCTCCAACGACAAGCAATCTGGTTTCCGGTGCCCCTTTCATCGCTTCAATAAGTACATTCCCGGCCTCTACGTGCAAATGCTCGTTTCCGAGTGCCGCGCCAAAGGCATTCACAACCACATCAAACCCTTTTAGATCTTCCGAGGTAAGCGCGAAAATATCCTTCTCCATCACAGGAACATCGTGGCTTGGCAGCTTCGCGGCATCACGCACGATGGCCGTCACCTCATGTCCACGTTCCTTCGCCTCTTGCATAATGCGGCTTCCCGCTTTTCCTGTTGCACCGATAATCGCTATTTTAGCCATTTAATTAACCTCCAAATGTTTTTTGTTGTAATCATATCAGTTACAATTTCAACCTGTAATCAGTATAGTTACAACGGACAAATTTGTCAATTGCAATTTTATGAGCAAATTGCGTATGAGTTTCATATTTATACTTCAAGAACTCCATAAAACTTGGGCATAAAGAAAGGAATTTCTTATATGGGTCATGCTTACAAAAAGAATATTTTTAGTAGTAAATCAGCAATATTGCTTGCGGCTATGAGTTATCAGACCTATCCATTTTTCTTAGAAGGAAAGCTTATCTTGCCTAGAGGATTTAAGCTTCGATATACCATTCGTGCATTTGCTAACGTAGAGAATCCTACAGAATTAGTATTCGGTTTTATTGCTGAGTCACAAGATAAAATCATTATTGCATTTAGAGGATATGCTTCGTATCCTGCAGATCTCTTAGCATCCTACGACATATTTCAGGTAAGGTATCCTTTTGTTAGAAATGCGGGGAAAACCTCGCGTGGTTTTACATGTCTTTATCGATCAACAAGAAACCAATTCATCAGAGAATTAAGCAAGCTGCCTGCATCAAAAAGGCTGTTTATTACCGGGCACAACTACGGCGGTGCTTTGGCCACGTTAGCGGCTTTAGATATTGCAGTAAACACCAAGTTTAAGAATCCCTTCGTTTATACTTACGGCAGTCCGCGTATTGGAGACCCAGACTTTGCTTTCCGATTTAACCATGACGTTAACCATAGTTTTCGAATTGTTAATATTCATGACTCCTTCCCCACCTTCCCGGCTCGAAAGTATCCGCCTCCGTTTACAAAGAAAAGACTGACCTATCAGCATGTAAGCTCAAAGATTCAGATCTCTTTTCAACTGAATAATACGCCGCGAAATGATGGGATTGCCTGCTATTTTAAAACCCTCAGCCAAAAGAATCCTCTTTTTGCCAAAGCGTTATGCGATGAAAATCCAGGTTTTTGCCCCAATACTGAAATGTGCATTCCCTTCCAAGGGTGTCTGCCTTGAATGCAAGAATTACTTAGACGAGGAGCTGCATCTATGAAAATCTCAAGCCCTTACAGCAGCGAAGATGCGATATTACTTGCGGCTATGATCTTTCAGTCCTATCAACTTTTTGAACAGAACACGCTGATCCTGCCAATAGGATTTAATCTTCAATTTACTATCCATGTGCTTGCCGGTGTTGAGGAGCCGGAAGAGGAAGTATTTGGTTATATTGCTGAATCACAAGATAAAATCATAGTAGTTTTTAGAGGAACCCGAACATTCAGGGACAATGAGTTGGACCAAGACTTATTTCAGGTTGCGTATCCATATGTCAACAATACAGGGAAAACCCACCGCGGATTTACCTGTATTTATCAATCGGCAAGAAATGAATTGATAAGACAACTAAATATGCTTTCTACAACAAAAAGACTATTTATTGCTGGCCACAGCTTAGGAGGCGCTTTAGCTGTGTTAGCTGCATTGGATGTTGCAGTTAATACCCCGTTTAAGAATCCCTTCGTTTATACTTACGGAAGTCCACGTGTTGGAGACCCCGTCTTTGCTTCCCGGTTCAACCAAACGGTAGAAAACAGTTTTCGTATCTCCAATGTCTATGACATTATTCCGACTTTGCCGGCCCTAGCATATCCGCCTCCGTTTACAAAGGAAGGACTATTCTATCGACATGTAAGCACGAAGGCTCTTCTCTCTTTCCAGCTAAATAGTTTACCTGTTCGCAATCATGAAATTGTCTGCTATTTCAAATATCTCAGCCAACAAAATCCTGATTTCACCAATGTGTTATGCAGTGAAAACCCAGGATTTTGTCCTGATACGGGAATGTGCGTTCCGTTTATAGGAATATGTCGTTCAAACTCAACTGACTTAAGCCACAATAAAAAGCGCAAGTATCGGAAACGGTGATTTCGATGCCTGCGCTTCTATGAAAGAGTTATTTATTTAATCCCAGAATGGATAAAGCTATTGATAAACTGGCGCTGAAACAACAAGAAAATCATGATTAAAGGAACGATGACAAGCAGCGTTGCCGCGCTGACCTCGGTCCACTGAGCCCCGATTTCAAATGATTGGGCGAAGATAGCAAGTCCCACGGTCAATGGGCGATTTTCTACAGAATTCGTAATGATGAGCGGCCATAGGAAGTTGTTCCACTGGTAGCTCACCGATACGAGGCCGAAGGCGATATAGGCGGGGCGGGCAAGCGGAAAATAGACGCGCCACAGGAGACGCCATTTTGAGCAGCCGTCCATAACTCCCGCATCGTCCAACTCCTTGGGTATTGTCATAAATGTTTGTCGCAGCAGAAAAATCCCGAACGCCGAAGCTAAATACGGCAGCATGATGCCAAGCTTGGTATCCAGCAGCCCGAGCTCCTGAAGTACGTTATAATTTGGAAAGATCAGAACATCCGCAGGCACCATAATTTGCGCCAAAAATAATAGAAAGACGACATTCTTCCCGCGAAAGTCCACCCGGGCGAAAGCATAAGCGGCCATGGTAGCCGTAACCACTTGAACGGCATACACGCAGACGGCGATCAGAAACGTATTCACAAAATACTGACCGAACGGTGCCGCCTCCCACACCCTGCCGAAGTTATCAAGGGTGAAATGCGGAGAGAACAGGGATTGCAGGGCAACCTGCTTCGGGCGAAACGCAGTCACGGTCATCCACAGCAGTGGTATCAGCCATATCATACCGAGCAAGATCATGAGACAGCGAGTGAACGTCCATTTGTTATTTTGCATATGGTCTCTTAGTCCCCTTTAACGATAGTGAATCTTTCGATCCATGCCCAGAAAGTTCAAGGCGGCTAGCAGCAGCAATACGGCTATCATGATCACCGTCAGCGTAGAGGCCAGTCCTTGATCCCAGAAGCCAAAGGCCGTTTCGTAGATATAATAAAGCAGCAGGCTGCTCGCGTTATTCGGCCCTCCCTTGGTCATGATCAGCAGATGATCCACCAGCTTAAACGAATTGGTCAGCGCAATAATCATAACGAATAATGTTGTCGGCATAAGCAGCGGAAACGTAATTTTTCGGAACACAGTCCATGGTCCCACCCCATCCACCTGTGCAGATTCGTACAGCTCAGGAGCGATATTTTGCAGTCCCGCCAAGTAGAAAATCATGAAATAGCCGGCCTCCTTCCAGATCACCATCACAATGAGTGACCACATCACGTACTGGGGTGAACCGAGCCAATTGATATCGGCGGACATGCCTATCCAGCTTGTAACCCTGCTCAGCAAGCCATACTGCGGTGTATATATGAACAGCCAAACATTCGCGGCTGCGATCATCGGAATCAGGGTTGGGTAAAAAAAGGCCACCCGAAGGAAAGCCGTTCCTCGCAGCACCTTATTGGCAAAAACCGCCATTACGATCGCTAACGCGATGGATATAGGTACCGTGCCTAACGCAAACCATAGGTTATTGGCCATAACCTTATGGAAGACCGGATCTTGCATGATATGTACGTAATTATCTGCCCCAATATATGATGGTTGCGGCGTGGCCAAGTCTGCTTGAAACAGGCTGAGCCTGAGCGTTTTGGCTA
The DNA here is from genome assembly GCF_042678945.1 of Paenibacillus puldeungensis. NCBI lineage: Bacteria > Bacillati > Bacillota > Bacilli > Caryophanales > Paenibacillaceae > Paenibacillus > Paenibacillus puldeungensis. Next base: position 114,921 of record NZ_JBHTLM010000003.1, on the reverse strand, counting down.
TCGGATAAAAGGTGAATAAGAATAAAAAAGCGAGCGATGGCAACAGCAGAAGCCAGGCAAATACGTTTGTTTTCCAATGAATAAACAATTTCCGGCCGTTCAAAACAGAACCTCCCTGCACACCCAGATTTGAAAAAGAAGCTGGCTGCGACTCTGGAATCACTCGGCCGCAGCTCAAGCTTCTACTAAATTATCTACATTACTTGTTGAATGGCGCCAGAACTTGATCCGCTTCTTCCTGTGCTTTCTTCAGCGCCTCATCCGGAGTCGTGCTGCCGGTCAGAACAGCCTGCACCTGATCGCTCAAGATCTTCATAACCTTACCGTTGTTATGAGTGGACAGCTCGGCTGCCGCATGCTCCAGTTGATCACGGGCTACCAATGCCTGTGGGAAGTCTTCTACGTACTTCTTCATAAGCTCTGTTTCGTAAGCTGATTTTTTCACCGCAACGTAGCCGGTATCGATACTCCACTGAGCGGCCCGCTCGCTCTCCGTCATAAACGTGATGAACTTCCACGCAGCGTCCTGTTTTTGCTTGTCAATGCCTTTGAAAATATAAAAGTTGCCACCGCCTGTTGGGCTGCCATAGGTTTTGCGCTGTGGTAGGAAGGTGACGCCAAAGTCAAACTTCGCGTTGTTCTTCACATTCGTCAGGTTACCGGTCGTGTGGTACATCATCGCCGTTTTCCCTTCCAGGAAATCGGATGGTACGGTCCCCCATTCAGTTACGCCCTGCGGCATCACCTTGTCCTTCTGGGACAGGTCTGCCCAGAACTTAAGCCCTTCCACATTTTCAGGCGTGTTGAACATGACTTTCTTGCCGTCTTCCGTCATCAGATTTTTGCCGTTTTGAAGAGCAAAGGTTTGCAGCATCCAGTAGCCGTAACCTGTCACTGGAATCTCCAATCCCCAGCGGCCTTCCTTGGTCAGCTTCTTCGCGTATTCCCGCATTTCATCCCAAGTTTTCGGTGGCTGCTCCGGATTTAGACCAGCTTCTTTGAACATATCCTTATTGTAATAAAGCACGATGGTGCTGCGTTGGAACGGAATGCTGTACGTCTTGCCTCCGGTTTGCGAATTGGCCATAAAGGCGGGGTAAAAATCGTTCAGGTAAGCGTCGCCGCCTTCCCCAGCAATATAATCGTCTAGCGGAATAATGGCATCCATATCAAGTAGACTGTACAGCTCGGTCGATTGGAGTACAGCAATGTCCGGCGGATTTTTGCTCTGCACCCCAGCTTGGGTTTTGACCGCTGTATCGGCATAGCTGCCTGTATAAATCGGCTTGACCGTAATGTTCGGATTTTGCTTTGTAAATTCTTTAGTCATCTCTTCGATCACGCTGGAGAGCGGCCCGCCAACTGCAATGGGATAGTAGAACGTGAGTTCGATCTTCTCCTCCGATTGTTTTTTGTTGGAGCCGTTGTCGGTTGCAGAAGCGGATGCCGTTTCAGCAGGATTGTTGTTCGCTTTGGCACACCCGAATAACACAGAAAAACATAAAGTAAAGCAAAGCATCTTTAAAACATGGCCTTTAAAACGCATTAGATTCTCTCCTTTTAATAAATTGGTCTATTGCATTTGTATAGTTACGCCCGGACGAAGGCCAAAAAATCCTCCATCGTGTTCCATACATAATCCGGGCGGAGCTTTAAGCGTTCGATATCTTCTCTTGACGCGACCCCTGTAAGTACAAGGGCGGTTCGAAAGCCGCTCATGATGCCAAGCAGAATGTCTGTCTCCAGCCTGTCCCCGATCATGAGACAACGGTCTCCGGGAAGCCCACACCATTCCAAGACCTTAGCACTGTAAAACTCCGAGGGTTTTCCAATCACGACATGCGGCTCAACACTGCTGGCTGTTTCGATCGCTTTGACGAGTGACCAGGTATCTGGAAGAAGATCACCGGACACCGGGCAGTTTGGATCCGGGTTTGCCGCAATCAGGATGGCTCCATTTCGAACCGCAGTCATCGCATGATGCAGCTTCGTATAATCAAAATGCGTATCCATTCCGACAAGAACATGCGTCGCCTTGTGAGGATCCATCGTATAGCGAACCCCTTGCTCCTCGAGTTCGCGGGTTAGCGCCGATTCTCCGATAACAAGTACGACCGGGGATGTCTTGCTTTCTCTTAAATAGATCGCCGAAGCAAATCCCGCCGTCACAATTTCATCCAAGCTCGCCTGGAGTCCAAGCTCCTGCAGGCGAACCTGGCAGTCCCGCCGTGTTCGTACCGTTGTATTGCTTAGAAACAAAACCTTCTTACCGGATTCGCGCAAAAACTGCAGACTATCCGAAACACCTGGCAGCAGCTGATCACCTAGCAAAATCGTTCCATCCAGATCGAAAAAATAACCTTCATAGCTCCAAACATCCGGCAATCTTCCTGCAGCCCCTTTCTAAGCAAAGCAAAAAACCCCTTATCCAGATAAAAGAAATAGCGCGTGCTAAAAAAGCGCTCTTCCTCGCTGCATAAAGGGTTTTCTCCTCGTCTCGTACCCTTGCGTATTCATTTGTCCAAGCCTTAAGTACTGCTTCTATACTAGCCTTACTTTGTTATCCCTAAATTAACGGTAGATGAAATATCTGTTAATCGACTGCCGGCATGAATCATCGGCGTGTTCCAAAGCCGTTTATTCCCCATCGATACCGCACTCGCCCCGGCTTCAAGAGCAACATCTATTTCTTTGAAATCCTGAATCAAACCGCCCGCGATGATAGGCAGCGAGATGTTTGTCCGCAGTTCCCTGATCACACGGGGGATCAGTCCGGGCATAATTTCGACCGCATCCGGTTCGCTCTGCTCAATATTTTGAATTCCATGCTCCAGTGCTGAAGTATCGATCAGAAATATCCTCTGAATGGCTAGCAGACCATTCTTTTTGGCATGTTTCACAAAATGGCTCTTCGTTGAGATGATGCCGGTCGGTCCCACCTTCCGGGCAATGTATTTCATGACGATCGGATCGCCGCCCAGGCCCATAATAAAGTCAACATGCAGGAATACCTTTTTCCCCGCACGCAGTGCTTGTCCTACATAATCCTCGGCGGTTAATAAATCACCGATAAGTAAAAAGATCGTCGGTGATTCGCTTCGGCAGGCCGCTTCAAGATCCTCCGCCTTACGTACGGCGGGAATAATTTTTCGCTCTCCCCAGCAATCGTGCAATTTCATTGTCTCTCGACCGCCTCCCTTTCCCTTCCATATATGTTAGAAACATATTTACTTCACCTTACCAGACAATCATTGACGGAGTGTTAACTTGAATTGTAAAAAAAGTTTGCTTGAGTATTCATCCCAAGCAAACTTCACTTCATAAGTAGATTAGTTGATGAATAGAGCTTTGCTGAGCAACCGCTTAATCATCACAGCGGATTGAGCTCGGGTAGCATAACTGCTTGAACCGATTCTTTCTGCAGAAACACCTTCCATTAGGCCTAAGCGAATGGCTGCGGCCACTTCCACGCTTGACCAGGTTAAGCGGTCGCTATCTTTGTAGTGACTCAGCAGTTCTTTATCTTGTCCCGTGTCTCCTGCGGATGTATAGGCGCCTGCATAAGTCAATGCCCGGATGGTCATTGCGGCGAGCTCCTCGCGCTTAATTGACTGCGACGGCCGGAAACTTCCATCCTTATAGCCGTTAATGATACCGGCTGCCGACGCTGAAGCTACATCTGTCGCAAACCATGATGAAGCCGGTACATCCGTGTAAGAAGCCAACGTTTTCGTTTGTACGTCCACTGAGCTCAGACCTAAAGCCCGAACAAGCAGAGCGGCAAATTCCGCCCGAGTAATCGAACGATCACCATCAAACCTTCCTTCACCTAGACCGCTGACGATCAGCTTGTTAGCCAGCAGCTCCACGTCCACCTGGGCCCAGTGATTCGCCATATCCGTGAAATGCTGGTACTTCTGAATGATCATATAAAGCCCATTACCATTATGCTTCATTTGTACCTTTGTCTTGTTTCCTTCCGTGGTGAAAACAGCTGGAACAAACCGAAGCTGCTTCGTTTCCGGTGAATACCATACTGCAGTTGCTTTGCGTGAATCGAGCGCTTGATCAAGCACCATTTCACGGATAACATAAGCTTGATCAAAAGCTACGGGCAGCGCTTTACCCGTCTTGCTCTTGGCGTGGATCTCAAAAAGCAGTGGTGCAGCGACTTGACTGCCACCTACTCCGGACAAGCTGCCTTTAGCGGCTGCCACCTCTTGATCGTTCGCCTTCTGAATTGTGATGGCGATCGTCATGTCGCTTACGCTGCCTCCCAGCTCTCTAGCAAGCGCTTCAAGCTTAAGTAAAGAGAGAGGTAAGCGGTATAGCCCATTCTCATTTGCAGCAACGAGCATATTGTCTTTATTCCGCGTAGCATCTGCCAATCCCGCCGCAGCCAGTTCCAGCTTGTCACCGGTAAATTTGACATCAAGCTGGTGATATTCTGCGAATGCTTTTTGCAGGGTAGCCGCATCCACTTGGCCTTGAACCGCTTGAATCGTATTTCCCGTTATCGTTGTATTGTTAGCGTTCGGGTCGGTTGGTTTAGCTGGAGTTTGTGGATTGGGTGTACCCGAACCGCCGGTTTGGTCTCCCGGTGTACTAGGCGGTTGACTAGGGCCTGTCTGCCCTCCCGCCACCTTAATGGTCACTGGTTCAGAGTAGATATCGTAGTTGTTGTTATCATCCATAGAAGCGGTATACCTCATTAAGAGATGGGCCGTTCCGGGGGTAACGCCTGTTACTTTCGTTCCGTTCACTTTCAAGCGATCCTGCCCGTCCAGCCAGACCAAATCCGGGCTGATCTTCGTCTCCGTCCCTTTGTAGGTCGTGACGATAGCCGATAAGTCGACGCTACCGCCGCTCTTTGTTTCATATATGTTCTTCTCCGCACGGATTGAATCGGCCCAATCGGCTGCCCAATGTGTATTGTCCGTCGTAATGGCAAAGACGCCAAACTTATACAGAGAGATGAAGTCAGCTTTGGAATTAATCGTCCAAGGCGAAACGATGAGTCCACGATGGTGCGCGGCTTCCAAGAAGTTTTTTCCCAATCCGTAGTATCCGACATTGAAAGTGGCATTCAGCCCCTGAACCTGCCTTAACGCATCCCGAAGCGACTTATTCGGATTGGACTCGTTCCCGCTAATGCTGCTAACCAAGAGACCTGCCGGCATTTCCGGCATAACTTGTCCCAGATAAGCTACCGCATCCGCGCTAAAGGACATAGAGTCGAAGAACGGCTCGGAGTTGGTCTCTTTAATCAACTTCACATACGCATCGACAACAGGCTGATCGGTTTGCTTGAGCTCCGCCATCAGCATAGAATTCCGCTCACGGACCAAATTGATTTGTTCCAGCAGCGTTGGAATTTTTACATCAGGAAATCCGTTTGGATGTGTCTTGTTTGCATTTAGTTTTTTAAGCTCCTCAAGTGTGTAATCTCGCACATGTCCCTTACCATTCGTAGTACGTTCCAAAGTCCCGTCATGGAGAATGATCAGATGACCGTCTTTTGTCAAATAGATATCATTTTCGATAAAATCGGCTCCATAATCGAGGGCCAGCTGATTTCCCTCAATCGTATTTTCCGGAGATAAGGCCGGGATTCCCCGGTGACCGATGATATATGGCTTGCGAATCAAGGTAGTGCCATGAGAGTACAGTTTATAGGCGTCATAGGCACTCTTTGGTGCAGAAGTCACAATTCCGTTTACTCCAGAAGTAATCATTTGGTGCAGGGTTAAGCTATCATTGGCCTGTTTAGCCTGCGAGTTGGCTGCCGCCCACACGACGATTAAACGCTTTTGTAAATAAGCTACCTGATCGCGGGTGATGGCATTCTGTGGGAGCAGAACAATTTTGGCTTTGCCCAGCGTTGTTTGCTTGCGGATATCCAACAGTTTTTCCTGTGAAAGACTGTTCACGGTACGGTAATCGACGATTCCCTGTATAAATGGATAAGCCTGTCTTACCCGTTTAACCAGATCCGGTGAATCAGACACAACAAAAGCATCTTCAATCGCTTGTTCCTTCAGGTAGCTGATCAGTTGATCCGCCGTTTGTTTATCAGTGACATAAAAAGCCGGAATCATCCTGTACTGGATGGCTTCCATGACTTTGGCTAAGTCCCCGAACGCCTGTTTCTCTGTCGGATCCGTGACCTTTAAACCGTTTTTCAAATGAAGGATCATCGTTGCGGGCATATTGGATTTATTTAATGTAGTTAATTGTTCCCTGCTTTCCAATTCCGTAATCACCGAAGGGGCCATAGCAATGCCAGTGTCCGGAGCTGCTACTCTCACGAACTTGTCGGCAGCCATAGGTGGCAGCGGATTTTGCTGTAAAACGATTTTGATATTGTCCACTTTCATTTTGCTGCCGTTCGCCTGCAGACCGATCCCGCCTTTGGCATAAGCGTCAGCACGATCGGTATCCACGATCAGCTTGTTGTCGATAAACTGCTGCACACGGTTACCATAAGCTTTTACGGTGTAATGATAAAGTTTGTCTTGGCTAATAGACTCGGTAAAAGCCCCTTTTTCCATGACGTTCCAGGCGCTAGCAGGCGTTCTTTCGGCAAATTCAATACCGTTGGATGCTGTAGCTTTTTGGCGTACTGCCATTTGATAGTATGGGTAGTCTCCTTTTTGAACCCGGTACATGATCGAATGCCAACGCGTCGGTTCATTGGCCGACAAATGGGTTATATCTGCTTCGATTTTGTAGTTACCGAAAAAAGCTAAATAGTCTGGCAGCAGCACTCTCGACGGATTGTCTGGGGAAGCTGACGCATCCAGGATGAAAGCTCCCGATTGTACAGCCGCTTTTCCTGGCGTTGCTCCTTCTTTTCTGCTCCAGCCCTCCGGCATTGCCCCATCTTGGGCACCGTCAAAGTTTTCCTGATACAGCACATAGTCTTGATCCGCCGCATCCTTGGCAACGACCCATACGTTGGTAGACACTCCGTCTTTGCTCACCTTAACCGGATATACGCCTTTTGCCGATACATTCATCACCCCGTCCTTGAAGGTGACGTTTCCGTGATCGGACAACCAGCTTGCATCACTCCCCGGAATCTCACCCGAGGTAAAGTTGTTGTAATCCGCCTTCAGCTTAATTGTGCTGAGATCAAGCAGCTTGTCCGTAACAGTCAAGAGATATCCATCCTTAAGACGGATTGCCGTCGTTTTGACGCCTGAAGCTGAGGCCGTCACGTTCATTTCCCGCGAAACCTCCAGGTTATCGAATACCGCTTTTATCGTGGTCTTGCCTTCTTTCAGCGGGAACAACTGGTTGTCTGTCACTTTAATGATGCTGTCGTCCGAGCTATAAAACCGAATTTGATTCAGCTCAAGCGGTTCCGTTATGCCGTCGGAGTAATAAACGCTGCCGGTTACGCTTAATGGTCCCGTCAACGCTTCGGCTGTATCAGGAATACCAAGATCAAGCCGATCCGCCGATATTCTCGTCACCTTCACGTTATCTAATGATACTTTACTATGGTCTGCCTGAAAGCCGATTTTCCCCTGTTTCTGCAAAACACCGCTCTCTCGAAATGTCTGGTCCATCACCAATGTGTAGGCAGCATCCTGCTCAGCCTTTACATAGGCTTTAACATTGTTGCCGTAGGCTCTCAGCTTCACCGAATAATCCTTGCCAACATCAAGCGGAGCGGGTAGTAAGCCTTGATGCAATGACTGCGTACCACCGTTGGAATCCCTTAAGAATAGTTCATAGGCGCCGTTTTGACGAATTGTGAATTGATGATAAGGAATCTTGCCATCGGCAGAAGCCCGAAAAACAATTGCTGCTGAGCTGCTGGGATCTTTGGCTTCCTCAAACCGCACATCCGTTTCGATTTCATAGTTGTCCCATTGAACAGGCGCGGCGATACGACCTTCTTGGCTTGTACTTATTCCATCTATTGTTAGATGACCACCATAAGTATCTTGAACGACCGTTATTGGAGTTGTCCCGGACTCGGGGTCGATGAACCATCCCGGCGGGATGTCCCCCGTTTTGTATGCTTCGAAGTCATCCTGCAGTAAAACCGGATTTGTCTCCCCCATGAACGGTTGGTCATCCGTTAAGTGAACCGTTCCGTAACCGGTGGTGTCGTTCCAGAAGGAGGTGGATTGATAAGCACTCCATACATGAGTCGCTTGTTTGCTAGCATCGGCGGCATCAAAGCGGTCTGTCACTGTTAGGTTCAAGCCAAACTGCTTGACGGCAGCCGGGTCAAAATTCAGCATATCCCAGGGGATCGCTACTTCCAGCGACCAACCTGAAGTCGTTTTCTGGATAGACCTTAGAATCCGTCTCTCGTCCTTGCCGTTATGCCCGTTCAGGGCTGCGCCAAAATGAAACTCTGGTGTTGTTGTTCCAGGCTGAAACACAAACCCTGCCTGCATATCATCGGGGGCAAAGGGAGCGGATTGATGCATCGTAGGATCAATAAAAAAGTTGATGTTGTCTAAATCAAACCAATATCCGCTTCCGGAACTAACAGGGATAGCGTCTTCAGCCTTCACACCGAAATATAAATATTTGTAATCCCAAAGCATCCCGAATTTCGATTCTTTAGAGGCCCCTTCCTCCGTTTGAACCGGAAGTGAGTGCTCGATGCTCCAGACCGAATCTTCCAGTCGGCCATCGATGACCGGGGCCGATAACGTCCTGTTTGCATTAAGTTCCGGCCTCACCTCCGCTGCAGAAGCCTTAGGAAGCGGTAAACCTACAATCAAGGACCCAGCTAACATGGACATAACTAGCGTGGTTGAAATGAGCTTTTTTAACCTTTTCACGAATCATTCTCCTTTTCCATGAAAATTCATTGCGATCCCAGGTGAAAATAGGAATCTATCAGCTTTCCCTAAGGCGGCAGCTCCTTTCCGGGGACACAAAAAATACCCTCCATCCATCACATAGGTCTGCATGCCAAATTAAATCGGCCGCTGTCCATTGATGCATCGAAGGGTATTCTCCACGTCTCGTACCCTATATTCAGTTGTTAGCTCACATTTACTTTACCAATGCTATATTATCTCCACATCAACCATAGATGAATAGAATGTAAATTAAAGGGTTGCCTCTTATCCTATCTTCCGTCCAGTAAATTCCCCAGGCCGCCTAAGATGCTGCCTTCATCCTTCCGTCCGGAATATCGCGAAGCCGAGATTACTCGATCCGCCATCCGGCTGAACGGCAGCGATTGCACCCAAACCTTGCCCGGACCGCGCAGTGTAGCGAAGAACAAGCCTTCACCACCGAACAAAGCCGACTTTACGCCTTTCACAAATTCGATGTCATAGTTAACCGAAGCTGTCATTGCAACTAAGCAGCCGGTATCTAGTCGTAGCACCTCGCCAGGCGCCAATTCCTTCTCAAGCACCAACCCGCCGGAGTGGACAAAGGCTAAGCCGTCACCTTCGATTTTTTGCATGATGAAGCCTTCACCGCCAAAAAAACCTGTCCCCAGCTTACGCTGGAATTCTATTCCGACAGATACCCCTTTGGCCGCGCAGAGGAAGGCGTCCTTTTGACAGATGATCTTGCCGCCTAGCATTTGCAGGTCCAGCGGTACGATCTTACCGGGATAAGGGGAAGCAAAAGTAACACTTTGCCGGTTGTAGCCGGAATTTGTGAATACCGTCATGAAGAGGCCCTCACCGGTGAGCAGTCTTTTGCCGGCCCCCATCAGTTTTCCCATGAGTCCCCCGCCTTGGTTGGTCCCGTCGCCAAAAATGGTCTCCATTCGGATGTCCTGATCCATCATCATAAAGCTGCCCGCTTCAGCAATGACGCTTTCCCCTTGATCCAGCTGTACTTCAACACATTGCATTTCGTTTCCAATGATTTTAAAGTCGATTTCATGTGCATTCATCGGCTTAACCTCCGCATTTTTAATTTTTAATGTTGTGAAACGAATAGCAAACGGGCCATTGACTTGACTAATTTTTCAGAACAGCTTCAATTACCGGATAAGATATAATATTCCGATCACGAATTACACCAGCAACCGCATCGGGGTGCTCGCCGATTATGCCATGCTGCAAAATAGCCGCCTTAAATCCTCTTTCTCGTGCTCCGTTGAAGGAGAAGGTTACGCAGTATTCTGCAGCAAAACCGCAGGCAATTACAAAATCGGTGTCTTGCTCTCGCAAAATTTGCTCTAGGTTTGTCTTCCAGAAAGCGTTGCTCCACTCCTTCGTAATACGTAAATCCGTCTCATCGATCCGAATCTCAGGAATTACCGCAAAATCAGGGGAGTCCTCGCTCCCGCCAGATTCTAAATCCTGAACGATAACTACAGGCCGCCCCGCCTTCCGAAACAGATCGGCCACGTAATTGATTACTTCACAAGCACCAGGTATTTTTGCTTGAGCATGAGGGCTAGTGAGTAGTCCCTGCTGCATGTCAATAATTAATAAAGCTGGTTTCATAAGTTCCTCCTTAATTTTAGAACACTAAATATGTACGTTTTTCCCATTATACACTTCGCTAAGGTTCGAAAGGAATCTGCTTTGTGACATCTATACGAGAAAAGGCAACTTTCGCTGCTGTTACGCTCGCGAGAGCTGCCTTTGATTTTATGGCTTTAGGATCACTTTAATGCAATCTTCCTCTTTATTATTAAATATTTTGTAGCCATACTCGCCTTCACTTAACGATAGTCGGTGAGTGATGATGTCGGTAGGGTCAAAGCGCCCATCCTGAATTTGCTTGAAAAGCTCAGGCATGAAATGAATGACCGGAGCCTGTCCCATCTTTAGAGTTATATTTCGCTCAAACAGGCGACCGAAAGGAAACAGATTATACGTTAGTCCATATACCCCTGTGACCTGTATAATCCCGCCTTTACGTACGACATCTACAGCAAACTGAAAGGCGCCTAGGGAGCCGCCCTGCAGCATCAAAGCCGTCTCAACCCGGTCAGCTATCGATTTCTTGGCATCCAAACCGACGCAGTCAATGACTACATCGGCCCCGCCCTGAGTAATCTCCTTCAAATGCTTCTCCAACTGCGCATGCTTTTCAAAGTTGAATGTCTCTACCTTATTCGTTCGCTTGGCATGCTCCAGCCGATACTCTACGTAATCGACAGCAATCACCCGCTTTGCCCCCTTTTGCCAGGCAAACTTCTGCGTCAGCAAACCGACGGGACCGCAGCCAAGCACAATAACCGTGTCACCCGGGCGTACTCCCCCGCTTTCTACGCTCCAGTAAGCGGTCGGGACGATATCCGACAGAAATAGCAGCTTCTCGTCCTCAATTTCCGCCTCCTTAGGGACCACAAACGGAACAAAATTGCCGAAAGGAACTCGCAGTAGCTCTGCTTGACCTCCCGCATAATCTCCGTACCGAGTCGAATAGCCGAAGTAACCGCCGGTATCGCGGGTTTGGTTGGCATTATCACATTGACTCTCCAGATGATGCTTGCAGAAGAAGCATTCGCCGCAGGCCACTGTAAAAGGTATTATGACCCGATCGCCTTTCTTTACGCTCGTCACCTCCGGGCCAACCTCCTCAACAATGCCCATCGGTTCGTGCCCTATAACATAATCATCATACATCCCGGGAACTTCCCCATTATAGATGTGCAGGTCAGAGCCGCAAATGGCGGTGGTGGTTATCCGAACAAGTACGTCGTCTTTCTTCTGCAGTACGGCATCGGGAACCTCTTTGACGCGTATACTTCGTTTTCCTTGATAGGTTACTGCTTTCAATTCAGGCGCCCCCTTTTTAGAATCGATACGTTAGGTTCATTGTTTGTAGAGGGCGAACAATTTATGAAAGAACAGTAAAAAAGATACCGTTTGTGCGTTGACTGCCCTGTGCACAAAGCGGTATCTTTCTACTCTCTGTTTCTCATCCTGATGTTTGATATTAACTGCATACTAATATGTCGCGGATTTGCTTGGCTTGCTCAATATACGGACCTTCTGATAGATTGTTGAATGCTAAATGCGTCGCTCTCAAACTAAGCAGTTGATCCCCTGACTTCAGGCCGAATTCCTTCCATGTCGACAGCGGCAACGTAAAGCAGCGATTTTGGTTCAGGTAGACCCAGCAAAACGTCCGTCCTTTAAAGGTTATCGTTTCTCCTTCGGGTATGGAGAACTGCTGAAGCTGTGGAAGGCTGGCGAATACGGTAGCAAGTGGCGAGTTCGCGACCAATTCTTTGCATACAACGCTAAATCCACGGTTCGTATTGCGTCCCGTCATCAAAATTATGTTGGAATCAGGGCTGATATGGTACTCCTGCAGGGCTTGCTCCGGCAGGTAAAACGATCCATCAGGAAGTATTTTACTCCAAGCATAAAAATACTTCCCGCCTTTGGCATTGACTGCCATGTTTATCATCCCCCGAGCTAATGATTATCTTATTTATTAGATTTATCATCGCGCATGGAGAGGGGCTGGAGATATGATTTTAATCACGCTTTCACGGAAAATGGAATAAAATTGAAATTGGCTATTGCGGCAATTCTTCCACTTTATCAGCAAAAAACAGCTTATAAAGTTTTATGACAATAATTTTTAACGACATGTAGACCGGAATAGCGAGAATCATGCCTAAAATGCCGCCGAAATCGCCTGCAATGAGTAGTAGAATGATCGTCGTCAACGGATGAATGCTTATCGTCTTTCCGTATATGTACGGAGAAATCAGGTTGCCTTCAATTTGTTGAGCGATCACAACAATGACAATAACCCAGAACACCATTGACGGTGAAACCGTGAATGCAACAATGACGCAAGGGATCGCACCTAAAAACGACCCGAAGTAAGGTATGAAATTAAACAAAGCGCCCACGATGGCTAACATTAGCGGGTAAGGAAGCCCGATTAGCCAAAATCCGATAAAGCACATCACCGCCAACATCATCGCACTTATCATCCGGCCAGCGATAAATCCTTTTAGCATACTGTCGATATCATGAATAACTTGCTCTCCATCGTGGCGGTATCGAGCTGGAACCATACGAACCAGCGATGGAGTTACCCGGTCGTCTTCTTTCAGCATATAGTAGAGGAGAATCGGAACTGTTCCTACTACGATTACGAACCCGTTAATAAAAGTGAAGACATGCGACAAGTACCCCGTAAATGTCTCAATGGCGGAATTCATATATTGCGTCAATTTGTCCATCAGTTCGGGGCTACCCTTGCTGGAAATCATAGAGAAATATCGATTACTGCGAATATCGTTCATTTGAGCCTGAAGGCTGTTGACCAACTTCGGCACGTTGTTGATGAACTCGAATATCTGCTTCTGCAGCGGCGGCCATACGATGATTAAGAATACCGCAATCACCCCGGCGAACAGGAGATAGATGAGCAGAATAGATAACATCCGGTTCAATCTTTTCTCTTCCAAAAAGTGCACAATTGGTCTTAATAAGTAATAAAGAAAACCGGAAATCGTCAGCGGAACAATCAGAATCTGTACAAGTGTAACCAAGGGGTTGAAAATAAAATGCACCTTGTTTAACAAGTAAATGATGGTCAGCAGCATGATGATGCCGAGCGATGTCCGGTAGAAAGGATGACGCAGCACTCGTCTCTCCCCTCCTTTCATTCAGCAATTATGTAGTTATATAAGTTAATAGCTTATTCCTCTGGGAGCGTGCCGAGAGCAGCGTTAAGCAGTGCATCAAACCATTCGTCATCTTCCTCAAGCCGCGCATCGACCGCGATAAACTGTTCCTCCATCCCGGATTCCCCAGCGTAATGCAGACTGTAATCCCAGTCATGCCCTTTCTTGCTGTAAAACGTAATTTCGTAACCCGCCTTATGTGATTCTACTTGAAAGACGGTTTTTCCGATATAGGAGCCATCCTCCTGTTTGTGCATTTCGGCCTCAACAATACTAAGTTCTTTCATGTTCATCTGACTCCTTTACCTAATTTGCAGACTACTTCTTAGTGTATCCCAACCTTACTGCAATATCGTAACATGTTTTATCCTAATATCAAGAACGAAGTGAAGGTATTACAAAAACATTTCATAATGTTGTATGATAGAAAAATAAACCATTTCAGAATAGGTGGAGGATTAAGAAATGTCCGATTTTCAAACGAAACTGGAGAAATACGCTGAACTGGCCGTCAAAATTGGCGTCAATGTGCAAAAAGGCCAGACCCTCATCATCAACGCAACAATTGATACCGCTGAGCTGGTACGACTGATTGTGAAACAGGCTTACGAAGCGGGAGCCCGTTTTGTCAAGGTTAACTGGAGCGACGATACTGTAACACGTCTTCGTTACGATATGGCCGCGGAAGAATCTTTCCTTGACGAGCCAAAATGGTATGCCGGTGAAATGACTGAATATGTAGAGAACGGAGCAGCCGTCCTGCACGTCATTTCCTCTGATCCCGACCTTCTGAAGGGCGTGTCGACACAGCGGTTAACTAATCATCAAAAGACGTACGGTAAAGCGATGAGTAAATACCGGGATATGCAAATGTCCGATAAATTCAGTTGGTCGATCGTTGCTGTTCCTTCCAAAACGTGGGCAGCTAAAGTATTCCCTGATCTTCCAGAGGATAAGCAAGTTGATGCACTTTGGGAAGCCATCTTCCGCACCGTTCGTTTAGATCAACCTGATCCAATCGCAGCATGGAGAGAGCATATCGTTAATTTAACCCAAAAATCAGAATACTTAAACGACAAAAAATATAAAAAGCTTCACTACAAAGCTCCTGGTACGGACCTTACCATTGAATTGCCGGAAGGTCATCTTTGGGTAGCAGCCGAAAGCCACAACGCTCAAGGAAATACATTCCTGGCGAACCTTCCAACCGAAGAAGTGTTTACCGCACCGCATAAGACTGGCGTAAACGGCACAGTGTCCAGTACGAAGCCGCTAAGTTACCGCGGTACGATTATTGACCATTTCTCTCTCACATTTGAGAACGGCCGAATCGTTGATTATAAGGCTGAAGTCGGAGCCGACGTACTCAAGCAATTGATTGAGCTCGATGAAGGTGCTCATTACTTGGGTGAAGTCGCTCTGGTGCCGCATAACTCTCCTATTTCCCAGTCCGGAATTCTGTTCTACAATACTTTGTTTGATGAAAATGCGTCCAACCACCTGGCTATTGGCAACGCCTACGCATTCAATCTGGAAGGCGGAAAATCGATGACAAAAGAAGAGCTCAGCGAGCATGGTCTCAATTCCAGCTTGACCCACGAGGATTTCATGGTAGGTTCTGCTGAAATGGACATATTTGGCGTTACTGCAGATGGAAAAGAAGAACCGATCTTCGCTAAAGGCAACTGGGCGTTTTAATCCGCTATATTATATACAAGCCAAACCGATGGAATGATTGCTGAACAGCGTCTTCCATCGGTTTGGCTTTTTTTATTGTATATTGGCGGGTTCTGGAAAATTTTATCGTTATATACTGGTAATTTGTTCCTTAAATCTCAATTTTGTAGTAAAATTAGTAGTATCATATCGTTTGATAGAATGAAGCTGCTGAAGTTAACGAGAGGGAATCAATATGCCAAAGCCGATAAACTGGCTGCTTAACGCCAATTATTTAGAACTCGCTAATCATATTCAAGAAGAAGTTTATTACGCTTATTATGAATTAGTCTACGGAACCATTTACATGATCGTTAAGGATCATCAAGCAACCGAAGATATCATTCAAGATGCCTTCCTTCAAGTAGTATGGAAAAAGCCTGTTTTTGAAGTGGAGAGCAGTATGCGAGCCTGGCTAAGAACGGTCTCCCGAAATGAAGCCATTAACTATATACGTAAAAATCAACGACACCGCTCACATCTTGACCCATATAGCCTCACAGAAGACATTTCCATAATAGCTTGGAGAGATGGCTCTGTTGAAGACGCCGTTGAACAGAAAATCATTGAAGAGTCCATTAATGCTTATCTTAAAAATGTAAAACCACAAGATCGTATGCTGCTCGAATACCGCTGGAAGCAAGGATTAAGCTATAAGGAGATAGGACAAAGGCTAAATATTTGTGAAAACGTCGTAAGGCAGCGGCTCTTTCGAACAAGGCAGGGGCTTCGCCAAATGCTGAAACGAGAATGGTTGCAAAACACTCCTTAGTTATCTCCTTACTAGTTAGAAATTAATAATGGCGGGGAGCCGTTACCGGCCCCCCGCCATTATGTGATCACATTTCCACTGCTATATATTATGCGCCTGCTTCCTCGAGCGGTATAAGCTGCTGTATGATTAATTTGACGCGAGAAATCCGCTTGTTGTCGGTTTCTTCCACCACATAAGTGCAACCATCATATTCAACAGTTTGCCCTACATAGGGTGGCATCACATCGATACGGGAGTACAGCCATCCTCCGATCGTATCGTAATCATCGGAATCCAGCTCCAGGTCAAACCTGTCGTTAATCGATTCGATCAGCATTAATCCATCGATCGAGTATTCATCAGGGTCTACCTGTTCTATGCCTGGACGCTCCTCGTCAAATTCATCCTGGATCTCGCCAACGATCTCCTCGACAATATCCTCCAGCGTTACCATGCCGGACGTTCCACCATACTCGTCGATCAGTATGGCAATCTGCGTCTTTCCCCTTTGCATACGCTTCATCAGTTCACTGATCTGAATCGATTCGGGGACGGCCATTATCGGACGAAGCAAATCACGTAAATTTCGAGTATTTGAGCGAATTAAATCTTTAATATGAATAAATCCGATAATATGGTCCTTATCCTGATTACAAACAGGATAACGCGTACGTGTGCCTTCTAAGGCGATTTCCAGGTTCTCATCCAGTGAGTGCTGGGTATATAGACAAATCATTTCAGTACGGGGAATCATGATTTCCCTGGCGGTCGTATCGCCGAATTCAAAAATATTGTCCACCAGCGACATTTCAGTGCTGTCAATCAGACCGTTCTCACTGCTTTCCTTCATCATCACCCGTATTTCTTCCTCAGTGTGAACCGAATCCTGCTCGGAAACCCGAGAAATGCCAAACAGACGAAGTAAAGCGGATGACAGACCATTCAGTACCCAAATAAACGGATACATAAGACGATAAAATACTTTCATCGGCCAGGCCAGCCATAACGTAATCTTCTCCGCCTTACGAACGGCAACGGTTTTTGGAGCTAACTCCCCTAGCACAATATGCATAATTGCAATCAATATGAATGCAACAGTTAATGAAGTAAAATATACGGCCTTCTCTCCAAATCCAATCCATGCAAACAAGGGATGGAGCAGCCGAGCAACGATGGGTTCGCCAAGCCAACCAAGTGCAAGCGAACTGAGTGTAATTCCCAGCTGGCAGGCCGATAAATAGCCCTCCAAATGGTTAAGCATATTTTTGACAATAACGGCGCTCTTACGCCCTTCTTCAGCCATAGCATCGATTCGTCCGCTTTTCACCTTAACGATCGCAAATTCTGCGGATACAAATAAACCATTCATTAAAACCAAAATCACCATTAGTCCTACTTGAAAAAGACTCGGTAAAGGGTCACTCAATCTTGTTCCTATCCTCGCTGAACATGCCGAGAATAGGTACACCTCCTTCGTGGTTTGAAATTATAAAGGTATTCCTGAACTGTCTCGATATAATGCAGCGTCAACTCCCCAATGGATCCATCTCCTTTTCCTTTATAATAAGAATCTTCATGATACTATTAATTATATTATTATACACTACACAGTCAAACGCTTCGGTATGACTGGCGTACTAGCATACCAAGCTTAAAAATAATAAACCCCTTTGAGTTAACAAAGGGGGCAGCTTCTGTATATTATCTGGGAGTGGGTGGTGAACCAATCGTTCCAGGATATTGATAAGCAAGCGGTTCGTTGAAGGTTGCGTAATCAAGATTGACCATTAGCAGAATGGTGCGTTGTCCGGTAGTCGGATCGCTAATAATAATATGGTCTCGACCGGCGGCCTCAAGTACACCTCTAAAAACCTTGGCATTCCATTCCCGATTGTTTTCATAGGTCATATAAAACGTCCCGACTTTTCCTAAGTTAAGACGCAATATGTTCTCAATATAGGACTGCTCGTATGTTGGAATTGCTGTAGGCACGACCATTCCGCCCGGTGTCATCGGACTCCCGCTAGGAACCAGCGGCGGCGTAGCTGCCGTTCCTCCGATTTGAACTGGATAAGTACTTTGTCCGGGTGGATAAGAAACCGTCCGGTAAGGCTGGTTAAACATAAAGAAATTCCTCCTTGTTCGTGATCTCTGATTTCTTTAATTTGCCTAGGACTAATAAACGGATGGGCAATCTGCAGGGGTAGGAGCAAAAAAGCAATGAGATTTAAAACGACCGGTATTGGTTTGATTGTACCAAGTGCCAGGACAACCGCCTGTTGGCTCGAAAAACCACAGTGCATTGGTCGCGGGGCGTACTCGCTCTCCGTTGATAACACGGCGTGCTAACCGGATTTCCGATTCGCGTGCTCTCTGGTAAAAGTAACCTTTTTGAGTCGCCTCAAATCCACCCGGAGACTGAAACACCATTCGCTTCATATCCCGAATATCCCTGAAATCGAGGCAATTGCCGAGAATTCGGTTGACTCCAACGTTGCCTACCATCAGCATGCCTTGAACCCCTTCTCCTTCCGCTTCAGCGCGCATGAGACGTGCAAGCAATTTTACATCCTCAGAGTTCGTCTTGATGACAGCCAATCTGCGTTCCTCCTCCCTCCCAACTTAACGCTACAATATATGTGCGATAGCCTATCCTAGTGTCTATTTCTTGGTAAAAATTCAGTGTCAATAACTTTTTAACTCAAGCTTTGTGAATCCGATTACAATATTGAACATTTAGTGACTATTTCTATGGACGCGCTTACACGAATAGCATATACTGTAAATGAATCAAATTTTTTTATAGCAATTGAGATTCAACCTAATAAAAGCGCTTCTGATTTAAAACCCTTTTAGGAGGTTCCCCACATGAAAATCGCAATCATCGGCGGTGGCCTTGCCGGGTTGACGGCTGCTGCTTACCTGTCCAGCGAAAGTGACACCGAAGGAACGGTGTTCGAACGAAGCCCACAGCTAGGCGGTCGGGCTTTCACTTATGAGAAGTCGGGTTTTACTTTGAACTATGGCGCCCATGCCGTGTATGGAATAGATAGGCATACGCTTTTGCACATGGAACAAGAGTTAAATCTGAAATTTCAAAGTAAGCAAGTAGATAAGCGCAAAGTGATGTACGCCAAGCACGGGCAGTTAACGCCAGCTCCGCTGGATTTCGTTAACATTGTAAAAACGGACGTACTGACGGCTACAGAGAAAATGAAATTCGTCGGGGAAATTGCTAAAATCATCGGGAACATACATCAACTAAAGCATCACCAGACATTAGGCGATTATCTGGACCACTCTCACGCCTCAGCGGACATCAAGGAGCTTTGGGCGCATCTCGTTTGCTCCAATTTCTTCATAGCGCCGGAGGACGCGCGTAAAGTGTCCGGTGCGGTGATCGCTGACTACTATCACAACCTGTTTCTTTCTCAGAAGCCAGTCAATTATATTCTGGGCAGTTGGGCCACGATAACCGATCAACTCATCGAGAAGATTAACGAGAACGAACATTGGGAAATTGCTCTGAAAGAGCCGGTGGAATCCATTACGATGGAGGACGGTAAATTTATACTTAACACAAAGGCTCGACAGCAGCTCGTTTATGATCAAGTCATTTTTGCCATGCCGGTTCAGCAAGCCGTAAAAATGCTTGAATCCACGCCTTGGATGACTTCATTAGAACCCTATAAGGAGAGTACGTCTACCGAGGTGCTTGTGTATGACATTGGTTTCTCTAAAGTCGTAGCTCGTCCATTCCACTACATCAGTGATATGGATAATAAAATGTTTATCAGTGATGTATCAGCGACGGATTATACAGTAGCCCCGGTGCATGGTCAACTCCTGCAGGGAATCGCCTACTTGAACGATGATTTTTCAGACGAGGAACAGAAAAAACAATATTTGGAGCAGAAGACGCAGCGCATGGAAGCACTGTTCGACACCTATTATCCGGGATGGCGAGATCATGTTGAAGTGAAACGCGTATCCAAAAAAGCCATGGTCTCCAGCGTTAAAAACATCCATGGAAATAAACTGCTGCCAACCCATTTACAGGGCGTACCGTTTTATTTCTGCGGCGATGGCTGTGTAGGAAAGGGCGAATTGGCCGAACGTGCCTTTTCAAGCGCCCGAACTGTTGCACAATCGATTTTGGCGAAGAAGGTTAACGTGAAAGCTCATTCGTAGGTTGACGTAACTCCAACCCCCTATATGAACAGAAGCGCCGAGAGGATGAAGTTATCGACCTCTCCGGCGCTTCTTTGTATGAGCAGCAGCTAGGGTTACAGCGAACCTGAAAACTCCCGGTACTCTTCCATCTCGGTTCTATAGGTTCTTCGGATTCGATCGAAGCTATGATAGCGTTGCCCTTGGAACGTTAGTTTTCCCTCGTCCCCCTCTGCGCATTGTCCATACTCCTGACCGCTTACCATAAATTCCAGGCGGTCTCCGCTTTCCACCTCAAAGGTAACATAATATTTGGTATCTGATCGATTGACCGATGTATCAATGTCATGCCGGTGAGATACTTCTGTTCGCTTGGCAACAATGATCGAGGAGACGGTAAGAACAGGTTGCTTGTTGTTGATCATGCTCCGCACGATCCCCTTCCCTGCCGATATAAGAACAATCCCTAACAAGACGACGAAAAGAATCGGTAAGGCCGTATTCATAACTCCGAACATTTCCAACCAGGACTGCATATGTATCCCTCCTTCAAAGAGGTGGTAATTGCTGCCACTCTCCTGCCTTTGCAATTAAGTATATGCCGTCCAAAAGGAAACTTGATATTCACTATATCGATAAAATATGTCACTCTTGTCCCAAAATATTGAATAATACAAAGGTAGTGGACAAATAAAAACCTCCAGCCCGTGGATGCGGACCGGAGGTTACGTAGACGCTGTAGTTGTATAATTTGAGCTAGGCATAATACTCAAGGAGCATTTGACGAGTTTCATCTGCGCCGTCTGCTTCCATTTCGTCTAATCCTTTTTCAGCCCAGCAAGCCTTGCACATTTCTTCTGTCGTACAAAGATGAGCGTCTTCACAAGTGTAGCAAAATTGCAAATAGTTACGGGTTACCGTTTCTTGAGTTGTTGTTTTCATCTTTCATCCACTCCGATCTCATCATTGGTTTTGAAATCTACTGTACTGTGTTTGTTGCTGTTGTTCCTTACAAGTTAAATATATCACAAAGTCTGATGAGCGCACGTGATAAATTTCACAAACTTATGAACATTACTAAAATTTTATCAAATTATGATCTCACCAAATAGCATGCTTCGGAGTACCCCCAATCATAACCTCGAAGCAGAAACGGCAGTCTGAGGCATGTTTCATGTCTTAGACCGCCGCATTTTCTAAGTTAATCACCTAAACAAGAAAGCCACAATTATTAAAGAACTTGCCAAGTCACTCCGCCGTCCTTAGTTTGCAGCAAGAGAGAGCGCTTCTGATCTTCCTTGGCAACCAGCAACCAGCCAACTTGCGAGGTAAAAAACTGTAGCTTCACGATTTCGGGATAATTGCGCAATGTACCCTTCAGTTTGCTGCTCTCTGGCAGAGGCCCCCAAGTCTTTCCTTGATCAACAGTGTGATATACGATGGAATCCAGAATCGTCCACCCCTCCTGGCTGTTCAAAAAGGTAGGAGCTAGTCCCTCATTGATTCCGGTTTGCCAAGATAATTGAAAAGCAGCAAATTGCCAATTGTTCCCAGAGTCCTTCGTAAAATAACCGTTGAATTTAGATGCATTTCCTCTACTACAGCCCACAGGAATCCAGCCTTCTTGATGATTACCTTGGAAAAAAGTAACATTTTTCACGTCAAACAAAGTACATTTCTTATATTTGCTAGGTTGAAAAAAATTATCTTTTCGCTGCCAATCCGCTCCACCGTCTTTAGTTACATACAGCGCTGGCTGTCCATCTTTAACGACATTAAAGAATCCCTCATTCTTATTGATGAACGAAAGAGACACAGCTACTCCATTATCGGGAAGCATGCTGCTTTTAGGAGAAGCTACTCTATTCGATGAAGCCGTATTACTGGTTATTGCCGGCCCCCACGTAGCGCCACCATCTTCAGTCTTGAATAACGTTCTCACCGAATGACCCGAATCGCTGTTATCTTCAGAAAGAATCCACCCGTTCTCAGCATCGGAAAAATACATTGCCGTTACCTGATCCGTCCCTGGAAAAGATGCGATCTTCCAGGTCGTTCCCCCATCCGACGTGCGCAGCACAATGGCATCTCCGGATCCAGCAGCGTTGCGAACGATCCAGCCATTATAAGGATCAATAAAGAAAATATCTTTGCCATACTCTGGGGTTCTAGGAAACTGCACAGACGCTGCAGGTGAAATATTTGTCCACGTTTTGCCGTTATCTTGCGTAATATACAGCCGGAGTTCACTCCGAGTGCATCCCCATGCTAGCCCCGTCGTTGCACTAAGCAGCTGAAAATCGGTGAGTCTCGTTTGAATTTGGTACTTGTTGCTTCCGTTTTGTGCAGCAGAGGCAGGTGCTTCGTGCTTATTCTCGGAAGACTCTCCCTGGTTAATCACCGTGATGGTCTGGCCTCCCTCAGGCGGTTCCTTCGCCACCTTTGAAGGCGCAGCCGGAGGCGGTGCGGACGAGCAGGCTGTCAGCAGCAAGCTGATGGCAAGAACGATTCCTGTGACCTTGCGCGACAATCTCAAAACGCGTTAACCTCGCTTTCAAAGTATAGTTGCGTAAAGAATATCAAACCTCTCAATCGCTATTACAAACGTGGATCTTTGCCGAAATTTACCGAAAAATGCTGATCAGGCTTATAGACGGCAAATGTATACCCTTTCTTTTGCAAATATTCGATAATTTGCGGAAGTACCTTAATGGTTTGAGCTTTCTCATGCATGAGAATGACCTCGACATCCCGGTGGGTTTGCCGCTTTACCTCCTTCACGATACGATCTGGACTATTCGGGTATTTCCAGTCCTTCGAATCCACGGTCCAATCCCACATTTTAAAGCCAGCTTTCGCAATATCACCACGAAAATTATAGCCGATCTCCGGCTTACTACCGTACGGCGCCCGGATGAGCGTAGGAGAATAGCCAAGGATCTGCTTCATCAACTTTTGCTCCTGAGTGAATTCTTTTATAAAAGCACCGGAGCCATCGCCGTCATACAGTTTCTTCTTACTGTGGCTCATGCTGTGCAGACCTACGTAATTTCCGGCTTCGTGACTGTCCCTCACAGCCTGCTCATAGCCAGAGAGCTGACGACCAACCATGAAAAAGGTGGCATGGACTTGATACCGGTTCAATATCTCTAAAATTTTTTCTGTATGTTTTCCCGGCCCGTCATCAAACGTTAAATACACAATTTTTTGCCCTTGCTCTTTCTTAGGCTGATTTGGGGCAACGACCGGTATTTGAGTAGATTTAGCCGGAATCTTCTTACTCTCCTCACCCGTATTATGTAACGGTTTGTTCGCCGACGACTGTTCTTGCTGAACTTGAGTCTCCTCTGTCTTCGGTTCGGCCGTTGTAGAGTCAGCAGTATCCTTCGACGCATTATCTTCCGTTTGAGGCGTTGATCCATCTCCCTTAACTACTTTCTTTACGGGTGAGGATTGTTTGTTCATGCTAGATAATTTTGATGAGATAACCTCTCCGGAAGTATAGGTGTGAGTGCGCCCACCTAAAAAATCGCCAACAACTATCACCGTTAATACTAATGAAACAGCCGATAGAAATACTGCTGTAAGGATGAGATATCTCATCTTACGATGGGCTCGAGCGCTTTTAACTCGAGGGGAGTTTCGCTTTTCACTTCTACTAATATACGACATAGTTTGCTATCACCGGTTTCCTCTCTCATTTCATATTACTAGAATAATACAAATTGAGAGATTCGTCCTTACAGAATGGTTACACTAGTGGTTACAAACTTATTTTATTTTTAATATAATAACATAATTATTATTATGTTAACTAGAAAATTGACGCCTTTCTTCTCTTTCACTAAATATTAAAACTAAAATTCCTACATTTTACTTTAAATTTTGATGATTTCGTGTAAAAATGAATAAGGTATTGTCCAGGCTTTACCAAACTAACATAACTTTACGTTTCCTTTCCTTAGATTGCGGGTATTTGGGTTAAGAACCTTTTCTTTAGCGTAATCTAAAGTTAGAAACAATTGACCAAGGAGATGAATTAATGAAAACTCAATTGCGTTCCAGCCGTGTTGTAATTATTGGAACCGGTGCAGTGGGATCTACAACTGCCTACACTTTAATGCTGAGAGAGCGGGTTTCGGAGCTTGTTCTCATTGATGCCAATAAAGAGAAGGCGCTGGGAGAAGCGCTTGATATGAACCACGGCCTTCCTTTTACCGGAGGTGTGAAGATTTGGGCTG
Source organism: Paenibacillus puldeungensis (assembly GCF_042678945.1). Lineage (NCBI taxonomy): Bacteria > Bacillati > Bacillota > Bacilli > Caryophanales > Paenibacillaceae > Paenibacillus > Paenibacillus puldeungensis. The sequence goes on along the minus strand of NZ_JBHTLM010000003.1, from coordinate 90,434 downwards.
GCGATTACAGTGATTGTGCCGATGCAGATGTCGTCGTCATCGCTGCAGGAGCTTCTCAAAAACCTGGTGAGACCAGAATCGACCTACTAAAAAGAAATGCCGTCATTTTCGACAGCATTATTCAAAACATCGTAAAATACAACGATCATGCGATTATTTTGGTAGCTACCAACCCTGTAGACATCCTTTCCTACGTTTCGTTTAAGAAAAGCGGATTTCCATCAAACCGCGTTATCGGCTCAGGTACCCTGCTCGACAGCGCCCGCTTCCGTTATTTGATCGGTCAAAACAAGAAAATTAACCCCCGCAGTATCCATGCCCATATTATCGGCGAACATGGTGATTCGGAGCTGCCACTTTGGAGTTTGGCTAATGTCGCAGGGATTGGCCTGGAGTTCTCTGATGAAGACCGTGAGGAAATTTACAACAGCACCAAGAACGCAGCTTATGAGATCATCAACGCCAAGGGAGCTACATCTTACGCAATTGCTCTGGCCCTAGACCGGATTATCGTATCGATTTTGCAAAATGAAGCTTCCGTGCTGAATGTCTCTACTCTACTCAATAATTTTAACGGGGTTTCGGATGTATATCTCGGCGTACCTTGCGTAGTAGACCGTACCGGTGTACGCGAAATTCTCGACCTGCAGCTTGACGATGAGGAATTGAAGAAATTTCATGAGTCAGCTAACAAACTAAAATCGGAAATTGCGAAGCTGGATTTGTAATATTCGCGGTTTTAAAAAAATAAATACAAAAAAGCGCTCAGCAGATGTGCAAATGCAGCTGGGCGCTTTTTTTGTTGAAAAGTGTCGATTTATTAAACGCATTAATTATTATATTTCATCTCATTAATTATCAATTAAAAAGGGACATCGTCGTCCTCTTCTTCTACCTTTTTCTCCAAAATGCGCTGGGCTACAACGGCAAAAGGCTCCGGCTGCAGAAGCTCTACCGGAGAGAACGCCTTGTCGAACGTAAAGGAATCCCCTTCTAGGATGACCGCATAGCGACCGTCTAATTTAGCAATGTGAATGTGGTCGCCGAAGTCGGCAAGCCTTCCCTTCACCAAGGTGTCCCCTATCCGAAACTTAAGCTCAATCTCCGGTTTAATTTCAACGATTTTTTCAGCAGCTTCAAAAACCTGCTCCGGCTCCCATTTATCCTGAATATCTCTCTTCTCGCTAGCCGCCCACAGCTCCAGCTCCTTTTCAACCTGCTGGCGCTCCTCCTCGTTCTCATCAGGCCACTTGGTTTCTACATACGTTTGAACGTATTCCATGACGTGTTCGTTAACGATTTCTGGAATCGACTGCTCATAGGTGACAAATCGCAAAAAGTCCTCAAAATACTTTGCGTGCGACGATTGATGGATCTTGAGCTCCCATTCATCAACCATACCTTCTTCCAGCATGTAAGGATATTGAATGGACTTCATATTTCGCGCACTAATCGCCATGTCAACTTGACGGATTAGGCTGCGTTCGTCAGAGATTCGGGCAATCTTTGGCTCAAAGTCGCATTTTAGTACGAATATGAACGGATCTTCCGAATATTTATCAAGTTCCGCTTGAACGACGATCAACGCACCACCGCGGACAGAGCTTGTGTCCAGATACCCGCGAACAAGATCATCGCATGCATTTTTATAGTCTTCCTTGTCGTCAGCCGCCCTTAGACGGGCAAACATATTAAAGTTCGGATTGCTGTCCAACTCGTAGCCGGGCTCCACTATGAACCGCCCGATTTTAGTAGGGGCCTGCTCTACGGCCGGGTTTTTGTCCACTTTCCGCTTGGCGACCCGGGTAAATTCCCCATCCAAAAACACCTTGATTTCACTATCCAAATACTCGTAACCATCCAATGTTTGGTAGTGTTTATAGCTTTTGTTGGTCTGCCCGTCCTTCCCCTCGACCTGAATTACAAAAAAGGATAAGTACTTTACCGTAAATTTCATTCATTGTAGCTCCTTCGATAGATAAGCATTGAGGAAAACATAACAATCTATTATAACATGGGGGCGGCGAGTCGAATAAGCAGTAAAAATAGCAAAACCTAGCGAAATTTCATCGCTAGGTTCTTGATAAAAATCACCCAAGCCTTAAATGCCCGGGTGATTGCTGGTTATAATAGAGTTTTAAAAGAGTGTCTGATCACATCTCCGCGACTGATGATGCCGACCAGGACCCCATTTCGTTCTACAGGCAGTTTCTTGATTTGCTTTTTACCTAGAATGGCGGCTACATCTTCAATGTCGGTATCCCAGGAAACTTTAAACACTTTCTTCTTACCGATATCCTTAACATTCAAATTAAGCAGCCGTTTCGCACGTTCCTCATAAGCTTCCTGATCGCCTTGGAATACGGCAATATAGTAGATCGAGTCAACGACCACATCGCGGTGTTTCCCAATATACCGCATAATATCCCCATCACTGATGTAGGATACGATTTCATTCCGTTCATTGACAACAGGAAGTCCGCTGATCCGATTCTCGATAAATTTCTCGATGACTGAACGGACGGTATCGGTTTCCTTGACTTTATAGACTTGCTTGATCATGATTTCATGAGCCTGCATGTTAATCCCCCTAATCCCTATATAATTGTATTGTACAACTAGTTACAAAATTGTCAATCTCATGGCTGGGTTCCACGGATTTATAAACTGCATACACGTAAACCCGCTTCATTTGAAATCCCTAGTCCATATGGTACGATAAATATATTAAATTGGTGTGAGGTACTAATGTGATGGATGAACAATTACTTGAAACGATAGAACTTGAAATCGCCATTCTATACCGCCGGATTACCTCGATGACCACTTCGGCGAAGGCCGGAAAGCTTGAGCGCTCCGCATATTTGTTGCTGCATCATATCAGACTAAGTGGTTCCATCGGTGTTAAAGCGTTGGCTGAGGAAATCCAACTGGATGTTTCCACGGTGAGCCGGCAGACCGCTGCTCTTGAGCATAAAGGATATGTTACCCGTCAGCCTGATCCTGCAGATGGCAGAGCCTATTTTTTGCGACTGACAAAACTCGGCGAAGAAGAGTATCTTAATTACAGGCAAGCGAGGCTAGCACATATTCGACAACTGTTAGAAAATTGGTCGGAAGACGAATCTCAGCAGTTTGGGCAGCTTCTGCAAAAATTCAATCAGTCTTTTATCTAATACAAAATATGAAATTTGAATATCCACCGCTTATTTACATAATAAATATTATGTTAACTTTATAGGAGGGTCTATTTTGAATGATTCACAATCCCCAGTTGAAGTCATCGAACGGGCACAATCTCCACGGGGTGAAATTCAGCTTCAGCAACGCGGTCAGTACTACGAAATCATTAGCAACGGTACGTTTCTAATGGCTACTTATAACGGTGAATCGGAGCGTCTTTTGGTGCGAAGCGCGCTTCAGCATGTTGATAAACCAAGCCAGGTGCTAGTAGGCGGTCTCGGCGTTGGGTTTTCGCTGCAGGAAGCGCTGCGAGACCCACGAGTAAAAGAAGTGACTGTTGTTGAAATCGAACCGAAGGTAGTCGAGTGGAATCGTACTGTTCTAGCTTCCGTTTCCGATTATGCCTTGGCAAATCCCAGAACAAAGCTGGTTCAGGCTGACCTTGTGGCTTGGATTCGGGAAACGAAGCAGTCTTTTGACTTGATCTGTCTTGATATTGATAACGGCCCAGACTGGAAGGTATACGACGGCAATGCCTCTCTGTATGATGACAAAGGACTTCATGTCCTGAAGTCCCGGCTTAATCCAAACGGCTGCATTACATTCTGGAGTGCGACGCCTTCACCTGACTTTGCTGGTTTGCTGAAGACCCACTTTGGAAACGTGGAAATTCAGGAAATTCCGCAAGCCCATGGTGATCCGGATTTTATTTTCCTGGTGCGTGTTTAAATTACAGTTTTTCGGAAGGAGGTACTGTTAACTAGATGAATATTCAGAAAAGCATCGACCGTAAAAAACTCGATGAAAAGGTTGTGCTTATGCCTTGGTTCGTACAACAATTTATCGATTACAAGCTGCCGGACCTTTCCCCTTCCACCCTGCTCGAATACGTTCGGGACTATGAGCAATTTTTTGGTTGGTTACGGGCGGAAGGACTATCAGCTGCGGAGACAGACGCTCAAATTACGCTAAACGATCTTGAGATTCTTCATATGGAGAGCATCGTCGGTTACCGATTGTATCTGACCACGCGCACGGAAGGAACCAATTCCAAGGTTACGGTTTCGCGAAAAATGTCCTCCCTCCGCTCCTTATTCCATTATTTAAGCCAAATTGCCGAAGACGAAAATTTCTATCCGCTGCTTAAGCGCAACATTATGGCGAAAGTGGAGATTAAGCGGATACATAAGCCAAAGGACACTGCAGCTAAACTTAAGGGAAAAATACTGGAGGAAGACGAGCTGATCGAGTTTATAGGATACATTGCTGAAGGGTATGGACATGATATTGCGGATAATAAGCAGGCTTTGTACGCCTATGAGCATAATAAAGAGCGAGACGCCTGCATCGTCAGTCTTATTCTCAACTCAGGCCTACGGGTGTCCGAGGTCGTCAATCTGAATGTGAATGATTTGGACCTGAATAACAAGCTGGTATACGTCTTCCGCAAAGGTCATAATGACGAGACGTTTAAAACGCCGGTCTATTTTCGCGAACAATCCAAGGACGATCTGATCCACTATTTATCCTTGCGGCAAACCCGATACCGGACGCCTAAACGTGAAAAAGCACTATTCGTCGCTGTGCCCAACGGGCAAAAGGAAGGCAAACGTATGACGAAGCGGGCGATTCAAGCGATGATTATCAAATATGCCAAACGCTTTGGCAAACCGTATTTGACCGTCCACAAGCTTCGCCATTCCTTCGCAACGGATTATTATTTGCAGAACGATATTTATAAAACCAAAGAGCAGCTTGGTCACGCTTCAACAGAAACAACCGAGGTATATGCCCATCTTACCGACAAAACGATGTCCGAGGCGATCGAGCGTCGGATCGAGACGGGTTCGTGATGTTAAGTCGGCGGAAAACGTCGATCGACGTTTTTTCTAACAGTATCCGACGGCCGTAGGACTCACTAGTTGTATTCTATACAGTTAAACATCGTCTTACTGGAAACCCCGAGCATTTAAAAGTAAAAAGTGCAATTAAAGGGAGCAAAATAGCCTGTCAGTCCAAATTGCCCAATTTTTGATGTACATATTGCAGTTAAAATCCAAAAATTCAGAATTGGCCTGGAAATAGCTGCACTAAATACATTTAGTTGTGTATGATGAGCGAGAAAAGGACCTAATATGGTGGGACCAAAAACAAGAAAACGCCTGACGGCGTTTTTTTGTTGTGCCTTACAGAAGCGTTTGAGTAATGAACTGAGCTATTCGCTCCATTTCATTACGCTGGAAGCAAGGCAGATTGAAGTATGCTTGTTCATCCGACAGTCTCTTCTCGGCCAACTCCGATTGGACTATGGCGCAAATATGGTTTGACTGCTCCAGAAGGGCAACATCCTCTGGCCCTCGGAGCAGCACCAGCTTTGGATAATGCGCCTGTTTAAACCCTTCGACGAGGATTAGGTCATATGCTGCAAAATGCTCGATTAATTCGCTTAACGGTGTCTCCTGCTCTTCCACTATGGCCGTTCTCCAAGGGGATACAATAGCGGCTGCAGCCGCTCCTGTCTCACGAAAAAGATACGTATCCGTCCCCTCACGATCCACTTCAAAGCCGTGAACATCGTGCTTAATAACAGCCACCTTTAAGTTCATGCCATTAAATAAGTGCAAAAGTCGGGTAATTAGCGTTGTTTTTCCACTATTTTTGAACCCAACGATTTGGACAACGGGCGGCACCACATACACCTCCAATAACAAGCTTCCTTCTATTGATGAGCATCATAGCAAACAGCCCGGCAGCCGCAGGACCGTAACCAGTTCACCGGGCTCCCGACCTTCGGTTGATGGTGGAATGACGATTAATCCATCGCTGTCCTTGATCGTAATCATAACGTTAGATTCATCCAGCTCAGCGGGATAGGCAAATAGCTTACCTTCCCTTACCTCAAGCCGTCCACGAACATAACGGGTAAAGCTGTTGATTTTACGGTAAGGTCGACCAAGCTCAGCAGTTATTTCCGTCAGAAAGGGCTGTGGTACTCCCAGCATACCGCCAATCGCCGGACGTACAAACAGCTCAAAGCCGACAAAACATGCTCCCGGATTGCCTGAAAGGGCAAATAAGAGTTTTCCATCCATAACCGCTGCCGTCGTCACACTCCCGGGACGCATCATCACTTTGTTAAAAAGCATCTCCAAATCTCCATCGGACACCAGGTCGGCCATAATGTCGAAATCCCCGACAGATACCCCACCCGTTGTAACCAGCATATCATACTCGTCAAAAGCCTCCTGCACCCGCCGCTGCGCGGTTACCAGGTCGTCTTTAATCGCCTCAAGGATATACGGCTCTCCCCCAGCCTCCTTGATTTGACTTGCCAACATGTAAGTGTTGCTGTTACGGATTCTCCCATCCTGCAGCGGCTCCTCAATGCTAAGCAGCTCTGAGCCTGTCGAGAAGATTGCGATACGCGGCCGCTTCATAACCGGAACTCTATGTACGCCAAACGTCGCAAGCACCGATATTTCACCAGGTCCTATGTTTCGACCTGGCGCAAGGATCGGATCTCCTGCTGCCAGTTCCAGTCCGACATTCGTTATATTTTTCCCTTTTTCAATCTCTCTGATTAGCCGAATAAATACCTTCCCGTGCTGGGTAACGGTTTCGGTCATTTCAAACATAACCACAGCATCGGCTTCATCCGGCACTTTGGCCCCAGTCATGATTCGTGCAACTTTGCCGGGAGCAAGCGGAACCCGAGGTAATGCGCCACATGCAATTTCATCTACGACCTCTAGCAAAACCGGATGGTCCGCCGAACAGTCCGCCGTATCGCTACTAAGTATCGCAAACCCGTCCATGCCGGAGCGGCGAAAATGCGGATAAGGGTGCGGTGCCGTGATTTGCTCGGCAAGAATCCGTCCTTGTGCTTCGTATAAGGGAACATACTCCGCTTCGGTCCGTCCCACTAGTGGCAGTATTTTTGCTTGCGCCTCAGCTACTGAGATCGCTTTACGCCGAAATTTATCTTTAGGGGAATGCTTATCCATCATCATGAACCTCCATCATTTGAGAACGAAAATAGGAATCGTCAGTTTTTGATCTTTCTATACATTTATAACTTATTTCAGGCTGCTGAACAAACATGAAATGCAAACAAAACAAGCAAAGAGACAGGCTCTCTGCTTGTTTGTGTTGAGTTTCGCAATATTATAAGGTATTCGTTTCCGAAAGCAAATACTTCTCTAACAGGTCTGACGTATGCTGCGAGATGGCCATAATCTCTTCTTTGGTGAGGTTATCATAATGAATTCCCATGACCACGGTTACCGTTCTGTTCAACGCGGCAGCGGCTCGGCGGGCAAAATCCGCGCTCAGCGTATGCTCCTTGTGTCCCGGAACAGCCGTAGTCTGTACATCAAAGCCCCCAGATACCGGATAAGCTGTAGACGCCGAACCGATATGGGCTTCTCCGCCGGTAATCGTGAGCAGCAGATCACGGCCCATGGGAATTGCTTCGAGTTTAATATCATCAAACATGAGAATGCCGCAGCCTCCTTCATAAGATATGCTCTTATTTTATAGGATGCCGCGAATTTCGTCCAAAGAAGCAATGCTTTCCTTACGCATAAAGTCTTCTAGATCAGCTACGAGCTGTTCGCCAGCGCGTAAATTCACAAAATTGTATGTCCCTACCTGAACAACCGATGCCCCGGCCATAATAAATTCAATGATGTCCTCGGCACTGCTAATTCCACCCATACCCATTACCGGGATTGTCACGGCTTTGCATACCTGATGAACCATTCGCAGAGCAATTGGCTTGATTGCAGGGCCTGACAACCCGGCATAAAGATTGTTAAATACACTCCGGCGCTTGTGAATATCAATTTTCATGGCAGAGAACGTATTGATCAATGAGACACCGTCCGCTCCCTCTTCCTGGCACATGACTGCCATGCCGGTAATATCCTCCGCATTCGGGGATAACTTCACAACGAGCGGCAATGTAGTAGCTTCTCTCACTTGACGCACGACGTCGCGAGCAACCTCCGTCTTAATCCCGTAGGCCATTCCCCCGGCTTTCACATTCGGGCAGGAAATGTTCAGCTCGATCATATCAACGGCCTTGCTGCCTGCTCGATTACGGCGCGCTGCATCCTCATCGATCAAACGGGCGCCCTCGACATACTCCTGGATCGTGTTACCGCCCAAGTTGACGATTCTTGCCAGGTCGAGCTTTTCCCAACGCGTGCATTCCTCGCGGAGAAACGCCTCTACACCCGGGTTCTCCAAGCCGACGCTGTTTAGCATTCCTGATGCAGTTTCCGCAACCCGTACGCCATCGTTCCCCGCTTTAGGGTGCAGCGTCAGTCCTTTGCCGGAGATGCCTCCCAGCCGGTTAATATCATACAAAGCTCCGTATTCTTTGCCGAAGCCAAACGTCCCGGAGGCCATGACGATAGGGTTTTTAAAATGCACCCCTGCTACGTTGCAAGTTAAGTCGATCATTCGAATATGACCTCCTCTGCCGGAAATACAGGGCCGTCCGCACATGCTTTTTTCCGACCGTCCCGGTACTTGACGCTGCAGACCAGACACGCCCCAATTCCGCACGCCATGCGGTTCTCTAGCGAAACATACACTTTAGCGCGAGTTCCCGAGCTGAGCTGCTTGCGCTGAACTGCATGCAGCATCGGGTGAGGACCGCAGGCAATGATCGTATCGTAGGCATTAAAATCAACCTGATCTAGAATGACCCCGCCTACATCCACTATCACGTTCCCCTTGGCTGCCTTCCGGAATGCCTCCTCCATATAAGCCTCCCGGCTGAAGCCCAAATACACATCAGCATCAGGCACTTCTCGCAGCGCATAAAAGAACGGAGCGATACCGATACCGCCTCCAACAAAAGCCGTTTTTCCCTCCGGTTTGAAGAATCCGTTACCAAACGGCCCATCCAAATGGATCGTATCCCCCGGTTTTAAGCCGGAAAAGATTTTTGTCCCTTCCCCGACGACTAAATACAGGAATTCAATCCGGTCCTCTGTGAGATCAAATATGCTAATCGGTCTTGATAACAAAGGATAGCGATCCCCGGCGCGAAGCATGTAGAACTGACCCATTTTCCCTAAAAAGTGACCAGCCACTGTAAGTTTATATACTCCTTGCGCTACTTGCTGATTAGCTACTACTTCTGCCATGAATCCACCTCTTCCCTTTATCTGCTTCATCAAAGATGCAATTTTTCTGAAAAGATTTCTGTGACGTTTGTCACACATCACAATTGAACCCTAGCAAAGTCGGCTTTATTTCTAGGTTTCTTATAATTTCCTGCGCATAAGGGTATACCAGTTAATATATCTCGCGTACCGAAAAACGAGGAGGTAACCTAAATGCCTTACGTCCGTAACAGCCTGCTCGCAACCTTCGCTGTGGCTATAGCGATATCATTAACCAATAAAGCGCCTGAGATGAGCTTTCCCCAGCCGACTTACAATTCTCCCGAAATTATTTCGGTACAAACCGTCGCTCCGGCTGAAACCATGCTTTCCCTTAGCAAGCCGAAAAACTTGGCAGAACTGCGGAAGAAGTACTCTGAAACGTTTAAATTCCGAGGGGATTCTGAGATTAAGCAGGTGGCCCTAACTTTTGACGATGTGCCTGATCCCAGATTCACACCTCAAATTTTAGAAGCTCTGCGAAAGGAAGGGGTGAAGGCGACCTTTTTCATCGTTGGTAGTCGAGCTAAGAAGTTTCCCACACTTGTAAAACGAATCCACTCCGAAGGACATCTTATAGGGAATCACTCCTTTAGCCACCCTGCTTTCAAGAAACGTTCGTTGAAACAGTTTCAAAATGAAATCTTGCGCACGGAAAAAGTTATACAGCGCACCGTTGGCTATAGGCCAAAGCTGATCCGTCCACCTTACGGTGAGATAAAGGAAGAACAGGTCAAATGGCTTAAGAAAAACGGATATATGATCGTCAATTGGGACGTGGATTCTTTGGATTGGAAAGGTCTTAGCAAAGAAAAGGTTAAGCGAAATGTCTTATCTTCCGTTGGCCCCGGCTCCATCGTTCTCCACCATGGCGGCGGAGGGGTAGGCTCTGACTTGACAGGAACGGTCAAGGCATTGCCGGAAATTATCCGTTTTCTCAAAGCCAGCGGCTACAGCTTTGTCGATTTGACCGAGCTACTGCATACCGTCAAATACCGATAACTATAAAAATAAAGGGCTCTCCCTTTAAGGAAAGCCCTTTTATTTTTAAACTAGTTTAAAATATAAAGTGTTACGTCCTGATAGCCGAAATGAGCTACCGCTTTTTGGCTACCGGGGATAAAAATATCGATACGCCGGCCTTTTATTGCTCCGCCCTGGTCGCTAGCTGTCGCCACAAATGCCTGCTTCGGAAGTCCTGAATGGCTGTGACCAGTAACGAGCACCTTGGTGCCCATAGGAATCACTTTCGGATCGACCGCGATCGTACCCAGCTTTAGAGGCTTACCGAAATAGTCGACAGCTCCCCATTTTCCGTTCTCACTTTCGGCTGCGGAATAAGCGCTCGCTTTTACCTGCAGTGTGCTACTGTAATTAAACGTCTTGCCCCACGCCTCAACCATATTTTCGGCAGATATTACGCTAAGTGGCGATACAGCTGCTTTTGCAGCCTCTATGGTTTCAATCTTAGCAGGCCCGGCTGTGGATAAGGCACGAAGTTCCTTCCCAGGGATAGTGATGTCCATCCCTTCGTAAATATTCGTTGGATTAACATCCTTATTCGCATTCATCAACTGCACAAGATTCACTCCGTACTTCTGGGCCAATTCGTAGAAGGTGTCTCCCTCCTTAGCCTTATGTACTGTGTCCGCATATACGGGTGCCGTCTGAAGAACCATTGCAATACTTGCGGCTGCGACCGCTGATTTTAAAACCTTAGACCAAATACGTTGTTTCAACATGATGCCCTCCTTTGCGATCGCCTGCGGAGTTAGTTGTCGGATTCGGGAAAAAGGATTGTCCCCGGCGCTTAAGTAAGCGCTTCACCCCAAGAAAACATCGATAGCCATCAATAGCCATCTGTCTTCATAAATCGTCCCCCGCACCTGCTTGGAGCAGGTTTCGGCCTTTTGAATATATCACAATTTTGTTACCAATTGAACGTGAAAATATTCCCAACTAAAAATAAGGCCGACGCAACGCGCCTTTCTCAAGCCTAGAAGTAAACATATTGTTATCTATTTAGTTGATCCTGTCATCAAAATTAAAAACCGCCCAGATCAACCGGACGGTCCTTAAATAGCGAGATATTATAGCACTTTTCCTAAAAAATCCTGTGTCCGCTGATGCTGTGGCGAACCAAATACTTGCTGTGGTGTTCCTTGCTCGACGATAACGCCTTGGTCCATGAACAAGATTCGATCTCCTACCTCGCGGGCAAAGCCCATCTCATGGGTTACGATTACCATCGTCATACCGCGCTCAGCCAGCTTTTTCATAACGTCAAGCACCTCACCGACCATCTCGGGGTCAAGTGCAGACGTAGGTTCATCAAACAGCATCACATGCGGTTCCATGGCTAACGCCCGGGCAATGGCAATCCGCTGCTTCTGACCGCCGGACAGCTGGGATGGATATGCGTCCCGCTTGTCTTCAAGACCGACTGTGCGCAGCAAATCCATAGCTATTGCTTCCGCTTTGCTCTTATCCATCTTCTTCACGCGAATCGGCGCTAAGGTGATGTTATCGATTACCGTTTTGTGCGGGAACAAATTAAATTGCTGGAACACCATCCCCATCTTTTCACGGGTCTTATTAATGTTGTGCCCCTTTCCTGTAATGGACTCGCCCTCAAACTTAATTTCACCTTGGGTCGGCTCTTCTAGCAGGTTCAAGCAGCGCAGAAAAGTACTTTTCCCCGAACCACTAGGGCCAATGACTACGACGACTTCCCCTTTAGAGATTTCCAAGTCAATGCCCTTCAAAATATGCAGCGAACCGAATTTTTTATGCAAATCATTAACGATGATCACTGGTCTTCAACTTCCTTTCGAATATACCTAATATACGGGATAAGGTAAATGTCAGGATAAAGTACATAACCGCTACGATTAAGTATGGTGTCATCCCGTTATACGTAATACCGACAATCGCACCGGATTGGAAAATGAGCTCGGTGATCCCGATGATCGAAACGATAGACGATTCCTTGATAATCGTTACGAACTCATTGCCGATCGCTGGAAGCACTGTCTTAACCGCTTGTGGAATAATTATAAACCGTAAAGCCATTCCACGCGTCATCCCCAAAGAACGCGCCGCCTCTCCTTGTCCGCGGTCAACGCCTTGAATTCCTGCCCTGAAAATTTCTGCCAAATAAGCGGAACTGTTAATCGATAACGTAATCGCACCGGATTCAATCGGGGAAAAACTAATTCCGATTGTAGGAAAACCGTAGTGAATAATAAATAACTGCACAAGCATTGGAGTACCACGCAGAAATTCTACCCACGCGTGACCTATAAAACGGACAATCCCCCAGGAAGACATACGGATCAACGCAACAATCATCCCTAGAATAAAGCCACAAAATACCCCGATGGCTGCGAGCAAAAGGGTATATTGCAAACCGGTTAGAAAATAGCTCCGATATTCGATAAACATATCAATGAGATTCATAAAGCGATCATTCCTCCTATTTTACCTAAAAACCTAAAACAAAAAAATAGAAAATAGCGAATGAGCTCCGCTATTTTCTGCAGATCGATCCGTTACTTATTTTTCGGCAAGTGCGCTCGCATCGGCCACAAATTTATCGATGCTTCCGCTTGAAATCAGGCGATCCAGCGTCTTGTTGACTTGATCCAGCATTTCTTGATTGCCTTTCTTAACGCCGATCACATAACCTTCATCTTCCGTTACCGGTTTTGCGTCGGTAATGTCGATGCCCTCTACGTTTTTAACAAAAGACTTAGCAACTGGTCCTTCAATAATGGCTACATCTACACGACCTGATTTCAGTTGCATAATAATGTCGTTAATTTTTGCGAGCGAAGTCAGCTTAGCTTCCGGAACTTGTTTGGCCATATCCTCTTGGATGGAGCTTTTTTGTACGCCGATCTTAGCACCTTTCAACGAGTCCATCGTTGCATACTTTGCTTTATCCTCAGAGCGGGTTACGATCGCCTGCTCTGCTTTGTAATAAATTTTCGACATGTCGATTTGTTTTTTACGCTCCGGCTTCGGGCTGAGTCCAGAGATAACCAGATCTACACGGCTGCTCGCCAGCTCGTTTAACAAGGAATCGAACTGCATATCTTTGACTTCGAGCTCAGCACCTAAATCCTTGGCAATTTCTTTGGCGATCTCTACGTCAAAACCGACAATTTGATCTTCTCCGTTTGCGTCCTTGATGTGGAACTCATAAGGAGGGAAGTCAGCGCTCATCCCAACAATCAGCTTTTTGCCGCCTTCCGTTTTATTTCCAGACTCGTCAGCCTTATTTTGACTTCCCGCTTGACTGGTCGTTTTATCGTTAGCCTGGTTACCGCTGCCATTTTTTTCTTGTCCGCATGCGGCAAGCACCATCGTTACCATCATCATTGCTACTAGTAATATGCCCCATTTTTTCATTATTCTCTCTCCTGTTCTTGTTTCAATTATGCATTGGTATCATCATTACTGGGCTAATTATAAATCAGATTGCATATATATGCAAAGGTTTTTCATAGCATTCATTATATTTTCATACTTTCTATCAAAGTTATTGGAGGGTTTGCCATCTTTTATATTACTGTGGTCAATAATATGCATAATTATGTGTATTATTTTTTTGATGGCACGTGCGTTAAGTGGGAATAACAGTAGCATGATTTGGTTTTCAGCTATTTCCTGCGAAGAGGAGTGAACATCCGTGCTGCTGGAAGCGGTGTATCATGTGCCAAGAGATAAATGGGCCTACGCTTATGATTCGTCTACCATCCATCTCCGTGTCCGTACCAAACGAGATGATGTTGAGCATGTCTTCGCGATGACCGGAGACAAATACGATTGGAAAGGAACCTATCTGGAATTACCGATGGAAAAAGCGGCGCGTGACCGAATGTTTGACTACTGGGAGGTTTCAGTTAGGCCGAAGTTCAAGCGGTTATCGTATGCATTCAAGCTGACCTCGGGTACAGAAACGATATACCTCCTCGATACGGGTATCCAATCCGAGGAGCCATCTCCTCCCGGTGAATTGTTTGAATTTTCTTATATTCATGAGATCGATGTAATCAAAGTTCCGGAATGGGCCAAACAGGCCGTATTTTATCAAATCATGCCCGAACGGTTTGCAAACGGCGATCCCTCGAACGATCCAAAACCTACGGAGAACTGGGGCGGCAAACCGACACGCCAAAATTTCTTTGGTGGCGATCTAAAAGGAGTTTTGGATCACTTGGATGATCTTTCCGATTTGGGTATTACGGCGATCTATTTTACGCCGATTTTTACGGCCCCATCCAATCACAAATATGACACCTTGGATTATAAAAACGTCGATCCTCATTTTGGAGATAACGAGCTGCTGAAACAGGTCGTTGAGAAGTGCCATGAGCGCGGTATTCGTGTAATTTTAGACGCTGTATTTAATCATTGCGGCGAAGCGTTCCCCCCTTTTCAGGATGTGGTCAAAAATGGGGCAGCGTCCCCTTATGCAGACTGGTTCCATATCAACGAATATCCGGTCAGTGTAAAAAATGGCATTCCGACTTATGATACGTTCGGTTTCTTTTCCAATATGCCTAAATTCAATACGGCCAACCCTGAGCTAAAGAAATATTTGCTTGGCGTTGCGGAATATTGGATTAAGGAAATTAAGCTCGATGGCTGGCGGCTTGATGTTGCAAATGAAATTGATCACCATTTTTGGCGGGAGTTCCGGCAGATTGTAAAAAGCGCAAATCCGGAGGCTTACATCATTGGAGAGGTATGGAGCGATTCTCTGAGCTGGCTGCTCGGGGATCAGTTCGATTCGGTCATGAATTACCCATTTGCGGATAAGGTATTGAAGTTTTTTAATGAGGGCTATGAGGGAAGCATTTTTGCGGATGAGATGGGCGCTCTGATTATGCGCTACCCGCAGCAGATCAATGAAGTGATATTCAATATGCTGTGCAGCCACGATACGCCTCGTCTGTTAACACGTGTTGGCAACGATAAACGGAAGCTCAAGTTATGTGTTGTGTTTTTATTCACGTACATAGGTACGCCCTGCGTATTTTACGGCGACGAAATAGGTCTAGTCGGTGATGGCGATCCGGATTGCCGAAAATGTATGGAGTGGGATAAACAGAAGCAGGACCATGAACTATACGACTTTTACAAGCTAATGATCGGTCTGCGAAAAAAACATGACGCACTCAAGCAGGGCCATTTCCGGTTTCTGCATGCAGAGCCTGGGGACCCCTGTATCATTTATGAGCGCATGGATGGCCGGATGCATTTTACGGTATGGATGAACAATACACTTAAGCCGCAAACGCTATCCCACCCGATGCAAACGAACGATTGGCGGGACGCCTTGACTGATGAAAGGGTAATGCCCTCGAACGGGGTGATGAATATATCGTTAGACGCATACGGTTTTCGCATTTTGTACCGTCTCATGGAGGTCAAGTAACGGCCGACCCTGATGCCGGTCGTTACTTAACCAAGAACTTCGTCAACGAGTTAAGTGCTTAGCTGCCGGTAAATATCGGCGTATTGCCTGGCTGAAGTATTCCAGCTATAATCCCCGTTCCAAGCATTGTTCACAATCTTCTCCCAGTGCTCCGGTTTTTTGTAGAAATCTAACGCTCTTCGCAGGGTAAATAGCATGTCGTGCGCATTAAAATTGTGGAACGTAAATCCGTTCCCCTCCCCGATGAATTCGTTATAGGCCCGCACGGTGTCATTTAATCCGCCGGTCTCTCTGACGACGGGGATCGTTCCGTATCGCAAAGCGAGCAGCTGGCTAATTCCGCAGGGCTCGAAATGCGACGGCATAAGAAAGATATCGCTTCCCGCATAGATGCGGCGGGACAAAGCATCGCTGAATCTAATCTCCACCGCCAGCTTATCAGGATGACGTTCCGCGGCTTGCCGGAACCAATCCTCATAGGCATAATCCCCAGTGCCTAATAGGACAAACTGAACCTCATCAAAATGCAGCCATTCGTCCAAAACTCGCGTTACGAGGTCAAGACCCTTTGGCTCAACAAGACGAGTTACCATAGAGATGAGCGGTACATCCGGTGCCTCGGGAAGGCCGAGCTCTTTTTGCAGAAGTGGTTTGTTCGCTCGCTTGGCCTGCAAATCGGCTCGGTAACGGCTTGCGATTTCCTGGTCGGTTTCGGGATCATATAACTGTGTATCAACACCATTCACTATACCGGTTAACCGTTGGCCCAAGGAACGAAGCAAGGGATCCAGCCCATAGCCATAATACTCTGTCTTGATTTCCTCCGCATAGGTGGGACTGACGGTAGTAACATGATCCGCAAACACCAGCCCCGCCTTCATAAAACTAACATTTCCGTGGTATTCAACGCCTTCAGGCGTGAAATAAGAATACGGCAACCCGAGCAAATCGCCTAACACCTCAGCGGGGAATATCCCTTGATACAGGAGATTGTGAATCGTGAAAACAGTGCGCGTTCTGTTATAGAAAGCTTCATGGCGGTAGTGTTCCCGCAGCAGCAGCGGAATCATCGCCGTATGCCAGTCATGACAATGGATAATATCCGGTGAGAAATCGATTAGCGGTAGCACCTCCAGTGCTGCCCGATTCAGAAATGCAAATCGCTCGCCGTCATCCCAGTGACCGTATACCCCTTCCCGGCCGAAATAGTACTCGTTATCGATAAAATAAACCGGAACCCCATCCCATTTGAGAAACTCCACGCCGCAATACTGTTTCCTCCATCCTACCGGAACCTCAACAGAGCCTAAATACTCCATCTGATCCTTGTATGTAGCTGGAATGTCTCGGTACTTCGGCAGTAATACCCGAACGTCATGACCGTTATGAAGAAGCGCCTTCGGCAACGCTCCGATCACATCGGCCAAACCGCCTGTCTTAATAAAGGGAGCTACTTCCGCAGCGACAAACCATATTTTCATCGTTTCCCCTCCTTCTTGAATATTTGCGTTTCCAAATCGTTATGCTAAGCGGCGAAAGCGTCAGTTCAACACTCCATGGCCGATCATGCCAGGGCTTCCTTACGCTGAATGCTTCGGTTTGTGAAGAATGTCCTGATCCACCATATGCCGGGTCGTCACTGTCGAATACTTTTTCATACCATCCTGGCAGAGGTGCTCCTACGCGATAGGATCTTCTTTCCACGGGTTGAAAATTGATTACGATCAGCAGTGTATCCCGCTTTAGCTTGCCTTTTCGCAAATAGCAAATAACACTCTGAGCCCCATCATGCGGGTTAATCCATTCATACCCCTTCGGATCATGATCGAGTTCCCAAAGTGCCGGCTCCCGTAAATAAAAACGGTTCAGTGCCGCGCTATACCCTTGCATTTTGCGATGAAGGTCGTAATCGAGCAAGCACCAATCCAGTTCATGCTGGTCGCGCCATTCAATAAATTGGCCAAATTCACCGCCCATAAATATCAGTTTTTTCCCTGGAAAAGTGAACTGATACCCGAGCAGCAGCCTAAGTCCAGCAAACTTCTGTTCATAGGTGCCCGGCATTTTATCCAGCAGCGATTTTTTCCCGTGAACCACCTCATCATGCGATAAGGGCAATACGAAATTTTCGGAATAGGCATACCAGATCGGAAAAGTCAGCAGATGGTGATGCTCCGGACGCCCTTCGAAGAAGGTCTCCATGTAATCCAGAGTATCGTTCATCCAGCCCATATTCCATTTGTAGTTGAAGCCGAGCCCACCCTGATCGACCGGTGCACTCACAAGTGGCCATGCGCTTGATTCCTCCGCCATCATTAAGGCGTGAGGAAAATGATGAAATACCGCCGTATTTAACTGCCGTAAAAAGGAAATAGCCTCCAGATTTTCAATACCACCGTGTTCATTTCGTGCATACTCCCCCTCCGGCTTTTCAAAATCAAGACGTATCATGCTCGTTACCGCATCAATGCGAAGCCCGTCAAAATGAAATATTTCAAGCCAATATAACGCATTTGAGATGAGAAATGCCCTGACCTCAGGCCTACCGAAATCGAAGCTAAGTGTTCCCCACCCCGGTTTCTCCGCCTTTGCCGGATCAGCGTATTCATAGAGCGGGAGGCCATCGAATTGCCGTAGTCCATGATCATCTTTCGTAAAATGACCCGGTACCCAGTCAAGCAGCACCCCGATTCCTGCCTGGTGGCAGCGATCAACGAAATACATCAAATCCTGTGGTGTCCCATACCGGCTGGACGGTGCAAAATATCCTGTAGCTTGATATCCCCACGATAAATCGTATGGATGCTCCGCAAGCGGCATAATCTCTATATGGGTGTAGCCCATTTCAAGGATATAGGGAATGACGAGGTCCGCCATTTCTCGGTATGTATAAAAAAGTCCATTACCCGGCTGTCGCCAAGTACCAAAATGAAGCTCATAAATGCTAATTGGGTCGCTGTAATGGGCCTTTCTTCTATGAATCCATTCGCTGTCTCCCCATTTATATTTCAAAAGCGAAGTAACGACGGAGGCTGTTTTAGGTCTCATCTCGGCATGGAACGCATAGGGATCAGCTTTTAATCTAACGCTGCCGTCTGGACCCGTAATGACATATTTGTAAAATGTTCCATCTCGTACGTCTGGGAAAAAACGAGTCCAAATTCCCGAATCGGGAATGTTAAATAGTATATCGTTGTCTCCTTTCCATCCGTTCCAATCGGCGGCGATGGAAACTTGACGTGCATGCGGAGCCCAGACTGTAAAACGAACGCCTTTTTGTCCGTCTTCCTCCGTCAGATGAGCGCCAAAAGTGCGGTAGCTTTGATACAGTGTTCCTTCATGGAACAAATAAATATCGGTTTCTGACACCTTGCTAAACCACGATGGTTCGGACATTATTTCACCACCTTAAGCAATTTTCATAACAAAAATAAGGCGTTAAGCTTCTGATAAAGAAAAATTATGATTGATTTCAAAAAATTACAGTAATATTTTCTTTTCTTTTCCATAATTTTAGTTCATCTAGATTATATCTCTTTAAATGTATGTACTACTCAGACAAAAACATACGGGAGGGAAACAAAAATGAGGAAAAAGGACTGTATTGCTATGCTATTGGCAGGTGGAGAAGGACGAAGATTATCTCCCCTGACATCCAGACTGGCAAAACCTGCAGTTCCATATGGCGGACAATACCGGATTATCGATTTTCCTCTCAGCAACTGCGTTAATTCCGGTATCGACACGATCGGCGTGCTAACTCAGTATGAGGCTGCCTCGCTCCATGAGCATATCGGAGAAGGCGAACCTTGGATGCTTCCAAGGACGGAGAGAGGAGGAATTTCGCTGCTTCCCTCATCTCATGTAGGGACTGAAGGATACGTAGGAACAGCGGATGCGATTTATAAAAACATGCATTACATCGACAGCCATGCGCCTAAACACGTGCTAATTCTGTCTGGGGACCATATTTACCACATGGACTACAGGGAGATGCTCGATTTTCATCTACGCCACGAAGCGAACGCAACGATTTCCGTGATGCCGGTGCCTTGGGAAGAGGCTCACCGGTTTGGCGTGATGTCAACGGATGATCGCTGCCGAGTTACCGAGTTTGCCGAAAAGCCGCAGCAGCCAAGAAGTAATCTCGCATCGATGGGAATTTACTTGTTTAACTGGGAATTTTTAAAACGACACTTGCTTGAAGACGCTGAGGATACGAGCTCCAGCCATGATTTTGGCAAAGATGTCATCCCGAAAATGCTTGCCGGTTCTGAGCCGCTGCACGCCTTTGAATTCAAGGGGTACTGGCGGGATGTAGGTACAGTTCACAGTCTATGGGAAGCCCATATGGATTTACTGGAAACAGAATCCGGTTGGAGACTCCTTAAAGAGGATTGGCCAATGTATACCCGGGAGCACAAATCAAGCAGCTTCGGCTTAGTTATGGAGCGCGGAGTACAATTGAATTGCTCTCTCGTTCATGACTGCTGCTCGATTGAAGGGTATGCGGAGCGATCGGTGATATTTGGAGGAACTGAAATAGGCCGATTTGCCAGAATCAAGGAGAGCGTGATCATGCCTGATGCTAAAATTGGCAGAAATGTTTTAATTGAACGGGCTATCATTGGCGAAGGTGCGGTGATCAAGGACGGGGCTGTTGTCAAAGGAATACCTGGAGAAATTACTGTGATTGGACCATATGAGACCGTAGTAGCAAAACGACCCGCTCGCCAGCAGCCGTCACGCTTACTTCAAGAGGTTTACGACAGCACCGCCGGGCTGCGGGCCGAAGGTCTGCTGTCTTAAAGTGCAGCTATTGGGCTTTAGTTTCTGCAATCCTTCCGTATTAGCCGATAAATGTGCACATCATATCATTTCCTAAACACGTCTATCGGCTAGCTAAAAAGGGGCTGCCACCTTAAGATTCCGTTGAATCTTTTGTGGCACCCCCATTTTTTGACGAGCTCAAGCCTGCAGAAACAAATTTCGCTCCAACTCATACAAATTATATTCGCGACCATCCTTTTGACCGACGCCTTGCTTCTGAAAGCCAAGCTCTTGATACATTTTGTTCAGCTTTAGGTTTTGGTTCCAGCAATCCAGACGAATGCCGCTTCGCTGTAGAACTCTCGACCGTTTCGCAGCCCAGCGGATAATGTCGCCTCCAAGTCCGGCTCGTCGGAATGGAACACGCACTGTAAGACGGTGCAAATAGCTGTAACCTGGGGCATTTAGCGGTCCCCAGTAATCAGGGTCCGAGTCTTGGAGTGTAAACATAGCTGTAAGCTCACATTTTGTGTTAAGCAAATAAATGTCTCTTTCATCGAAATAAGACTGAATGAGCTCCGGTGTGAACTGGGCTGGATTCCATTGTTTTACACCGTTCGTTTGCATCCACATAGCTGCTTCCACCAGCATGTTACGGACCTGCTCCAGGTCCTCCTGCCTCGCAAGAGAGATGCTGAACTGTCCTGTGGACGTTTCTAGCGTATCTAATACATCACTCATGACTTCTCCCCCCTCTTATTCCTGTTACAGCTTCCCGGTTTCACCTTCCGATTGTTCCAACTCCTCCGGCTCCATGATCGGTAGCGTCACTGAAACTGTGGTACCAACACCCAGTTCACTCGCTATATCTATTTCCCCGTGATGCAGTTCAACCAATTGCTGCGTGATTGCAAGACCAAGTCCGGTACCTCCGCCTTGATGATTTACCTGGTAAAAACGGTCCTTCACCTTGCTTAAAGATTCTTCGCTGATGCCAATTCCTGTATCCGCAACCTGTACAATAGCCTGATACTGATTCTTCCGGCTGATTACGATACGGATCCAGCTTTGCTCATGGGAAAACTTTATGGCATTGTCCACTACGTTCAGAAATACTTGCTTCAAACGGTTGGCATCCCCGCTAACAATCACTGGTTCTTCCGTGTTGTCGTCCAGCTTCAACTGAATATGCTTCTGCTCGGCTTTCGCCCAGACGTTAAGCATGGTCTCCTGTAGCAGCTCTTTCATATTAACAGGCCCGATAACCAACTTCATTTCATTTTGCTGCAGCTTGGAAAAGTCAAGAATTTCTTCAACCAGGCCGATAAGACGATCCGTTTCCTTAGCGATAATTCCCATGCCGATCTTCGTCTCTTCCGGGTCAAAGCCGCCTATGGTCAGCGTTTCGCTCCAGCCTTTAATGCCGGTGAGCGGAGTTCTAAGTTCATGAGATATGGAGGAAATAAAGTCATCCTTGATCTGATTGCTCCGAACAATTTCCTGAGCCATGTAGTTCAGTGTAGCCGCCAGCTCGCCCAGCTCATATTTGTAGTTTCCTTTAATTCTCGCATCAAATTTGCCGCGTGCCATCTGTGCGGACACATCTCGAATATTGTTTATCGGCTTCACGATCGAATTTGCAAGCCCGATGCTGAACAGGGTTACCAGCGCTAGAACAGCACCAGAGACCGCTATGGAAAGGAACGTTAAATTGAGCAGTTTAGCGTTAATCGACTCTAAGGATGTGACATAACGAACGATGTACCTTGTCTCCCCTTGGATTTGCAGCGGCCTGGATACCGCCATGACCGGCTCGCCCGTCGAGGGCTGCCGGCCGATCCATTTGCCGACATTACCAGCAATCGCCTGCGGAACATCGCTCGTCTGAATCGCTTTATCCGCCTGAAATGCATTGCTGCTGGCCTTGACCTCTCCTTTACGATCCAAAATCATGAGCTCGGTATTATCCAGCTCAAAGGTGCGAAGCATTTCAGTGAAGTAGTCAGGATCACGTTCAGCGTTAAGCCGGACGAACTTCTGAAAATAGTCCGACGCCCAGATCGAGTGATTCGACATATGATTATAGATCGTATCGTAATAATACATGCGGATCGCTAGAGTAAAGATGATCTCCACCATGAATAAAGTTACGAATACGACGATGAAATAGTGCAGAACGATCTGACGTCCAATCCCTTTCTTGATCATTGTCCCTCGCCTTTCCACTTATAACCGTGCCCCCACACGGTCTGCAGGAAAGCCGGTTCAGACGGATTGTCTTCAATTTTTTGACGCAATCTACGGATGTTGACATCGACAATTTTCGGGTCGCCCATATATTCCTTGCCCCAAACATGGTCAAGCAGCGAATCGCGGCTTAGCGGGGTATTTTCCTTCTCAAGGAAGTATTGAACAAGCGAGAATTCCGTCGGCGTCAGCTCGATAAGATGACCGTTTTTCTTAAACTGCTTAGAGATCAGATCCAAGGTGAAAGGACCGGAGGTAAACGTCACCTTCGCACTGCTTTCCCGATATACATTCACGCGGCGCAGCAAGGACTGAATCCGGGCGATCAGCTCGGTCGGACTAAACGGCTTGCTCACATGGTCATCCGCTCCTACGGACAAAGCATAAACCTTATCCTGCTCTTGAACCTTCGCGGTCAAAAAGATAATTCCAATCCGTTCGTTACGCTCCCGGATGCGGCGGCACACTTCGAAACCATCTATTCCAGGAACCATAACATCCAGCAGGGCGATATCGATATCCGGAACGCTCAGCAGCGTATTGAGCGCTTCATTTCCATCAGCTGCCTCCAGAACCTCGAAACCATTCCGTTTTAAGTTAATGACGATAAAACTGCGTATTGATTCTTCATCCTCCAAAATCAGCACTTTACTCAACTCTATAAACCTCCCTCATTCACAAAAAAGCGGGTTAACGCTTGATCTCCGTCTCACCTTTATTCACTTTCAAATCCGTATGGCTTAGGAAGCCAATGATCTTATCGTTATCCCTGGCCAGAAGCTGCCAGTCGTCTTTGTTGTGCTCCCAATCGGATAATGAGAAAAATTTGATTTCCGCAACAACCTCATTCGTATCCATCTTTACGAACCAAAGGTGTTCATTTTTATCCGACTTTGTATCGATGGTAACATTACCCCGCCATTCCTTCGGGAAATTAAAGTAAAAACGCCCCGCCATATCCATATACTGCTGCATCACGAATTTTAGGCCTTTATTTTCATCCCACTGATAATAGGAGAACAACCAAGGTATATCCTCGAAAGTGATATACTCCCAACCCTTAGGCTTCTCCAGCATACCAACTTCCAAAATCCCATCATTGTCAACGTCGCCGCTCATGATTGGATAGTCTTTGAGCGTCATATCCTGCGATGGAAGTAGGTTTACGAGCTTGCCGTCCTTCATCACAATGATGGATGAAAAGGCGGAATGAGTACCGACGGAAGCATCTAGAATGACCCCTTTTAAATTGGGGGTAATGTTTCCGCTAACCGCATTGTAGTACTCGCTGACCGGATCATCCAGCTGTAAATGGCTTAGCTCTTTGAAGGAGGACTTGTCGTACTGATACGTTGTGACCGTCGCGAACTGATCTCTCTTCAGGTTGACTACCGTAATGTCCGGTTTCCCATCTTGATTCAGATCATCGATCATAAAGTGGTTATACGGCAGGGAAAGAACCTTTTCGACAGAGCTGCCGTTATAGGTATACACAGTTAAGCCCTTCTGGAGTTCTACATCCCCGCTCGAAAAGCCTGCTACAATATCCAGGTTGCCATCGCCCGTCATATCTTGGATGCTGAAGGTCTCCAATACCTGCCCCTCTCCGTCGAAGCGAGCCTTAAGCGCCCAAGTGTCTCCCTTTCGTTCCAGGATCATGCCATGAATCCGAACGGCTTCCTCAGGTGTCTCATAGAAAACAACGGCTTCCTTCACGCCATCGTTGTTCAAATCAGGTGTACGGATAGAGCTGGTATTGTCAACATCTCGAGGGGCAATAATTTGCCCCCCCTTCAGCTCCGTTTTGATAACGCTAATCAACGACTCCTTGTCCGACGACAGCTGAGGCGTTTGCATCAGCGATTTCGGATCGCTAAGAAAGCTGCAACCGCTAAGCAGGAGCAGCAAGAAGCCTCCGGCTATCGCGGAAACCCAGCGGTTTTTGAACATAACATCACTCTTTTCATGCCATATCGATTAATCGTCTTTCTTCAGCCGTCAGTCTTCTTGCAGATATGTCGATTTTGAGCTGCCCTTCATGAATTCCCCAAATGCGGGTACAGAACCGCTCAGCCAGCTCCAGCGGCAGTGCGGCAATGACGATTTTATTCTGCTCTTTACATAGCCCTTTCAGGGTATCCAACACTCGCTCTGCGGATTTGGGATCGAGGCCAACGACAGGCTCGTCCACTGCTAAAAAACTTGCCCCGTGAACAAGCGCCCGGCAAATGGCCACACGCTGACGTTCACCACCGCTAAGATTTCCGGCTTTGACATGCGCCTTATCGAGCAGGCCGTACTTTTCCAACTCATCCATCGCTCCCATGTAATCGTCTGAACGGACCATACCTGTTAACCGCCGCAACAGAGGGGTTTGGCCTGCTTGTCCGATCAAAACGTTTTTAAGAGCCGTTTTATCGGGATAGAGAGAAGGATTTTGCTCCAGGTAAGCGCACTTGAAACGGTACTTTTGCGAGCCGCTTCCACCGCCTTGAATGACGTTCTCTCCGTTCCAAGTATAATCGCCACGGGTCCAACGCTCCCGTAACGCAAGACAGCGAAGTAAGATGCTCTTCCCACTGCCGCTCGCTCCCACAACACCGATCATTTCACCGGCGCTAAATTGAACGCTGATGTCACGAATGACCTTTTTCTTATTTCCATCCACCGTTTTTTGCAAGTGGTTTACTCTAATCATGTCCGATTCTCCTTTTGTGCTTCTCCCTTTAAGCTTTTCCTATCTTTTAGTGTATTGGAAATAACGATGAAAATCCATTACAGCGTCTTAATATTTGAAGTTTTTTTAGAAACACCGGAACGGAACGCCAATCCTGAAGCCGTAAATAGAAGATAGGATGACCCAAGGAAGACAAATAACAAAGGTGCTGCTCCCAGTTGCATGGCTGCACCGCCAAGATTCGGCCCGACAATGCTTCCAAAATTAAAATGAAACGAGGCGATGACGTTGGCAACAGGCAG
Organism: Paenibacillus puldeungensis; assembly: GCF_042678945.1. NCBI lineage: Bacteria > Bacillati > Bacillota > Bacilli > Caryophanales > Paenibacillaceae > Paenibacillus > Paenibacillus puldeungensis. The sequence continues at coordinate 64,634 of NZ_JBHTLM010000003.1, read as the reverse complement.
TAAATGCCGCGGCAGCAAATCGGCCGCATAAGCAAGCCCCAGCGAAAAGAAGGAGCCGACCAAACCACCCGCACCCATAAACAGCAAGACCAAAGGATAGAAATGATTTCCTGCAAGCGGGATCGCAAGGAAGAATAGTCCTCCGCCTAGACCGGCAGCCATCAGCACCTTTTTACGTCCGAAGCGGTCACTAAGCGTACCAAGCGGAAGCTGTAATATCAAACCACCAATGCCGAAGAACGGCAGCAGCGCCGAAATATCGGCCGCGCTTAAGCCGGTGCGAAGCCCGTAAATTGGAAAATTGCTGTTCATGGAAGATTCCATATACCCGTAAAGGAGTGAGGGCAGCAGAGCAAACCAGGCCAAGCGGTAAATATGCGGCATTTTTCGAGGAGCCTGGGCTTCCTCTTCTGCGGATTTCGTCTTCTCCGGCTTCATGTCTGGCAGCTCAACCATCACTATAATCGCAACAATCAGGAACAAAACAGCCAAAATCAGAAATGGAACAACCTTTCCGTAAGGAAGAAGCTGTATCCCTAGCGGGCCAATACTAAAACCAATTCCATAAGACATACCATACAGCGAAATATTTCTTCCCCGTTTCTCCGGTGGGGAAAGAAGAATGATCCATAACTGCGACGTGAAGTGAATCGCGCTATCTCCTATTCCGACCAATAAGCGTAGAACAAACCAAAGCCGCAAATCTGCGACGAGAGGGAAAATCGGAAGTGCCAACAGCACAAGTATTACGCCGCTAAGCATCAGCTTTTTAAAGCCTGCGCGATTCAGCAGCCTTTCTGCCACAAGTGACATGGCAAACGATCCGACATATAAAGCAGCCGCATGCAAGCCATTTACCGATGAGGAAATCCCCCGTTCCTCCATAAAGATAGATAATACCGGCAGCAGCAGTCCCTGACTAAGACCGGAAATGATAATAACGGAAATCAGAATGAACGTTGGTGTTAAAAAGCGCTTTGGTGTTGACGACATCATATTCAAAATAGCTCCTCCAGTAAAACAAAGAAAATCGTCAAACAGGCTTTGACGACTTAACATCGATAAACGTAAATTTGTAATTCAATCCCTAAACATTATAGTAGACAATCCCCCGCCAAACAAGCCATAATGAGTTGTATGCAATGTTATTTAGGAGGTTTCTTGCCATGTCCTACGGTGTGAAGGTTGATTATTCACCAGTGTACGAATTACTAGGCAGTTTTATGATATATACCACGCGAAAATGGGTAAACAGTCTCGACATCGGACCGGAATGGATTGAGGATATAGAGAGCCGCATCACTCCGGCAATCACGCAGCAGTTTTCGGTAGCAAGCGGCTTTCCTTTTGCGGATTATGACGTGCTGTATGCATGGGCTATGGAACGCCAGCCGGAGGCGAACATCATACAGTTCCTGGACGAATTGGAATCAACTACGGAAGAGTCACTTCTGCATAGAACTAAATCCTACATTCCCGGTGCGAGTAGTGATAATATGAAACGCATTCGCGACAATTACATCCCCCTCCTTAAAACTTGGAACAACCTTTACTTTGAGGAAGCACTGTCTCAGGTCCTACCTTTAATCGAGGAGGATGCCTACGAAAAAAACACCCTACTCCAAAAAATGGGTCCGGATGCCCTTATCGAGTTTGCTTCCGGCGGTTTGGTGCTTGGTCCCCAGTTGCCGATCACGAGAGTTGTTTTGACGCCGTCGATCCATTTTCGGCCGATCAATACTTATTGCTTCTATCACGACGTTTTATTTATTCAGTATCCCTTGGATTTACCGGAAACCGATGAAAATGAGCCCCCGGTTTGCTTGAAGAGATTGACACGGGCGCTCGCCAAACCTGGGCGTCTGCAGTTGCTTCGGTACGTTGCAAATGAGCCGAAATCGCTGCAGGATATGATGGCGCATCTTCCCGAAACCAGGGAGCAGCTCATGCACGATTTAATGCGATTAAGAGTTGCTGGCTTGCTGCGTATTCATTTAATTGACACGGATACAGAGAAGTTCAGTATTCGTCCTGACGGGGCCGCCGAGCTGCAAATGTTCCTCGAGTCATATATTCGATTGTAGAACCTAAATGAGCTTGGGTATGTTGCTTTTGGCGAGACGCTTCTGCATGTGTTAGGATTATAAAAGATAAACAAGCGTTTCTTGGATAAAGGAGTGACCCGTTATGAGCACGAAACTTCGGCAGCAAATCATATTTGACCTTGATGATACGTTAGTGCATTGCAACAAGTATTTCGATCTTATTTTGGCGCAGTTTGCCGATCAATTGGTCGATTGGTTCGGCGCGGACCGAATATCCATCTCGGAAATTCGCGAGAAGCAAATTGAAATTGACGTAGCTGGAGTCCATCAAATCGGATTTACCAGTACCCACTTTCCCCAATCCTTGATTGATACGTACCTCTACTTCTCCCGCACGTTAGACCGCAAGCCAATTAACCAGGAGGAAGAGCTTCTAATGAAGCTAGGTCTTAGTGTGTATGAGCTGCCTATTGAGCCGTACCCCGGGATGGTGGAGACGCTCAACCTGCTGCAAAGTCAAGGTCATGAGCTTTGTTTATATACCGGCGGAGAAACGGTTATTCAGCAGCGTAAAATCGAACAGATGAAGCTCGCTAACTATTTTCACGATCGCATTTACATTCGTCAGCATAAAAATACCGAAGCGCTGGAAGAAATTCTGCAATCCAGATGGTTTGACCGCTCTCGGACCTGGATGATCGGAAACAGCCTCCGGACCGACATTATGCCGGCCATCTCTGCAGGAATCCATTCCATTTACATTAAACGACCGAATGAATGGTCTTACAATTTGGTCGACATGAAGCATGGCAAAGAAACGTTAACCCATACGGTCTCCTCCCTGGAAGAGGTGCCGCGAGTTATCTATGACAAAGCCGCGCTAGTCAATCGACAAATGGGAAGCTTGTAAGCCAACTGGAAGGCCAAGCGGAAAGATACAATTGTAAATGTACAAAATGCCAGTTAGTCCCCATGAGAAAAACTCGTTTTGAACTAAAAAGTGCGAGCTGCTAGAGAGAAATATCTCCAGTAAGCTCGCACTTTTCTTGTTATTCGGTTGGCTGAAGTTCAAGCTTTCCGGTGTTTCGGTCGGTCAGCAAAATACGTCCTTTCACGTCACCGTCCGCTTGTTTGAAGGTTAAAACCTGGGTTTGACCCTTGTCAAGCAGGGCGTTCAGCATCGTGGGCGAGATCTTCTTACCGGCGAACTCTTTCCAGATGACAAACCCGCAGCCTTGCTTGTAGTGCGTGCAGCCAAACCCTTTGCGGCCCTCGATGATCTGACCGCCGCAGCCTTCACGGGGACAGGCCGCAAGCGGCTGCAGTCCGCCTGATGGGGCTGTTTTAGCGGAGGCTCCGGCTTTATCTTTCACCGCTGCGCTTGACGAATTCGCCGTTTTCGCCCGCTGCCCTGACCCGGCAGAGCTGGCTCTACCGCTGCTCTTCCCTTTTGGTTTATCATTGTCCTCGGTACCAAACAAGGAGGCGTCCACCTTTTGCTGCGAACGGACCTTGTCGATGATCGAAACGGTAAACCGGCGAACATTGTCCATAAACTTTTCCCGGGCGGCTTCGCCCTTGGAAATTTGGTACAGTCTTCGCTCCCATTGTCCGGTCATCTCCGGCGAGGTCAGCAGCTCGACGCCGGCGCGGCGGATCAGCTCGATCGCTGTTTTTCCTTTTTGGGTAACGGTTATTTTTTTACCCTGCATCGTAATGTATCCGACATTTTTGAGCCGTTCAATCGTTGCTGCCCGAGTGGCTGGTGTCCCGAGCCCGGCATCCTTCATCGCATCGCGCAGCTCCTCATTCTCTAAATGCTTGCCCGCGCTCTCCATCGCCTTCAGCAGCGTGCCTTCCGTATAGTGCTTCGGCGGCTGGGTTGCTTTCTCTTTCGCCTGAGCGTCCACACATTTTACAGGCTTATCACGGTCTATTTGAAACGGCTCGCTAACGAGCTCCTCGGTATCCTCTTCATCCTCTTTCTTCTTGCCGCGCCCCGATGATTTACTTCCTTCATCACCAGGCAGGCATACTTTCCAGCCCAGGGAGAGGAGTTCCTTTACATTCGTTTTAAACGTTTCCCCTTCCACTTCGGTCAGCACCGTATGCTGCTTGTATTCGGCAGGCGGATAAAAATGCGACAGAAATCTGCGGATGACGAGGTCATATATATTCTGCTCTTCTTTACTTAATCCCCCCGCTCTCTTGAGCGTAGGCAGAATCGCATGGTGATCCTCTACCTTAGTGGGATTACAGACTGATTTATTCCCCACATGAACAAGCCTCGGGTTCCCTCCTTCGGCAAGTGCCTGATAAGGCGTCGATTTCAGCATGTGCAGCACCTTGTGCATGCCGTCGATGTTTTGCTCCGTCACATAGTTAGAGCTTGTCCGCGGGTAGGATATGACCTTGTGACGTTCATACAGCGCCTGTGCCAGATCCAGTGTTTTTTTGGCAGAATACCCGTACTTGGCATTAGCTTCCCGCTGCAATAAGGTCAGGTCATAGAGCTTGTAAGGATACTCCTTCGTTTCTTTAACCTCGTACTCGGTGATCCTTCCGGACTGTCCCCGGACTTTATCCGCAATACCTACTGCTTTCTCCCCATCCGTCAAACGATCGCCCTGCCACGTTCCGGCATATTTGCGACCCTCTTGATCAAACTCGGCTTTGATCTCATAGTAGGTCAACGAATCGAAATTCTCGATTTCCTTCTGACGATCATAAATAAGCGCCAACACCGGAGTTTGCACTCGTCCTACCGACAGCAGCGTACGGTGTTTTGTCGTGAACGCCCGGGTCGCATTCATCCCGATGAGCCAATCCGCCTCACTGCGAGCTCTGGCAGCCAGGGTCAAATTCTCGAACTCTGACGCTTCGTACAATTCCGCAAATCCTTTTGCAATACTCTCGCTGGTCAAATCCGAAATCCACAGCCGTTTGACTGGCTGGGTCAGATTCAACTGCTGCTGAATCAAGGCGAAAATATACTGGCCTTCCCGCGCGGCGTCACAGGCATTGATAATTGCATCGCAGCGTCTCGATAGTTCCCCAATCGTCTTCAACTGATCCTTCGTGTTTGGGTTCGGAACGATTCGGAAAACGTCAGGCATGATTGGCAGATCACCAAAGTTCCATCGTTTATATCTATCATCGTAAGCGTCCGGTTCAGCCAATCCCAATAAATGACCGATCGCCCACGTAATGATGTATCGTTCCCCCTCGATAAAGGATCGGTTGTTCTTCGCTTTAGGTTCAATGACCGCAGCAATCGTCCTTCCCATATCCGGTTTTTCGGCAATCACGAGCGTTTTCATACTTAGGCGTCCCACTTTCTTTCTCTCTAGTACAAGTATTTCGTTTTCCCCGAAAAAAAGAGCCGCGCTCCGCGCAGCCCTGTAAGCTATACTCTATTATACCATATCGTAAATTATCGTCGTCAATTCATAAATTCATAGAAATGATATTCATGAAAAAATGTTAGGCAAGCACGGTCGAGCCCATTAAAAACTTATCGACTTCACGCGCAGCTTCCCGGCCCTCGTTAATCGCCCAAACAACAAGGCTTTGTCCCCGACGCATGTCCCCGGCGGCAAACACCTTATCTACATTCGTCTTGAATTGTCCGTATTTAGCTTTTACGTTCGTACGGCGGTCTTTCGCAAGTCCAAGCTCATCGGAAATAAGCGATTCCGGTCCGTCAAAGCCGATGGCAATGAGTGCCAGCTGAGCAGGGAAAACACGCTCAGTACCCGGAATCGGTTTATAAATTTTACGCCCGGTTTCATCGACAATCCGCTGAATTTCGATCGTGTGCAGCTCCTTCAAGTTCCCATTCTCGTCCCCGACGAACCGCGTCGTCATGATGGAGAATTCTTGCGGATCGTGGCCGAACAACGCCTTGGCCTCCTCCTGAGCATAATCCAGCGTATATATGTTTGGAAACTGCGGCCAAGGGTTATGAATGGGATCGCGTTCAAGCGGCGCCTTAGCATGCGTGCCGAATTGCGTAATGCTGCGGCAGCCATGGCGCAGCGCTGTTGCTACACAGTCGGAGCCCGTATCGCCGCCGCCGATCACGATAACATCTTTATCTTTCGCAGACAAAAACTCACCGTCCTGCAGCCCGGTCTCAAGGTAGCTCTTAATCGTTCCGTTTAAGAAAGGCATCGCGTATCGAACACCGTTCAAATCGCTGCCTTCAATGTTAAATTCACGCGGCTTCGTCGCTCCGCCGCACAATACTACGGCGTCGAATTCGTCAACGAGCTGCTGAGCTTTAATATCCTTACCGATTTCCGTATTCGTCACGAACTTGACGCCTTCGGCCGCGAGCAGGTCTACGCGGCGCTGGACGACATGCTTATCCAGCTTCATCGTCGGAATCCCGTACATGAGCAAGCCGCCGATCCGATCGGAGCGCTCATAAACGGTCACTTCATGGCCCGCTTTATTAAGCTGAGCCGCGCAAGCGAGTCCGGCAGGACCGGAGCCGACGATAGCTACTCTGCGGCCTGTCCGCTTCTCCGGAGGCTCGGGCACGACCCAGCCTTCTTCAAATCCTTTATCGATAATGGCCTGCTCGATCGTTTTGATCGTAACAGGCTGTCCGATTAAACCGACTGTACAAGATCCTTCGCAAGGCGCTGGGCAGACCCGTCCGGTGAATTCTGGGAAATTGTTCGTTTTATGAAGGCGCTCGAGCGCATCCTTCCACAAGCCTCTATAAACGAGGTTATTCCATTCCGGGATCAGGTTGTGCACTGGACAGCCGGAGGTACCACCCGTCATATCGATGCCTGTGTGGCAGTACGGGGTTCCGCAGTCCATACAGCGGGCACCTTGTGTTCGCAGCTCTTCCTCAGCCATATGTTTATGAAATTCTTCCCAATCATGTACCCGTTCGGACGGGCTCCGGTCACCCGGGAGCTCTCGCTTGAACTCCATAAAACCAGTTGGTGTTGACATCTATAAGTACCCCCATCCGTAAGCTTCTAATAAAAAAATAATATGAGTTTCTCGTCCAAATCGATTAACGGACATGTATCTCTAATCCGCAATCAGTTTATATTGATGTTAGCACCCGGGCATAACGTTATTAATGGATTATTGATATGATAATTTGCACTATTCATCACTTTATTTACATCGGTTGTATGTCAAAAAGCGATAGTCATATGGGTTTTTCTCATCACGGATTCCTTTTTGCTCATGGACTAATTCAAATTGCTCCAGATCAAAATGCGGGAAAAATACGTCCCCTTCGATATTTTCATCGATGCGGGTCATAAGAAGCCGATCAGCCAGCGGCAGGAAATGCTGGAACACTCCCGCACCCCCGATGACCATAAGTTCACCGTTCTCGGCGTATTTTAAAGCTTCCTCGACGGAATGCACAACATCGGCTCCTTTTACTTCATAACCGGCATCCCCTGTCAATACAACACTATGACGATTAGGAAGCGGCTTGCTCCCCATGGACTCCCAAGTTTTTCGGCCCATGAGGATCGACTTTCCGGTTGTCTGTTCCTTAAAGAACTTCAAATCTGCCGGAAGCCTCCAAGGCAGTTGGTTATTCCGTCCGATGGTCCCGTTTTGGGCCATCGCCCAAATGAGCGTAATTCCCACAATGTCACCGTCCCTTTTCCTATTTACATTATATTTTTACTAGACAGCCACCGTGGCCTTAATCGTAGGGTGATATTGATAATCTACGAATTCGAAGTCCTCATATACATAGTCAAAAATCGATTCCGGCTTACGTTTGATGACGAGCTTCGGAAGCGGATAAGGCTCTCTTTCAAGTTGGGTTTTGACTTGCTCTACATGGTTGTTGTAGATGTGAACATCGCCCCCGGACCAGATAAACTCCCCCACCTCCAGATCGCACTGTTGAGCGACCATATGCGTTAAGAGAGAGTAGCTTGCAATATTAAACGGAAGTCCGAGGAACGTATCTACAGAGCGCATGGTAAGCATGCACGATAGCTTGCCATCCGCCACATAAAATTGGAACACAAAGTGACACGGAGGGAGCTTCATATTATCAACTTCTGCTACATTCCAGGCGCTTACTAAATGACGGCGTGAATCCGGATTATTTTTAATGGACTCTACAACAGCGGCGATTTGATCAATTTTGCGACCGTCCGGGGCTTCCCAAGAACGCCACTGCGAGCCATACACCGGTCCAAGGTCGCCGTTCTCGTCAGCCCACTCATCCCAAATTCTAACACCGTTTTCTTTTAAATACGCAATATTCGTTTCGCCCTTCAAGAACCAGAGCAGCTCATGAACGACGGATTTAATATGAATACGTTTAGTAGTCATGAGTGGAAAGCCCTGGCTTAAATCAAAGCGAAGCTGTCTGCCGAATACCGAACGCGTTCCTACGCCGGTTCTATCATCCTTGGCTGTACCGTTCTCCAGGACGTCCTGCAATAAATCCAAATAGTTTCTCATCTATTAACACCCCGTCACATTTGTGTAATCTAATCTATTATAACAGACTGCTTCTATGGATTGAACGGCCAGTTCATTTTCGTTTCAGGATTTAATATGATTTACAGCACAGTAGATTAACGAATCGTAATTAACTTATTTCTTTTGTTCGCTTAACAGCTTAATCAGAAATCGTTTTAAATCTACGATACGTAAATGTTCTGGTTTTTGATCCGTCCCATTGATGATTAAAGGAACAAATGAGGCGGATTCATCCAATCCTCCATGAGCCCCCCCACTCCGGTGGGTCGGAGAACTGGTCTCGGCCAATTCATATCCCGGTTTCGCCGTAATTACCAACAAATTGTCTGCGTGAGAATGTAGTGAGCTGTAAATTCTTTGCAAAGCATCGGGATACTTGCCATAGGACAATTTATGTTTGCCCGTCTTCAAATGAAGGTCCAGTACATCTATATCCTGCTCAACAGTCCACCGCTGATTGTAGGTATCCACCCATGCTCCACCCTTTTTAAACTTGAGTTCCTTGGTCGAACCACCCTGCATGCTATAGATCCAATCCTTCTCCACCCATGAGATTGTATCAATTCGTTTGTCCGCTCTTAATGTCTCAGTGATTTTGCGCAAGGGAATGCTCTTCTTCAGATTATAAACGTAGGACATGGTGTCATTGACACCAAGTACGATTTCCGTAGCATCCGATACGTCTTCACCAGGCTGCAAAACGTTATAATCCCGCAAAAGGGACGGCAAATGAACTACAGCGTCTTTTCCGGCCGGTAGCACCTGAGACATGCCACTATCACCTGCTACAATAAAGATCGTTTCCTTGATCGCCTTTTCCGGTGAGCCAAACGACTGTAAGAGGGAATAAATACTCTGGTCTGCTTTGATAACCCCTTCGAGCTCGGAGGGACCGTTTTTATGAATGGTACCATCGAGATCAGGCAAATACACAAATAGGAAATCCGGTAATTTTTTTGCCTTAACCAAATATTTTACCGTCTCAACAGCATATTTATTATTCATCCCCAAATCCTCAGTGGGTCCCACCGGCAAATCCTTAATTCCAACCAGTGGATTCGACAAGACCCCTAGGGTGAAAAAGTCCGGCCCCTTAACGGATATTTCCTTAGGCAGAGTAGTGATTTCACCAATTGGAGACGGTAAAGTTAATCGGTGATTTGCAGCTCCCCGGTAGATCAAACCGTTAATAGAGCCCGAGGTTAGACCCATACGATGCAACTCCTCATGAAGTGTAGGAATCGCAGGATTCAAATGTTTTTGGTTCAAATCGATAAGTGCATGTGAAAGAACCGTTACAACTCCATGCTTCATCACCTCCAAAGGTCCTGAGCCATAGCTGATCACTTTTTTCTCTTTTGGAGAATACCAGCTTAGTCCGGGAAGATGGTGTTCGTCAGGGAAAGTTCCGGTTAGGAGCGAGCTATCAATCGAAACGGACATGGTAGGAAAAGAGCTGACCATGTTATTGTAATACTGGCCATGCTCGATCAAAAATCGAAAAGCCGGAAGTTTGTTTTGTTTAAGCCCACGGTCGATCGCCTGAGCCATTAACGAATCCACCAGCACATAAATGACCTTCTTATGTATTTTCTGCACTCCATTAGACTTGATGCGGACCAAATCCTGCTCCTTGGGCGCGCTTTTGTGGCTCTGACAACCGGTTATTGCTAGGCAGAGACATATCATGAGTAATAACCTTTTAGTTCCTGTAAGCTTCATCAACATAATTCACCAACCTTTAAGAGAATGTAGATAGCCTGACGCTTTGAAAAGACTACCGAGCCTAGATCGTGATTAGTATGCCAATTCCGCCCATATCAATTCCAATGTTAATTCACGGCAGGCAATGCCAATAACCGAGAACATTCGTTCTTGTTATTATTGACATTTTCCATATTTAAGGGTATAGTATAAAAAAATCCAAATCTGTTGTTAGGATGTGCGAGCGAAGCACCTCGCAAGAATGGCTGTTATGCCTTTCTTGGGGGTGCTTTTTTGTGTTCTTTAGTGCTTATATTGCACATCATTCAAGCCATTTTTGCAACAGATTAGGATGCATTACCAATATTAAATGGGAGTTGAAAAAAAGTGAAAAACCAGAAGATGAAGTTTACGTTCACTGCAATTAAGAAGGTTCAAACCCGAGGAAAGAATGTTAAATGGATGGTGACTATCCTTACCGCAGCCTCTATCTTTCTAGCAAGTGCTACTCAGACCATAGCCGCCACAACTCAATGGGACATTGCCTGGGAAGGATTAAACGCCTTACATGATCAAGTATCACTGCTGAAGATGACCCTTGAACAAGAAAGCAACGCTATTAAAGAGCTACGAAAGCGCAACAATGAAGCGCTGAAAACAGTGAATACCAAAGTGAAAACAATCGATCAGGCGCTCCTGAACCGATTGCAAACCGAGGCAAAAAGTGCGGAGAAGAAACACGCCCCACTCCTGGATCAATATACATCGATTAGTAAACAGGCAGCGGCCGCAAAGAAGAGTAAAAACAAAACATCAGCTGATCTACTGGATTTGAAACGCAACCAACTCAAGGTATCAGCTACTGCAGCCCGTTCAGAAATAAAGACGAAGAAAACGGCCTATTCCTCAGCCAAGAATCAAGCTTCTGCCAAGATAAAAGTTGTCAAGGATGCACTTGTTCCGGTCCAAAACGTAAAAAAGCAAATCGCCGCCGAAAACAAAAAAATCGCTCAGGTACGAAAAGCCCTCACCGCTTCAGATAAAGCATATAGATCAAGCGTAAAAGATGGAAATGCCGTTTCAGCCATGATTCATTTAAAGCTCGTCTATGATTTGACGGGTCAAATTCATGCCTTGCAAACCAAGATTTTTAACTGGGAGAAGGAGATCAGTCGGCTCATCACCGCTGCCTCAACGAAAATTCCGGCATAGGAATTAGTTAGTGGCTGAAGTATAGCTAAAAAATTACAGGTGGGATCTCCCACCTGTAATTTTTGTGCTTTCCAATATAAAATGCTAGAAGTGGTGAAATAACACCAGCTATTAAAACCCAACGCCAACCATTAAATCAACAAAAACGACATACTTGACTATATAAATTTTAGTCAATCAGATTGGCTTCACTTTTTCTGTATTGCTATATTGTAATATTACGATATAATGATATTACAAGAAGCGAGGTGAAGATCGAGTGGATAACAACTTTAAAGCTTATCAGGAAGCCGCCGATATCTTAAAAGCGCTGGCTCATCCTGTCCGGCTCTGTATCGTACGAGGGCTGCTCGAAAAGAAAGAATGTAACGTCACCTATATGCAGGAATGTCTTGATCTGCCGCAATCGACAGTCTCGCAGCACTTGCAGAAGCTGCGCAGTTTAGGCATTGTCGAGGCCGAACGCACAGGACTAGAAGTCAATTATAAAATTGCCAACGAAAGAGTTTTAAGGCTTATAAACACGCTATTTGAGGAGGAATAAACTCGTGAGTAAAAAAGTACTTATTGTCGGCGGTGTTGCAGGTGGCGCTTCAGCAGCCGCAAGACTACGCCGATTGGATGAAGACGCGCATATCGTTATGTTTGAGCGAGACCCTTATATTTCTTTTGCAAACTGCGGTCTCCCCTACTATATCGGCGATTCCATCAAGGATCGCTCTAAATTGCTGGTACAAACCCCTGAAGCGATGCACCAGCGGTTTAATATCGACGTTCGAACAGAAAGCGAAGTTATTGGAATCAATCCGGGAGCAAAAACGGTGCGTGTTCGCAGCAAAGCGCGCGGCGATTATGAAGAAAGCTACGATGCGATAATTTTGTCGCCAGGTGCCAAGCCGATTCGTCCGAATTTGCCAGGAATTCAAAGTGAGCGGATTCACACCGTACGGAACATTCCGGATACAGACCGCATCAAGAAGCGTGTAGCGGAAGACAGAATCGCATCCGCGGTCGTCATTGGCGGCGGTTTTATCGGTGTTGAAATGGCCGAAAACCTTAAGGAAGTCGGAATTGATGTGACATTGATTGAAGGCGGCCCGCAAATTCTTGCTCCTTTTGATCCGGAGATGTCTAATCTGCTGGCAAAAGAGCTGGAGGAGCACGGAGTTAAGCTGCTATTCTCTCAACAAGTTACTGGATTTAGGGAAGTAGGCGCGCAAATCGAGGTACAAACCGCTGCCGGAATCACACTTGTGAGTGACATGGTTATTTTGGCGATTGGCGTTGCCCCGGACACGGCTTTCCTGAAGGATTCCGGTTTGGAGTTTGGACCGCGGGGTCACATCATCGTAAACAACAAAATGGAAACGAATCTGGATCAAGTTTTCGCGGTGGGCGATGCTGTGGAAGTGACGGATTTCGTCAATGGGAACAAGACAGCGATTCCGCTGGCCGGTCCGGCAAATAAGCAAGGCAGAATTGCTGCCGATAATGTTTGCGGGCTAGGAACAACGTATAAAGGCTCACAAGGGACTTCTATTATTAAAGTATTTGGCTTGACGGGGTCTTCCACCGGTAATAACGAGAAAACGCTGCAGCGCTTAGGGCTCCCGTATCATGTAACTTATGTGCACCCGAATTCACACGCTTCCTACTATCCGGGTGCCACACCGATTACGCTCAAACTGCTGTTCCAGGACGACGGAGTTATTCTCGGGGCTCAAGCCGTCGGTTTTGATGGCGTTGATAAGCGGATCGACGATATCGCTACGGTCATTCGTTTCCGCGGAACGGTAACGGATTTGACGGAGCTTGAGCTGGCTTACGCTCCTCCTTATTCCTCGGCGAAAGATCCTGTGAACTTTGCCGGATACACAGCAGAAAATATTTTGACTGGTCGGACAACTGTTTTTGGACCGAAGGAATTGGATAATAGAGATGAGCAAACGACAATTCTAGTAGACGTTCGTTCTGAAATGGAGCATGCAAACGGCCATATTCCAGGGTCCTTACTGATTCCAGTCGATGAGCTGCGCAGTCGTCTTGACGAATTGGATCCGGCGAAAGAAATTTGGGTCTATTGCCAAGTTGGTTTACGGGGGTACACCGCTTCGAGAATTTTGCAGCAAAAAGGCTATAAAGTGCGCAACTTAACAGGCGGTTACAAAACCTATCAAATGGCCACCTATGTGCCAGGAAAAATGAATTCCCTTACCCCACCGACACCTCAACAAGCTCAGGCGGAAATCGCCGCGGCTTCTGCGGTATCGGTAGATCCCAGTAAGCCGATTCATGTGGATGCGGAGCTTGACGCCTGCGGTCTCTGCTGCCCTGGTCCACTGGTGCAAGTCAAGCAAAAGATGGATCAACTCAAGGAAGGTCAAGTTTTACATGTGACCGCATCTGATCCAGGATTCTATGAAGACGTACAGGCTTGGGCCACCATGTCCAAAAACCGCATGATTCAGGTGAGCAAAAATGCAAATGGTCTGATCGAAGCATACATGTGCAAGGAAGGCGCAGTACCGGCCGCCGATTCTTCTTCGCAAACAGCGACTTCGCCGGAGGGAACAACGATGGTCGTGTTCAGCGGCGACTTGGATAAGGCAATTGCTTCCTTTATCATCGCAAATGGAGCAGCAGCAAGCGGTAAAAAGGTAACCCTTTTCTTTACCTTCTGGGGGCTGAATATCCTCCGGAAATCAGAAAAGGTTCAGGTGTCCAAGAGCTTTATAGGTAAGATGTTCGGGACGATGATGCCGCGTGGCAGCCGCAAGCTGTCCCTCTCCAGAATGAACATGATGGGAATGGGTACTAAAATGATCCGCAGTGTCATGCGCAGCAACAACGTCTCCTCGCTTGAGGAATTGATGGAAACCGCCATTCGTCAAGGCGTGGAAATCGTCGCTTGCCAAATGTCCATGGACGTGATGGGCATCAAGAAAGAAGAGCTGATCGATGGCGTTAAAATCGGCGGTGTCGGTTATTATCTCGGCAAAGCCGACCAATCGGGCATTAATTTGTTTATCTAGTATGAATCAAAATGTAGGCAGGGCCGATCAACTCTCGGTCCTGCCTTTTAGATTATTGCTTCTTTTTTACAAACTTGCTTCCATCAAAAGAGTACATCGTTAGTGTAGTTTCTGGTTTCCCGATTTCTGTAGTACCATCGTCCGCCAGCTTTATTACCGTTTCCCAGGCATACAGGATATTATCCGAGTCAAGCAGCTGGTACCCGCCTGCTACTTTGGAATAAGCTCCAGAGACCATGGCATTCATTTCCTGCAGCCTACCATTCCAGGCCTCAACCCACTTCCCCTTCTGCAGGTACCACAAATGTGCGATTTTGACATCCAGACCGCTACCGCCGGTATTCTCTACGGTCTCAAACATCATTTTGCCTCCTACTGTTACAGGTAATCGCATTTCCAGGGAATCCACCTTCCATTCCTTTTCGGCGATCATTTTCAGATTGTTTCCATTCCGATCAAAGATGAAAAAGCTTCCCAAATGCGATCCTCCAGTACTGGAAGCGATTACTTCAAGCTCTTTGTCTGTGTCCAGCTGAACCTCCTTAAAGGTGAGCTCCTTTAAGTAATATTCAGACTTTCGTCCTTGGGTTTCGATTAATTTGGTCACTTGCTGCAGTGATAACTTAGCCTTTGAACTCATCTTTTGGGGCTTCGGATATTCCGCGTTGGCAGAACTGCCCCAGACTATTCCTCCCCCCACCATTAAAATAAGACATATAGCTGCCGCTCTTACGATCTTCATTTTCCGCATATATATTCATGTACTCCCTTTCACCCTATTTTATCTATTGTATCAATACCTAGAGATATACAAGTTTCCACTTTGTTACCAAAAGATTAATGGAGTAGGAGGGGGCTAGCGCCCCCTCCTACTCCATTACTTTAAACACCTTGGATAATCTCATGTAGATTCATTTTTTGCATTAACACGTCCAGATTAGGGACCTGTCACTTCTGTAATTTAAGACTCCTTCCGTGATTCTTCTCCCATTCTTCCCAAGCAACTACACCCAGCTCAGGTTGAGGTTCATCAGGTAATACGGAAATAAACTCTAATGAGTGTCCGTCTGGATCAGAAAAATAGATGGAAACGGCAGGCATCCAACCGAATACAAACGGATCTTCAGTACCATCGTCCAAAAAATTACGGACTTGAAGACCTCTCTCTTTGAGCCAGGGAACAATGCATTTCATTTTTTCATTAGATGTTTCAAAAGCATAGTGTTGACGAATGATTTGGGCAGGTTCTTTTTCCCACAGCCCTAACATCGCCTTTCCACGTTCACCAAGCCAATAGAAACGACACCGCCTTGAGTCCTCATACGCCAATGTTAGTCCTAAAGTATTCTCATAGAACTCAGAAGCCCTTTCTAAATCGGATACGTTAATATGAGTTTCAAACAGACCTTCAATCATGGATAATCACCTCAATTTATCTTACTTGTTAAAATGATACCATATTGTTATTTATATCCTTACTATTACATAATACAACGAGGACGATGAGAAGGGAAAAGAAAAAGGGGCAAGACCTAACAAACGGCCTTGCCCCAATAATTAGGAGATTGTCCACCCTTAGGAGGAGTGGGAGATAACAATTAAGAATTAACGAGAGATGACGTGAATTGGATGACCTTCAACCAGTTCAGCGGTTTCCATTACGATTTCACCAAGCGTTGGATGCGCATGGATCGTCAGGGAAATGTCTTCAAGGGTTGCACCCATTTCAATAGCCAGACCGAGTTCAGCGATCAGGTTGGAAGCTTCGATACCAACGATTTGAGCGCCAAGTACGACGTTGTTCTCTTCGTTGGCAACGAGCTTGATGAAGCCGTCAGGATGGTTCAAGGAAGTGGCACGGCCGTTACCTGCAAACGGGAATTTGCCGGCTTTTACTTTAAAGCCTTTTTCCTTCGCTTCTTTTTCCGTGTAACCTACGCTGGAGCATTCAGGATCGGTAAATACCACGGCTGGGATTGCTTTGTAATCTACGACGGAAGGAAGACCGGAAATGACTTCAGCGGCAACCTTACCTTCGTAGGAAGCTTTATGGGCTAATGCCAGGCCAGCGACGATATCGCCAATTGCAAAGATTTTCGGGTTGCTCGTACGTCCTTGATGGTCTACTTTAACCAAGCCACGGTCGGTCAATTCAACACCAGCCAGATCCAGGCCGAGATCACCATCCGTATTTGGACGACGGCCAACAGTTACCAGCAAGTAATCTGCAGTTACTTCTTTGCTTTCGCCGTTTACTGAATATTTAACAGTTACGTTTTTATCCGTTTGTTCTGCGCTTTCCGCTTTAGCGTTCGTAACGATCTCGACACCGGTTTTTTCCATGCTCTTGGCAACAAGACGAGTCATATCTTTATCAAAGCCAGGAAGCACGGTATCCATACCTTCGATGATCGTCACTTTTGTACCGAATTTGGAGAACATTTGCCCAAGCTCGGCACCGATGTAGCCGCCACCGATAACGACCAGGCTGCTAGGAATTTCTTGCAGCTCCAGAGCTTCGGTCGAGGACAGGATACGTCCACCGAATGGGAAAGGTTTCAATTCGATCGGACGGGAGCCAGTTGCCAAAATGCAATGTTTGAAACGGTAACGTGGTGATTCATGTTCGTTAAAGGCACGTGCTTCGGTTTCGTTGATGAACATCACTTCACCGCTGAACACTTCAACTTTGTTGCCTTTGAGCAGGCCCGTAACGCCTTGGGTCATCTTTTTAACAACGCCGCTTTTGAACTCTTGAGTTTTCTTGAAGTCCACTTTGACGTTTTCTGCCGTAATCCCAAAAGCATCGCCGTGCAAAGCCGATTCATATTGATGAGCTGCGGAAATGAGCGCCTTGGATGGAATACATCCACGGTTCAAGCAAACGCCGCCGAGCTCGGATTTGTCGACGATAACCACTTTTTGGCCCAGCTGGGCGGCACGAATGGCCGCCACATATCCGCCAGGACCGGCACCTACTACTAATGTATCAATGTCAAGAGAAGCGTCTCCTACTACCATTGCATTACACCTCCATAACCAGCAGCTCAGGGTTAGCGAGCAACTGTTTGATATAGTTCATAAAGTTTTGAGCTGTTGCACCGTCGATCAGACGATGGTCAAAGCTGAGCGAAAGAGCCATTACCGGAGCTACAACGATTTCGCCGTCTCTTACTACCGGTTTTTGGCTGATGCGGCCGGTACCTAAGATAGCTACTTCAGGGTAGTTAATGATTGGAGTAAAGAACATACCGCCGGCAGAACCGATGTTCGTAATTGAAATCGTGCTGCCTTTCATTTCATTAGGAGCCAGTTTGCCTTCACGGCCACGGCCTGCAAGGTCTTTAATCGCTTCAGCAATCATCCAGATGCTCTTCCGATCTGCATCTTTGATAACCGGTACGATCAATCCATTGTCTGTATCCGTAGCAATACCGATGTTATAGAATTTTTTATAGACGATTTCATTGTTGACTTCATCGATCGAAGCGTTAAGCGCAGGGAATTGACGAGAAGCGGCTACAAGCGCTTTGACGATGAATGGAAGATAAGTAACTTTGATGCCTTTCTTCTCAGCGACTGGTTTCATCCGAGTGCGGAAGGCAACCAATTCGGTAACATCCACTTCATCCATGATGGTAACGTGTGGAGCAGTGTATGCCGACTTAACCATAGCATTGGAAATCGCTTTGCGGATTCCTTTGAACGGAACGCGTTCTTCCTCACCGTCAGTATGAATAGCTGTAGGTGCTGCAGCAGGTGCTTTGGCAGCGGCGGCTGGCGCAGCTGCTTGAGCTGGTGCTGCGGCTGGAGTCGATGCCGGTGCGGCTGCTCCGCCTTTCTTAAACGCATCTACATCTTCTCTAGTAATTTTGCCGGCTTTGCCTGTCCCTGGTACGAGCGACAAATCTACACCTTGTTCACGGGCATATTTACGTACGCTAGGCGTAGCCAAAACTTCTTTATTTGGAGCGGCCGGTGCTGCAGAAGCCGCCGGTACACTTGCAGCGCCTTGAGCAGCGCTTTCTGCTGGTGCTGGAGCTCCTTCTTGCTCAGGAACCTCGCCTTCAGCATCGATGACAGCAACTACGTCACCTACGCGGAATACTGCGCCGTCTTTACCGAACACTTCAAGAACGGTACCGTTAACCGGGCAAGGAACTTCCACGACAGCTTTGTCGTTTTGTACTTCCATAATGATGTCTTCGTCGGTTACCTTGTCCCCTGGCTTGATGTGCATTTTGATGATTTCGCCTTCATGCAAGCCTTCACCCAGTTCAGGGAACAGGTATTGGAACTTCGTGGAAGAAGCGGCTGCTTGTGGAGCAGGTGCGGCTGCTGGAGCGGCTGGCGCACTAGCTTCTTCAGCTGGAGCTCCAGCTTGCTCAGGAAGATCGCCTTCGGCGTCGATCACGGCAACGACATCGCCAACACGGAATACAGCGCCGTCTTTCCCGAATACTTCTTGTACAACCCCGTTCACAGGACATGGCACTTCGACAACAGCCTTGTCGTTTTGCACTTCCATAATGATATCTTCATCTGTTACTTTGTCCCCTGGCTTAATGTGCATTTTGATGATTTCACCTTCATGCAGCCCTTCGCCCAGTTCAGGGAACCGATATTCAAACTTAGCCAATGAAAAGACCTCCTCAAGGTATGACTATATTAAAATTCAAGAACTTTATTAACGCCTTCAATGACTTTAGCTGGAGATGGCAGCCATTGATCTTCGATTTGTGCAAACGGATAAATCGTATCCGGTGGAGCAACGCGAAGTACCGGAGCTTCCAAATGTAGCAATGCTTTTTCATTGATTTGCGCAATCACTTCAGCCGCAATGCCGGCCGATTTTTGTGCCTCTTGAACAACGATAGCACGGTTGGTTTTCTTGATAGAGTTAACAATTGTATCGATATCGAGTGGCACAAGCGTGCGCAAGTCGATGACTTCGGCTTTAATGCCTTTTGTTTTTTCCAGTTCTTCAGCTGCTTTCACTGCCGTATGAACCATTAGGCCGTAGGCAAGAACCGTAACATCGGAACCTTCACGAACGACTTTCGCTTTACCAAGCTCAACCGTATAATCGTCTTCCGGTACTTCGTCACGGAAAGCATGGTACAGATTCAAATGTTCCATAAAGAATACAGGATCATTGTCGCGGATCGCCGAGATCAACAAGCCTTTTGCATCGTAAGGATTCGATGGGATAACCAATTTAATACCAGGAGTTTGGGCAATCAAACCTTCCAGGGAGTCGGTATGCAGCTCAGCTGCTTTAACGCCGCCACCGAAAGGTGTACGGAATACTACTGGTGCATGGTAGCGTCCGCCGGAACGATAACGCAACCGTGCCGATTGAACCAAAATTTGATCCAATGCTTCAAAAATAAAACCAACAAATTGGATTTCTGCAACTGGGCGGAATCCTTGAATTCCAAGCCCTACTGCCATACCGCCGATCGCGGATTCAGCCAGCGGCGTGTCCAGTACACGTTCTTCCCCGAACTCTTTTTGCAAACCTTCCGTTACCCGAAACACCCCGCCGACATGACCTACGTCTTCACCGAACACGATGACATTCGGGTCGCGTTTCAATTCCACGCGGATTGCATCGCGGATTGCTTCTTTCATGTTCATTTGTGCCATTGCTTCGTATCCTCCTCTTTAGAACTATCACACTTTTTATTTAAAATCGGCTTTTTGTTCTTCCAAATGCTTCGGCGTATGTTCGAACATACTGTCGATCAAGCCTGGGATAGTCATTTTTTCAGTTTGTTCCGCTTTCTTGATTTGTTCGTTGACTTTCGCTTTTGCTTCATCTTTTACGCGAGCTGTGTCTTCGTCGGTCCAAAGACCTTTCTTTTCCAAGTATTTGGCCAGACGGGCAATTGGATCTTTTTCGTTCCATTGTCCTTCTTCTTCTTTGGTCCGATATTTGGTCGTATCATCGGAGAGGGAATGTGGACGGAACCGGTAAGTCACGGCTTCGATCAAGGTAGCCCCTTCCCCATTACGTGCGCGTTCTGCAGCTTCCTGCACTGCGCTGATGACGGCGAATACGTCCATTCCGTCGATCTTCACGCCGCGGATGCCGGCAGCTACAGCTTTGTGAGCGATGGATAGAGCTGCGGTTTGCTTAGCGAAAGGAGTCGTGATGGCATACCCATTGTTTTGAACAAAGAAAATAACCGGCAGTTTGAATACCCCAGCATAGTTCAGTGCTTCATAGAAGTCGCCTTCGGAAGAACCCCCGTCACCTGTGTAAGTGATTGCGACTTGTTTTTGTTTCTTCAATTTATAACCCATAGCAATCCCCATAGCATGCAGCACTTGTGCGCCGATAATAATTTGCGGCATCAGTACATTCACGCCTTCAGGAATTTGACCGCCATGTTGATGGCCACGGGAGTATAGGAAAGCTTGGTACAAAGGAAGGCCGTGCCATACGAGCTGCGGCATATCACGATAGCCCGGGCAAACAAAGTCGTTCTTGTCCAGTGCGAATTCACTACCAACCATTGTTGCTTCTTGACCAGAAACCGGTGCGTAAAATCCGAGACGTCCTTGACGGCCAAGATTGATCGCCCGTTCATCCCAAGTACGTGTAAATACCATGCGGTACATCAATTCTTTTAATTGATCATCAGAAAGGGCCGGAACCTTATCTTTGTTAACGATTTCACCGTCCGGCGATAGCACGGACAAAGCTTCGACTTCCTCCGTGTATACTTCATAAGGAATCTTGCTCATTTTTTTCACCTCGACTAGAAATTTGATTATCTTGTTCCTCTGTTATATGATTATTATATATCTGTTATATCCATAAAGTCAAAGGAATTCAAGAAAATTGTGTAATAATTTTATCTTTGTTTATGTAACAGATAATCATTATTTATATAACAGGATATTCAATTGTGGTAGACCATGGAAATGATCCATGCAAGGCAATCTTAGCTTAACAGAGATACAAATGCAAAGTATCATAGAACTAGGGAGCGTGTAGAACTATGACAGATTTTCACTATTTGAAACGAACCATCATTAAAGAGGAAATTGAAAGCAAATACTTAGGGGAAAAGCGCTTTTTACGTATTTATCTACCTCCCGGGTATAATGAGCTATTAAGCTATCCTGTCGTATACTGTCAGGACGGAGAGGAGTTTTTCAATTTCGGGCGCATCGCAACACACGCCAATCGATTGATTATGGATGAAGACATCGATCCGTTTATCATCGTCGGCGTTGAGGTGAATACTTCAGTGCGGACTGAGGAATATGCTCCGTTCGGAAACCGTTTTGAGGCGTATACGAGCTGTTTCACGGATGAAATTATTCCCTTTATCGAGGGCAAATATCCGGTTCGTCGGAATACGGAAAATCGAATTCTGGCGGGAGATTCTTTAGGAGGATGCGTCTCCCTCCACATTGCTATGAAAAAACCGGAACTGTTTTCCAAAATCATCAGCTTATCCGGCGCCTACTATGGACTTTCTCTGGATATCATTGCCTCGCAAGCCGATTTATCCTATCTTTCCCTCTATATGATTGTTGGATTGCAGGAGGACCATTATACGACGGACACTGGAGTCTACAATTTTGTGGAGCTTAACCGGAAGGCCAAGGCTTTGCTTGAAGAGCGAGGAGCGAAAATCGCGTATTTCGAAAAAGATGGGAAGCATCTATGGGGGTTTTGGCAAAACGAACTACCTGATGCGCTTGTCTACTTTCTTAAATAGTACATGGCGTAAAAAAGAGGCCGCCTTGCAGCAGTAGAATTATCTACTATGAAGGCAGCCTCTATTTTTGTTTCTTAAATTCGACTATCGTCCCTGATCTTGCAGTATTACTCTATCCCCTTTTGCTTTCGCTTTGGTTTCTATATCCGAGCCGATACTCCCTGTATTCAAGGAACGTCGTGGGAGTCTCCAATTGTAATGAACGGAAAGCATGCGGAAGAACACTACGAATACAAATAAAAGAATTAATTCCAACGTTGATTTCGCGAAACCGAGACCTACAGCAAGACCCGCCACCATCGCCCATACAGCATAAATTTCGTCACGAAGCACGAGCGGCTTGCGACCGGCCAGCAAATCGCGAATTATCCCCCCGCCGATACCGGTTAATACTGCGGCAACTACAACGGCGCTCATCGGGTGTCTCATGTCCGTGGCATAAATTGCACCCTGTATAGCAAAAGCGGACAACCCGATCGCATCGAACAGCGTCTCGGTCTTTTTCCAATGATGGATCCAGGGTAAAGGCAACACGAAAGCTATAATAACGGACAGAATCGCCAGCATTATCAAATCGCCCTGAGCCCATAGGGTAGTCACCGGTACACCTATCAACACATTACGGATGATCCCTCCGCCAAAAGCCGTTACCAGTCCAAGCACCAGCACGCCCAAGATATCGTACTCCTCTTCCATCGCCACAAAAGCGCCAGACATCGCAAAAGCAACCGTACCTATGATGCTAAAAATGTCAAATATGTGCATTCTTCGTTTTAGCTACCCTCACTTTCCCATACATTCCTGCCTTAATCATTTTAGGACGCTATGCTGAAATTGTGCAACCCTCAAAACTGAATTATACTACATGAACAGGGGATCTAAGCGAGAAAGGAAGAATAAAAATGACAGCGAATCGCGTTCTTATTTTTGCGGGCGGGTACATTGATCCGGATGTATTGAAGGAAATTCGACAAGATGACTATCTTATTGGCGCAGATCGCGGAGCCCTCTATTTGGTGGAGCATGGCATCAAGCCCCATCTTTCAGTCGGTGATTTCGACTCAGTGAGTCCAGAGGAATTTGATAGAATCAGGCAGGCTAGTATTGAACTGATGTCCTGTGATCCAGTAAACAAAGACTTAACGGATGCGGAGCTCGCGTTTGATCTTGCTCTTCAGAAGCAGGCTGCGGAAATTATGATGATCGGAGTTATCGGTACACGGCTTGACCATACGCTGGCTAACGTTCAGATGATGCTGCGCGGAATGCAGGGTCAAGTCAAGACGGCTATTTGGGACCACCACAATTATGTTACGCTAACTAATTCGACATGCCAGATTAAAGAGCGCGGCTATACATATGTCTCTTTGCTCCCCCTCACACCAGAGGTTACAGGGATCACACTGGAAGGCTTTATGTACCCTTTGGATAACGCCACACTGAAAATGGGGCAATCCTTAGGGATCAGCAATAAACTAACTGGCCCTACCGGCACGATTCGAATTGGAAGCGGCGTACTGCTAATTATCCAAAGCAAAGATTAAATAAAACATTTTTGTAACCTTTTGTTGTTGGGGCGGAGTCGTTAATATATATGAAAAACCCTTGATATTTCAAGGGTTTTTTTCATTTCATTTTTTAGTATTATTTTCTTTTTCTTAAATTTCTGTAAACTTTAATGGTTTTTTAATAAAGACTTCTAAACCGTTGTCGGACAAGGAGTTAGCCCATTTTTACCACTAATTAGGAGGTTACAAATCTGTTATGATTCTATACGAGCCGGTAAACAAAACAAAAACATTGGAGGTACTACAACATGAAAATACAAAACATAATCCAAAAAGTATTGACGGTCGGCCTTGTATCCACCATCGGTTTCAGCTCTCTGCTAGCCGGAGGCGCAGAAACGGTACAAGCCCAGTCCGCAACCAGTGTAGCGGTTTCGAAAGGCTCGCAAATCGTAAGCTTTGGTAAACAATTTTTGGGAACCCCTTATAAATTCGGTGCATCGACTTCGACAACTAGCGTATTTGACTGCTCATCCTTTACGAAATATATCTTTAAAAGATATGGCGTAACACTGCCAAGAACTTCTGTCGCTCAATCTAATGTCGGTTATGCCGTTTCCAAATCCAACTTGATGGTTGGGGACCTGGTGTTCTTCTCCAGCGGCAGCCGCGCTAACGGCAGAAATGTAACTCATGTCGCCGTGTATGCTGGGAACGGGAAAATTTTGCACACTTACGGCAGACCTGGCGTTACAATTTCCGATCTTAATTCCGGTAATTGGAAGAGAACTTACCTGAAAGCTCGCCGTGTCCTCTAATTTAAGATATCAAGAGATCATTTTAACTTCATCCATTCGATATTGCCTAATGCATTTAACCCGGTAGCCTCTCTATCCGGGTTTTTGCATGTTCATTCACATTTATTGAAGCATATAGCCAGTGCCACGAACCGTATGCAAAAGCTTATGCGCTCTTCCGCGGTCAATTTTTTTGCGCAGATGCCGTATATATACATCCACTACATTTGTTCCCGTTGCGAAGTCATACCCCCATACCTGCTGCAAAATCATATCTCTGCCACATACCTTTCCCGCTCTTTTGGCTAAAAACAGCAGCAGATCATACTCTTTCGGCGTTAGCTTCACCGTTTCGCCTTCGCGAAACACTTTACGACTTTTCAATTCAATTCGTAAATCCTCATAGGATACTTCCGTCAAACCTCCGTCTTCAATGCGATGAAACAGAGAGATCAAATGAGTCGTCCTAGCTACCAGCTCGGCTAGCGGAACCGAGATCCTGACAACATCATTAGCTCCTGCTGTAAAAGCAGCCACCACCTCATCGGTATTCCATTCACGAAGCATTACGATCACCGGAAAGGAGGCAGGTTTTTCGAGGCGCTGCAGCCATTCCGTTGAAGCAACATCCGGTAAATCAGTCCCTAGCAAAACCAGGTGGACGGGGCTCACGTTAAGGTCTTGCATCGCCGCATCAGCCCCCTGATGCCACGTAACAGCATAGCCCGATTGCTCAACGCCTGATTTTATGCGATAACCGACATCTTCATCCTTCATAAGTAACATCACTTTATTTTCCATTATTGCCCAAACCACCTTACGTACAAATGCTTAAGCTATCTATTAAGATGGTCATTATGCTTAAAATCATACCGGAAGGCCAACTTCTGTCTAACCTAGATAGCGGTCGTAAATCGTTTTGGCTTCCACTGGATCATGGGTGCCATGAATCAGTGCTCGCCCATCCTCAAACAGCACCATACGATTGGATCCAATCGTAAAAGACAACAGAAACGCGTTTAGGTCAACCCTTCCTTCGGGAAGACGACGAAGCGCTGCAGCAATCTCATCCAAGTTCAGCTTGCGCTTGTTTGCCGGCCTAATTTGCACGGTATCTCTGCCACACAGCACTTCCGTCTTACGTTGTCCCGCAACAGATAGATAAGGATATGCCGCGTTGGAACCGCAAGACAAACAATCGCTTCGTTTAGCCGAGTCTACGCGGATAGAGGCCTGCTCGTTACGCCACACATCGAACGTAATAAGCGTGCCACGGAGCGCCTCGGGGTTCCCTGTCAATAACTTCAACGCTTCTGTAGTCTGATACGCAGTGACTATTTGAACCGCCGGAGAAATTACCCCAACCGTATCACAGGTATCTCCACCCAACGGAACCGTTCCAAGCAAACAATTTAGGCAAGGGGTTACCCCCGGCAATATCGTATAAGTTAACCCGTAACTGCCGACACACCCGCCATATATCCACGGAATACCATGTTTTTGTGAAATATCGTTGATTATAAGACGGGTATCAAAATTGTCAGTGGCGTCCATAATCAAACTCACTTCCGAAATGAGCAGCTCCAGCTCCTCCGAATCCACGTCCATCACATGCGCGTCTATTTGAACGGAGCTATTGATCCCAATCAGCCGCTCCCGAGCAGCGATCGCTTTAGGAAGCCTAGCTTTGGCATCAGCTTCAGTATAAAGCTGCTGACGCTGCAGATTGCTCCACTCGATATAATCACGATCTGCGATAACCAAGTGACCTATCCCGGCTCTCACAAGAGATTCGGCGATACTCGTTCCGAGAGCGCCAGCGCCAACAATAAGGACCTTCGCTTTTCCAAGCAGAGCCTGCCCTTCTTCACCGATCGGTCTAAACAGCTTTTGCCGTGAGTAACGGTCTTCACCTAGAACCTGATTTTCCTCTTTTGCGCCAGTTACTGTAGTGAAATGCTCATCCTTATGATTATTCAAGCACTCACCGCCTTCTTATATTTTTACAAAAACCGATGGTTACCATGCGATTTTATCATTAATTTAAAGGGTTTGGTAATAGTGGCTTCATAGATCAAACTGCAGCCGGTGAATAAATCGTTTAGTGATGGGTGAAGCAAGCTTTCCTTTGGGGCTGACCCATCCGTAATAGACAGGCTGATATTCGGGCAGCTCTAGTTCGATCGGCACAATATCCGCATGTTCACCGATCTCAAAAGAATAATCCAGACCGACCGTTAAAGCTAAACCTTCCTTTACTGCATTTTGAATGGCCTGGACGTTATTGGAAATAAACAAAATATCCGGTTCTCCGAATTTGGAGAGCCCGTTTTTGATATATTCACGGATATGCTCATCATCGTATAGAACTAGTGAATAGCCAGATAGCTGTTCAGGCCTAATCGTTTTTTCCAGCGCCAAAACAGAATTTCTCGGCACGCCGACAACCATCTTTCCTTTGAACACCTTCTCAAAGTGCAAGCCTTTATTTTGATCCGCCAGTTTTTCGGACATGGCCACAAAGCCGATATCGATGCTGTGGTTATGGAGCTCGTCCAAAATTTCCTTAGGGCCATGCTCAAACATGCGTATTTTTACTCCGGGAAACTCCTTCTTGAAACTCGCGATGATCTCCATTAATAAATGCATAGGTCCCGGGATAGTGGCAATCAGGAGTTCTCCAGTCAAGATGTCACTATACGATTTTGCTTCAACGCGAAGTTCATTGATTTTCGTCAATATTTCGGCCGCTCGACTAATGATGATTTGCCCTTCCGGGGTCGGAATAGCACCTACTCCACGAGAACGAGTAAAAAGAATAAGGCCTAATTCAGACTCAAGAAGTGAAATGGATTGACTTACGGCGGACAGGGTGACATGAGCATTTTGCGAAGTCTTCGTTAGAGATCGCGTTCTTGCTACGTCTACAATGTACTCAAGCTGCTCCAAATTCACAATAATCCCCCTCCTTAAGCGATTTTAGATAATTATTAAGTAATTCTAATGTGATAATAATTATATATAAATTTTATTTAACAATGACATTTGTTACAATCATAGTACAGAAACATACTAATATCAAAGAAGGGTTGGATAAAATATGTTACAAAACAGAGTTGCTATTATTACAGGGGGAGCAAGTGGTATCGGAAAGGAAACCGCTTACAAATTTGCGGCTAAAGGAGATCGCGTTGTCGTAGCCGATTTCAATGAAACAGCTGGACAAGAAGTTGTTGCAAAAATCAAAGCTGACGGTCACGAAGCTATCTTCGTAAAAACCGACGTTTCCAAATTTGAAGATGTAGAAGCTCTGGTTGAGAAAGCTGTTGAAACCTATGGCCGCATCGACGTGATGTTCAACAACGCCGGGATTGGACGTCTTACTCCTGTTCTGGACCAAAAACTGTCCGACTACCACAGTGTTATCAATGTAAACCAACACGGGGTTGTTCACGGCATTATCGCTGCCGGCAAAAAAATGAGAGAGCTTGGCATTAAGGGCGTAATCATTAATACCGCTTCCGTATTCGGTTTCTTGGCATCTCCTGGTACATTTGCTTACCATGCATCTAAGGGCGCGGTTATTATGATGACAAAATCGGCCGCACTAGAATTGGCACCGTACGGAATCCGTGTCGTTGCTGTCGCTCCAGGTGCCGTTGATACTCCAATTATTCAAGGTTATAAAGATAAGGGGCTTGTTGATTCGATGAAATCGAAAGTTATGGGCAACAAGCTTACTTTACCATCACAAGTAGCCGATACTGTTTACCTGCTGACGCTGGATGAAGCAAGTGCAATTAATGGTAGTGTCGTTATGGCTGACGAAGGATATGCATCATTCAAATAATTCATTTCATTTGTTTTAAGAGGCAGCTACTCTCTGCTTTATCTCGCGGAGAGCGGCTGCTTTTTTGTTTTAGACTAGTTACATTTCAAAGGGAAATAACCTTGTGCCGCAGCCTCCTTTTCATTCGCAAATACCTCTTCAACTTGAAATGACGAGGATTCAGCAATCTGACAGGGGCTGCGGTAATATAATTTACGCCCTCTGGCCACATCCACCCCACCGAACACTGGCTTGCTCTTCACAAGGCGCCCGCCGCCAAAGGCATAATTGTTATAATATTGATCCCCTATTGGAATGCCCTGAAGAAACAGAAGAATTCCAACATCATTTATTGTATTGGTCCAGGCTTCCTGTGGAATCATCGGTAGAGTGAAGGTATAGTTGACTCCCAGTCTCGGAGCTACTTCATTATGACGGCTTATGATTTGGGCTAAGTCCTCCTCGATGCTTCGTACGATAACGGAGCGGCGTATCTCCTCAAACAACTGATCGTTTTGCAGCAAAGGGATGGAAGCGTCCGATTTGATTTCGTTCTTAAGACCGCTGAGCCAATGGTTCCGGCTCTGGTCGTAGGCTGTTACGTATTGATCCAATGTAAACGAGATGCTGTTTCCCTGCTGATCCAGGTATACGTATGGCTTTTTGGGACGCCAGCGGTGAGAGACTTGTTCATTTCCGTCTTCTCCTTTATACTCATCAACTGAATACACATAATACCCGTCGTAATCCATCACAACGATGGCCGGGATATAGACTAGCAAAGTCTGCTGGGCCAGGAAATCATCCGTGATGCCAAAGTTTAAGTACAAGCTATGCAGCAGAGCATCAAGAGCTTGCTCTTTATCCACGCGCATGAATTTGTCCGAACCATAGCCGCTTTCGTACTGCTGGCGCTCATTGACGTTCATAGCTGTTCCACCGTCCTGGGCTGCTGTTTTCAAGGCCGTCGAATACTTCATTTCGAGCTGGTTAATTTCGCGCACGTCCTCCGCATGAATGCTGCTGAGCCACAGAAACGGAGAGACGATCAAAACAAAAATGATGGCCCAGTCAGTAATCTTCATTCAGCACCATTCCTCCATAGGTGAAAAGGGATCCGCCTGCCCGCGCCACATCTCCATATAACCATCCCGATAACATCTTGAGTGGACTTCTTGAACGGTCTAATACTGTGACGGTAAAAAAATCGCCTTCGTGCAGCAAATATTTCCGCTCGTCTTCATCGGCAGTTGTCGGAGAATCAGGGAACAGGACATTCATTACATCCTGGGTGTAATAAGCATCGTAAATGACACTAAATCTCCCCTGGAAAGTTCCAGAGTCGGCCGGGTCTCCATATTCGGGATGATATTTCTTATGACGATGCTCAAACTCTATGTCATATAAGCTCCCTTTGGTCTCCAATTCTCTAGTAAAATCCTCATACATCGTATCGGACACATACCCCTTGTTCCTCACTGCGTCGGCAAATTGCACCATCAAGTGATATGCTGACAGATATCTAATATCTTCTTCTCGCTGCGCTGACTGAACCGCAGGAACAAGAAATAACAGGACAACCGCCAGCAGCGCAGCCGTAACCTTTGATAATGGATTGCTCATGGCATGCCCCCTACTGCTTGATAAAAGAGATGGCGGATAAGTTACCAACCGCGTCATAAGCTCGGCTTGCCTGATACAGCCCGTTTAGGTCAAGTAATGACAATGCCAGATTACGCTTGATCTCGACCATCTCCTCATCAAGGCTGTTCGACGCTTCCATAACAACTTCACCTTCTACTGTAACAATTACCCCAAGCTTCATGAATTCAGTCAGGCTATACAATATTTCCACACCTCTGTACGTTTCATTTTCCCGACTTAACTCACCTGTAGTCCCTTGTTTTTCTATCTGACTGCTAACGTTTGTATGTACACTTTTTTGCTGAACTTGTACGAACGATGCTAGACTTGTCAACGCGCGTTCCTGCTTAGTATTGGAATCTAGCGTAATGATGACTGCCGTTAAGCAAAACGATACTGAACAGAGCAGCCAAAGCATACTTTTCACATGATTAATCATTTGATTTAGCGGGGTACGGTTGTCTGCGTAAAAATCAATCCGCGTACCACGTTGGAATTATCCTTAACTACGCGAGCCTTAAATTTTCCGCTTGGATTTACGTATTGATCATAAACTTCATTCCAGGAATTGCTTATATCCGCTTGGCTCGTCCCATTAACTGAGCCGAATTGCTCCGATGACTCCTGACCGCTAATGCTCAGTATGTTCCCATACCATTCACCGGATTTGTTTTTACCCGTTCTTACAAGGATCCCAAACTGCTCCCGGTCTTTAAATTTTCGCAAGGCGTTAGTAACCTGTGAACCACTGATCGTCGTATCATCATAAACCGTAAACGAGGCTTGTGATAGTTCCGTCTGGATATCAGAGAAATTGTTTTGTGCCGTCTTAGTAGCTTCCTGCGCCGAAACAAATAAAATCACTACAATCGTAATCAGGGCGATCGTTAAGAAAATACCTGCCGCAACCTTTAATGCGGATGATGCGTTGTTCATCGATAATGCCTCCCTCGATTTTTACAATTTTTGAATTTGTTCAAAATAGAAGCCCATTTGCTGAAAGCTCATCCAAATGAGTGGAATAACCAAATAAGCAAAGATAAGCGAATACATCGGTGTAAAACCAATCAAACGACCTAAGCCTGCTTTTGTATCGATCGATTTCTCGTAATCAAGACGACGTCTTTCAAAATGGTAGGACATCTCGCCATCCAAATCATCAAAAGCATCGGCAATCGAGATCTTCTCCGCCGCCAGGAGCAGCTTGTCCGCCATCCTCTGAAATTCGTCCAAAGGAGCCTCCTGTTTTAGCTGCTGCAATGCAGCTTCAGCGCTATGGTCAAAATCAAGGAGACACTTCTGAAGTGGAATTTTGAAAATGACAGCATAGGTAGTGAGCCAGTCCAAGATTTCCTCGACGGAAATCCGTTCCAATTCCCTAAGTATAGAAATCATTGTCAGAAACTGATATACCTCATGCCGCATATCCATCAGTCGCATTTTCCTTTGAAACATTAGTGTCCAAAGCGGAACATAGTATCCTATCCCGCCGATGCTCAAGGCAAGCAGCACCTCCCACCACTTCAAATATTCGTTATTCCAGCGATTAAGCTTGTCTACTATACGGTGTGCGGTCATGTTAATTTCCTCGCTTGAAGGGGATTTCCCATCCTCAGACAAAACCGAAGTGAGCGATTCTACGATATCATCGTAGCTAACACCGGATGAGAGGTGAAAATGGCGCATCACCTTTGCATCGGACATCGCTCCTTGGCGTGCAGCTTTCGCTTCATCATCCGGGAGCTTACCGAAGAAGATAGATTGCGATGGAGGTTCCTCCAATATCCTTTGCTGAGTTACATAATGCATCGTCACGCATGTACCTATAGTAAAAAGCAAACCTATCAAGAATACGCTGATCCTCCTAACCTGGAACCATTCAAGGCGCAAAGGATGATTCGTCTCTTTGAGTAGTCGGGAAATCCGGTAGTGTTCTTCAGAGGAAGGAGCGGGGACAAACCATTTGCAAGCAGCTCCAGCAAACTTATGATCATACACATAAGCTTCCCACGGTGATCGGGTTTTTCCAGCCCTATACATCGTCTCCTCCTCACTCCTCAGCTTTTGCAGCAACAAATAAGCGATCAGAATGATAAGAAAGATGCTAATTTTTATGACCATACCCGCCTTGCTCAGATAAAACTGATCCATCAGCGGAAAATTGCTTCTCGCCCACAACTCAATCGGTTTTGTAAAAAAAACAGGAGTTAAGGCGATTAAGTGTAGTCCTTTCAGAAAATAGTCCAGTTTGTTTTTGCGAATCAATTCAAGCTGGATCTCACCGGTCAAACTAGAGATGCCGCGCAGGTATAACGATCCTTGTGCCCGTTTTCGGTCACCATATTCCATTACCAATCGAGATATCCCGGCGAATGCTTTCAGAAAGCGGCTAGGAGCAGTCTCATAATATTTCTCAAGCGCTTCATCTGGCTGTACATGAGTTATGGCCTCAAAAATAAGGTTTGCGTGTACGCCTACCTCACGGCCTATTTGTTCTCCAGCTTCATCGATCGCATCAGCCACCATTCCGTGCCGATGATACGCATGCCTCACAGCGGCGAAAAAATCCAGCATCTGCTCAAGAAGCTTCTTCTCCTGACGATTCACATATCCATCGAGCAGCACTCCCTGTATCACTGCACAAGCGATCAATAGGGTTAGGAAGAAAAACCAGCTAGGATTCAGCAGCATCAATATCATGATCGTGAAGAACAAGGTGACCACGGTCAGATACGCAAACTTCATCGTTTGCCGTCGCAGCTCAAACTCATGGAATTGGTGAATTAATGCAAGTCGGCTTCGTATTTTTAGAACATAGTACCGAAGAGGCGGGATCTTCATCCAAATCGCATATGACTTCAAAGCAAACATAGATAAGATGCGGCGCACATCGGCAATGATCGTCCCAGTTCTTTTTATATTAGGGGTCTCCTGATAACCGTGCATTTCCCTCCCGCGTTTACTCACCAGTCTTCCTGCTGCTATTAATACGATGCAAAAGAATAAAGAAACGCCGATGACGAGTAGAAGAACAGATTTAAGCTCCAATCGCTTCACCCCAACATGCACCCATAAATTGATGAAATGCTGCTGCATCCTGAGCAATCATCTGCGAGCTCATCGCCTCCCTGCATCGCTCTGAGATCGGGTGAACGGCGACATATGCCCCATCCCGATACTCAACAATCACTCGTTCTTGATAACTGCGTCCTAGCAAATTGCCTGCCATAGTTTTTTGCATATTTTCATCCGATACGCCAACCAAATCATCTATACGGCAGCATTCTGTAATGCGTTCAATATATCGCTTGCCTGTGATATCCCGTTTTAGGTGAACATCGAAATCAATGACGCCCGCTACCTGCAATTCGGCTGCATGCTCATCGCGAAACATGCCGGTTTTGAGAAGTGAGTTCCGCAGCGACTCTACCAAATCTCGGAATGTTTTCGCATGATGCGTAAATAATGTAAATAAACTGGCGACCTGAGCCATCTGCACCATCCAGGACGCCACCTCATCAGTCGCTACTTCACCTAAAATGTTGACAGTACCATCAGTCTTTTTCTGCAGGTCCAATCCCGCTTGACCACTAACGTAATCCGTTTCCTTAAAGCTCATAATATTTCGGCTGCTGTACATACTACGCAGGTTAAGTTCGAATGACATTTCCTGCACCCGTAGCGTATAAGAAGCGTAAATATGTTTGACCAATGCCATCAGCAACGTGGTCTTCCCTGAACCTTGCGAACCGGTAATCGAGGTTATTCGGCTGCCCTTCATCAAAAATTTGAGAAGCTGAATAGGAAGCTCTGCATTCTCCCCTTGAATTAATTGTTCAAGCACCGCGGTTTTAACATCAAATTTTCGCATAAAGAACGCCCATGATTCTGCAAACGGTGGCCTGACGACAACGATTCGTGAACCGTCCTTCATTTCATTGACCTTATAACCATTTGCTTCAGACAGCTGCCCTGGCAGGTTATACTTATAAATGTTTTGACAAACCCGTTTCAATTCGGCTTCACTCCCAAACGAAAGAAAGGAGAGACGGATACTTTTCCCCTGATAAAACACCCAGACACTATCGCAAGAGCGAGATATGGCATGACCATCCTCATCCAATGGGGACAATCGTGTATCGCCCTCTTGTTGCCTCATGTTCTCCTCTCCCCACCGAGAGTCAGGGATGCCGCTCACGCCACCGCTTACCCCGTCGATCCGCTGCTCCCTAAGCTCATCTACAACAGAGAAGCCTTTATAAGCCTGGTAGACTCTTTGGACGACGATATCCAGCTTTTCCTGAAACGTAAGCACCCGATATTCCATGTAAAAACAGTGATCCATATCATCTTCGTTAATCTCATAGGTAAACGTCCCATCCTCCGATATAGAAGGTTTCTGCTCATCCAAACCATACTCTTCAATAAGCCTGGTGAAGCCATCCAAATCGTATTGCAGCTTGTACAAGTACAGCACAATGTCAAAGCGCTCCTGAGCGGTTAGCCTGTCCCTGTCATGAAAAGGAATAATACGGTCAATGTTTTCCTCGCTAACCCCGTACCCGGATTGCAAAATGTCTCGAATAAACGATTTTACATAACGTTTATCCTGCAAATCCCCATAAGTACATCCCCGCAGCGCTTGACGCAGCTCGGTTCTGGCTTTGACTCTTCGGTTCCAGGATTCTTCTCCCACTCCCCAGTCATTAGGATGAGCTCGGCTTAGCTCGTGCAGGCTCTGCTTTACGTATTCGATCAAGGACGAAAGAGCGAAACGAGCCTCGGAAAAAGATTGCTTAGGCAAACGATTCATAGACGAGCGAGCCTTAGCCCACAAAAAAGTGAATACGAGCAGTATAATTAAGCCTATTGCCAACACATTTCCATACGGGTTCAACGCTAAGCCCCCTTTCCACTTGTAGAATGGATGGAAATGTTGCTCGCCCTATCCAGTAAGCACTGGCTTAGTTTCCGATAACTGCCAAGCAGGGCTTCACGTGCTCCTCCCTTACTGAGAACCAGCTTATATTTTCTGAAGAAGCTCAAAGCTTCTCTCGAATTCCATGCATCTGCAAATTCGGTATTATACGGAATACTGAAGAGTGACAGGGAGACGCTATATCGGCGTTTTATATTGGCAAGACTCCAGCTTGATTGCGGATCGTAAGGATATATTGCAATGTTCAGCTTGCGTCTCTCCGGTTCAGGCATTTGAGATAATTCCGAAAAAAAGGCATCCAGTTGAACACGTTTTTGCTCCAATACAACTAAGGTCACATCGCAATTTTGTGCAGCGAAAGTATCAACAATTGGTCGTTTATCATGGATGTGGAGCATCAATAGGTCATAGCTTTGGTCTGCAACCATGAGCAAATCGTTGATCTTCGTATCCCTGATCGTTGTCCCGGTGGCATCTAGGCTCTCGGACCTACAGCCGCATGCTAGATCAAGCCTTCCTCCTACCAGCGGCAAGGTATAGTCGGAAAAGTTAGCTTTAGTCAATCGCCCGCTCTCTGATACTCTAAGCAGCGCATCCAGTCCATGCTCAGAGAAATGTAAAGCCTGACCAAGTCCATCGGTATCGCGCATCTCCGTTCTCAAACCTTCCTCCACACCGTATGAGGCTCTGCCAACGTTAAACAACAGCATACGTTCAGTGTGGTGAAGTGCAAGCGTCACAGCACAGCCGACGGCTAAGTGAGCAGCACCGCCATGTCCCGGGTCCCAAAACATGATTCTGGTCATGCCTGCCTCCTTTCTGCCCGACGAAGCGCTTTTTTGGCAGATGCGGCTTCCCAGCCCGTAAGTTCTTCAAGCAGGCTTCGCAGCGCTCGCTTATATGATCTCGATATCCGTTTAATTCGCAGCTGATTGGCGTGGTCATTCTCGATTTGCACGGCCAAATTCAGTTCATTCCAAGGAATACTTATTTCTTGGGGGTGCCAATCAATCGGTAAACCATCCATAAAACCCATGATATATTCCGTATTTAAAAAACTGTCTACTGTTCTGATGTACACACTTCGCACTCGCAAGCCCTTAAGCTCGGGCCAGGTGTGCAGCAAGCTTCGAAACCAAGCGGCACTAGACTCCACCTCATATCGGTCAAAGGTCGTGACCCATAACACTTCATCGGCAGAGGAAAAAGATTCGTATGAAAAATACCGAAGTGACTGCAGATCATATAGTTCGTAGTCGTATTTTTCATATGAGGCGCAGCCGGGTTCTCCCTGTGTAGTAGCAGAGAGCCCTAGGGCTACATCGAATCCACAAAACTCAGTAACCGGGAGAAGTGGTTCCATCCCTCTAACAGAATAACGGTATTTATTATCCTCCGTCGCATCTACCAGCAGAACCCTCAGACCTGAGGCAGCTAGCGCGCTGCATAAATATAACAGTAAGTCGCGCTTATCACTTTTTCCGACAAACAACCACCGCTTCACCTTACTTCCTCCCTTCATCTTGCCCGCTCATTTCAAAGCTGTCTTGATCTGCTGGCGCCTTTACAAGCGGAGGTTGAACCGGAACCTCGGCAGTATGGCTACTGGTAAACTCCGCAACCTGCTGTGGGTTCATCGTAAGCAAATCGCTTTCCAATCTCTTTCGTGCAGCGTCGTTTAGCGCAATTTCGGCTTGCTTTATGATGTTCGGATCCTTCCGGATCAGCTGCAGTACAGCATCGCTGGCTGGGTATGTAGGTATTGCCTTACTTTGCAAATATGGCTCTACATAGGTAAGTGCGTAAATTGAAGCTTTATGCAAGTAAGCGTCAACGATAGCGCTCGACAGTGACAAAATTTCCGACTCATTTAAAGTCATCGTTACTGTACCTGAAACTAAATCCTCTACTTTTTTCTTAGAAAGGAGGATGTAATCCTGACCCGTTGGAAACTGAATACGAATGTCTACAACATGATTCTTTTTCAGCATACTTGGGAGCTGTACGAAGCTCATTTCTCGCCACCTTAAATCATTCGGCGTCGGCTCCTCGTCATATAGCAGCGTTTCTGTCAACAAAGTAGACGAGCGTAGCGATATTTTTGCAATTTTACCGGCGATATCCTCCTTGGACTTGAATACATCATCTGGAACGCTATCAGCCGGAAGCTCAACTTCCATTAGTTCATCCGCCCCGATACGATGCCCCGCTGGAATATCCTTTGCAGGCACCCAACCTTGTACTATTTTATTCACTGCTGCTTCTCGCAGCTGAGCAATTTGTGTTTCATAGCTTTGTTTTTGTGTGAGCCGCATTTCTCTTTGGTGCTTGCCGTAATAAATGACGAATCCCATGAAAATCAATCCTGTAACCAACACACCTGCTAAACCGGCAAATAGTAATTGCTTCGTTTTCTGCCTGAGCCTAGGCATCCTTTTCACTTCCTTTCCTTCGGTCTTTGCCATGTTCGAAAGCTTCTGACTGAACGCACTGGCGAGGGAAGTATGTCACTGACTACTGCATGTAATGCAGTGGTAGTTTCCTCACTCGGGTCAAACGGGACAGGCTCAGCCGGAACGGTAAATATGCTGCGGGTCCGAAGCGTTTTGCCAAGTCGCCGCAATATGGACGTCGAGGCAAGCGGAACACAATATTTTAAGCTAGCGGATAAACGTTCATCTGCTATAGTAGTAGCTTTGAAACGTTCAAGCTCCTCTATTTTCCATTCCGCAGCCGCCCCAACCGCAATAGAAATATCAGCTCGTTTGAATTCCTCCTGCAGTTCTTTGCTCCGGCCGGTCCCAAGATCACAAATGATAATTTCGTATTTACCCGTCAATAAATCAATCATGTCGGACCTTGAAGGCGTCCTTACATATTGCACACGGTCAATGCGAAAAGTACAGCCGGGTGCCCCAGCTGAGGCTCTTGTTCCTTCAACAATCCGAGCCAGTCTCTGGAATGCCGTCGATTTGGCCTCCATTTCAGCAATCACCACCTTCCTAAAGCTATGGGACAACACATGGGCCAACGCAATCGCGGTGTGAGTCGTCCCCACCCCTGCCCCCACCCCCATAACAGCAATGACTGTGGCGCGACCTCTACGTGTTTTATTATCTGAAGGGTGCCTCACCCTGCTATGAGAGGGTGCCGATTTTTGCAACATTAAGTCACGCAAAGCAGCGCTTGTCTCTTCCGCTGAGGCAAAGCGAGCCAAAGGATCCGTCTGCAGCAGCCTTCTAACGATCGGAACCAGTGCGGCATGTCCTTGATTTCGAAAGCTGACCTCTGCTTCTGTGGACCATACACTAAAATGCAATCTGGTTCCGAGGTACAATATTACGGCTCCAAGTGAATACAAATCTGTGCGTCCATCCGTTTGCCGTCCCCCATACTGCTCCGGTGCGGCAAAGCCGACAGTACCTAAAAGGACGGTGTCCTCGGGCTTATTTGCCGAATACATACGGGCGATTCCAAAATCGATAAACCGAATTTCCCCCTTATGATCGACCAGTAGATTTGAAGGCTTCAAATCCCGATGAATAATCGCAGGATCATGGGTGTGCAGATAATGCAATCCCTCTGTAATTTGCAGAGCGAAATGGAGGAGATCCTCTGTATCCAGACTGTCGCCAAGCTCTTTGACATAGCGATCCAAATGCACGCCTTCAATGCAGTCCATGACAATATAGAAATATCCGTCCTGATCGCACCCTACAAAGTCAACAATTCTCGGCAAACGATGATGATTTAGTGAGATCAACAGCTCAGCTTCCTTTGCCATTTGCTGCTGCTCCCCCCGAGGGGAAATACTCTCTTTGATCGCCCAAAGCTTGCCCGGAAGCTTTAAGTCGGCCCCGAGATACACTCTACTCATTCCGCCTTGTCCAATAACGCGCTCAATATAGTAGCGTTTTGCTAATATGTCTCCCGGTGCCAGTTTTCCTATGAATGGCAATATGTCCTCCTTTCCTGACAGCAAAAAAAAGGAAAGTCCCCCATTCCTCCTCGGTTGTGAAACCGAAGTCTGTGAATGGGATACTTTCCCTCAGCAGTCATTGTATAATTTTGGAATTAGTATATGGCAAAATCACACAAAAAGTAAAGCACTTTTTTTGAAATTTAATTAATGATATTAATATTTAATCATGTATAATGTTATTTCATCCCGATTATGGAACAGCTGTTTAGCCCGTTGTACCTGCATTCTAGCATCTTCAAAGATATCAATAACCTCGTGTATCAAAGCCATCGGTTTCTTCGTGAGCAGTTTCACGGTAACAATTGCCGTACCCCCTGGAACCAGAGCATATAGCAGTTGGCTTACAAGCCTAGCCGTCAGTTTAGGACTCCAACTCATATCGCATACGAGCAGGTCAAACTGGTTTTCCTTGAATTTGACGCTATCGGCATTTCTTTGTAAGAAAGTTAGCTTTGGAGAAGACAACAGAGACGGATGCAGCTTTGCCGTATCGATTGCCGTTACTTTTAAACCTCTTTCCAGCAAAAAGGAAGTCCATCCCCCTGGAGCTGCACCGATATCAAGCGCTTCATGAAACGAAGCAAACGGGATGCCAAAGTTCGCCTCCGCTTCCAGCAGCTTAAATTTCGCCCGTGAAATCTGTCCTTCTTCCTTTTGAAACCGAATTGCTCCACCGTTCCAATCGGACAGGTTATCCTGTGGCCGGGCTACCCCTGCAAAGACGCTGCCTTTACCGGCAAAAACCGATATGATCCATTCTGCATCCCTTACTACAAACTCTGTACCCTCCAGCTTCGAGATGCCTTCCTGCAGCTTATCCTTCATTTCAGCCGCCGTACCACTCCAAAGCGAGTCTTCCGATTTTCGCGTCTGGATGGCGACCCGGGCGCCGGGCAGTCTGAAATCAGCTAGCAGCATTTTGCTTAGGGCTTCTTCCCACCCTTCGTTACCGCCGCCACCATGCTCCTCAGTGCTCCATTCCCAATCGGCAAGAAACATGTGCCGCATAAAGATAGGCGGCTTGGCCTCGATTTGGTGCAGTACATCTTCAGCCGTGACCTGCAGCGTAGCGACGAAGACTTCTCCAGGAATCAACATAGTGCTTTTTACGCTGCCGAACTCACGCCGCAGTTCTTCCTGTGCATAAGGAGCAAACCCATGATTCGCGGTGCAAACCCATTTGGAATGCGGCGGCTCCGACGAATGTTTGGCGATGTCATCAAGCCGTTCAAACGGAATGGGACAATTGTGCAACAAGACATGCTCCGGTTTGCTTGGATACAAAATCTCGTACATGCTTCTTTTTCCGCTAATGCTTGAGGAATGCAAATAAATCTCCCGTGGGTATAATCCTTCTCGTACCATTGCGGCCGCCATATCCGTGCCCGTCTTCTCGTCAGGACCCATGTCGTAATCCAGCGATAAAATGTCTACCTCCGTTAGCCTGAGCAACTCCAGACATTCGTCGACGGTACGCGCTAAAGTGAACCCCTGCGGACACCTACGAAAATCGTCCATATATACATGAATCAATGTTGTTCTTCCTTTCCCGCAGTATTACAGCGTTAGGCTTCCAGCCACCGCCTCACTCGCTCCAAATCATCTCTGTAGGTCCCATCTTCTCCAGTTTCACTCTCAAAGATAAGCGGTACTTTACGTATCGCTTCAATCTGAAGCAGCCAGCGAAAACCGGATTCTCCTATATATCCTTGCCCGATACGAGCATGACGGTCTTTGTGCGAAATATACGGATATTTCGAATCGTTAAGATGAACTGCAGCAAGACCTTCAAAGTATCCAAGCTGTTCTGCTTTCTTGTCAAAATCTTCATCCACTTCACCTCGCCACATTCCTGCAGCAAAGGCGTGACATGTATCTAGACAAAAACCAATTCGTTCCGGATACCGGCTTAATCGACGGATTTGTACAAGTTCTTCCATCGTCATGCCCATATCTCCATGGTCTCCAGCCAAATTCTCGATCAGCAGTTTGGCTTCCCCCTGCCAGTCGGATAACACGTCATTTATACATTGTATAATATTTTGATAACCTTGTAAGGGGTTTCCTGACTTAATTGTGCCAAAATGAACCACAATTCCCAAGGAGCCACAAGCTTCAGCAATCGAGAGGTCGTTACGAAGCGAATCGACGACCTTCTGATAAGCATTGAGATTGGTTTTCTGACTGACCGCGAGGTTGCTTGGATACGGCGTATGGGCAATGGAGACCAAACCGTGCTGTTTACAAAAGCTGCAGCAACTCGCCGCGTCCTTGGCGTCAAACGACTTCACCGTAAGACTGCGCGGGTTTTTGGGAAAATACTGAAAAGCCCCTGCTTCGAGCTGGTAAGCCGCTTTGGCTGCGCCATAATACCCGCCCCGAATGCTAAAATGTCCGCCAACTTTTACATCAGCGGTCATGCTGACATCCCGGGCTGTAAAAGACTTTTCGTCCATTCAGTTCCGTTTTCACGATGATGTCCCCACAGCGAGGACACACCTCACCCTCCCGGTCATACACCCGGCAAAGATCGTTAGAGCCGCCGGTTAGCGTATCGTCTTTTGTCAACGGCATTTCCATGTAGCCTCCGGCTTCCGTCGCCTCAAGCAAAACCTCTCTCGTTGCTTTGTAAAGGCGGGAAAAGTCCTCTTCGCTCATGTTTTGCAGCTTTACCGATGGCAATAGCTCGGCTGCAAAAGCAATTTCATCCGCATAGCAATTGCCTATTCCGGCTACAACATCCTGATTAACGAGCGCAGACTTCAAACTTCCGCGCCGTTTACTTAGCAGGCGGATAAAGCGTTCCTCATTCATACGGCGGTCTAGCAGTTCCGGGCCTAAATGAGATAGGAGATCCTCTGCTTCTTTGGCGCTATGCAAATGCAAATACCCAAGGCGCAAGCCGATAAAATACAGCACAAGGTCAGGGCCAAACGAAATTTCCACTTGTGTGCTCCGTTCTGGACGTTCTTCCTTTGTACCAAGATACAGTAAGCCGCCGAGCATTAAGTGAAGAAGGAGCCGCTTCCCATTGTCTAAATGAAACAAAAGGTGCTTCCCCCGGCGTTCCACAAAAATGACTTGTCGGCCGCTAAGCTCCTTGGCAAACTGATCTGGCTCTACATTGATGGATTTCTCCCGGTGTACGACGATTTCGCTCATCGGAAGATCCAATATATGACGCGATAATTGTATTCGATAATTTTCCATCTCCGGTAGTTCCGGCATGGGTCATCTTCCCTTCATATTTTACTTCAAAGAAATTCGAGGTAAATCCGTCCCTCTTTAGTTTATTTATGGCCGCAAATCACATTTTGAACTTCCTGAAGGCTGCTGCATACGATATCCGGCTTAACCCCCGACGTTCTAACAAAATCAGGTAAATTGTCCTGCGTCGTAACCCCAGTCAGCGCTAAAATCGTCCCGCACCCAGCATTAACTCCCGCAGCGATATCTGTTTGCATATTGTCCCCAATAACGGCCACTTCTTCATGCTTTAGACCAAGCCTTGCGATCGCATAGTTCATTAGGTGCTCAGATGGTTTCCCGATTACCACTGGCTTAACCCCCGTAGCAGCTTGGATCGCCGCGGACAATGTTCCGGCTCCCGGCATTAGCCCTTCCTGTGAAGGAAGCAGCAAATCGGGATTGGTTAGCACGTATCTTGATCCCGCACCAATCCAGCGGGCAGCCCGCGTTAATGTCTCGTATGTAAAGTTCCGGTCGATGCCCTGTACAACAACATCCGGCTGTTCAAAATCCATGGTAAGCCCGGCCTCCTGAAGGGCCTCAATCAATCCAGCCTCCCCAATAGGCGCAATCCTTGAGTCAGGCATTCTTGTCGCGATGTATTCGGCCGCAGCTACGGCAGAGGTACATACCTCATCTTCCTTGGCCGGAATACCCATACCCTGTAAATGAGCCGCGACAGCAGCCGGTGTTCTCGATGAATTATTCGTTACGAACAGAAAAGGGATATGCTTTTCAAGTAAACCGTTGATCAATTGGTCCGCTCCCGGGATGATCCGAGTGCCATGATATAAGGTTCCGTCTAAGTCGATTAGGTAGGCTTTCCAAGAGACTGACAATACGTTCACCCTTTCTTATCGTGCCTATATTATTTTACATATTAAAACAAGGGTCAGGCAAATTTTCTTATCGTTTGGTTGAAAAATGCAGCTCCCCCCCACAACTGCGTCGAACGGCATCGAAATGTAAGGTGAACTGCGATGAGGGAATGGCAAACTTTGAAATGGGCTGTCATTTCCTGCGCTTTCCCGGAAAATAATTATTTCCTAGCCTGTTCTAAATAAGTTTTCAACTTATGTCTTTTCCACGTCGCTGAATGGGATACAATACATGCTCCCTGGCAAGCTGCGAATTCACAAAGACAGCTTCCGCCTCTTGCTGCAGTCGCTCGAGCTGCTCCTCCGATTTATAGCGGGAACTAAAGTGCGTCAAAAACAACTCGTTTACGCCAGCCGTTTTGGCGGTTTCTGCCGCCTGCCGCGCAGTACTATGATGATATTCATGCGCGGTGTCAGCGAGTTCATGCAGGAATGTGGCCTCGTGCACTAACACGTCAGCGTCTTTAGCAAGCACCTCTGCCGCCTGGCAAGATCTCGTATCCCCTAAAATCGTTACGATGCGCCCTGCCTTGGGTTTCCCCAACACCTCAGAAGCGTGCAGCATTTCACCGCCTGGTG
The DNA here is from genome assembly GCF_042678945.1 of Paenibacillus puldeungensis. NCBI lineage: Bacteria > Bacillati > Bacillota > Bacilli > Caryophanales > Paenibacillaceae > Paenibacillus > Paenibacillus puldeungensis. The sequence continues at coordinate 21,011 of NZ_JBHTLM010000003.1, read as the reverse complement.
TCATGACACTTTCACCCTTCTTCAGTTTACCGTACAGCGGACCCGGACGAATGCCGTAACGTTCCAGTATCTCGGCATCGAGCTTACCCGGCAAGTCTTTTTCAATCACTCGGTATCCGTAGCTCGGAATTCGGTGTTCGAGAAGAGCGGACTCCACGCGAAAAAAATCGTCCTCCAGCACAATGCCCCCATCATGTTCTACGATTTCAAGCTTGTATTGGATTCGTGATTCACTAAGTTCGAGCGAGGTCTCAACAAATCTCTTTAGCCCCCTTGGCCCGAATATGACAAGAGGGGTGTCCCCTCCTTGGTAGGCACGGCTGGAGATGAGTCCGGGAAGTCCAAAAAGATGGTCCCCATGCAAATGAGTGATAAATATATATTCCAGCTTACTTAGCTTCAGAGGTGAACGGAGGATTTGATGTTGGGTCCCTTCGCCGCAGTCGAACAGCCACACAGAACGTCTCTCCTCCAAGAGGCGCAAAGCGACGGAGGTTACGTTTCGCTCAAGTGACGGAACGCCGGCGTTCGTTCCCAAAAAATAAAGTTCCATGCTCATCATCCTTCCGTTGTATAGATTGCTATTTTATATAGACCATCAAAACCCTCCGAATCTCGGAGGGTTCATGGATGTTATTTTATGCTTTATCAACATTAAAATACTGGGCCCCCGGGTGCGCAAATACAAGCGCTGATACAGATGCCTCCGGCTCCATCATAAAGCCCTCTGTAAGCTGAATACCGATATCTTCCGGCTTCATTAACTCAAACAACAGCTGTTGATCCTCCAAGTTTGGGCAAGCCGGGTATCCGAACGATACGCGAATACCTTGATACCGCGCGCCGTGACGCTGTTTCATCGTCATTTCTTGCGGATCCGGGAAGCCCCAAGTGTCGCGCATCATATGATGAACCCGCTCAGCCAACGCTTCAGCCATCTCTAAAGCAACAGACTGCAGCGCATGAGAGCGAAGGTAATCCCCCTTCTCCTTCCATGCTTCGGACAACTGACGTATCCCTTGTCCTGCAGTAACAACTAAAAATCCAACGTAATCCATTTCACCGCTATCCACCGACTTCAGGAAGTCAGCTAGGCACAAATACGGCTCCACCTGTTGTCTAGGAAAGCTGAACCGCTTAAGTACGCGAGAATGGTCGGCCGGGTCGTAAATCAAGATATCATTGCCCGAAGACTGGGCCGGGAAGAAGCGATACATCGCCTGTGTCCGAACGATTCCCTCCGTTACAGCCTCATGAAGAATATGATCAACCGTTTCTTTTAGTTGCAAGGCTTTAGCATCTCCAGCAGCCAACAGCTGCTCCACAGATCCTCTTAGCCCAAGGTGATGGCCAAGCAGCATTTGCATATTCATATAAGGAACGATATGACTGATCGGGTAATCACGCAAAATGTGCCGCTCCAGATCTGGCGGAATAAATATCGGCACGTCCGTAGAGATTTTGGAACGCTGCACACGAGTTAACTCCGGCAGTTTCTCGAGAGTGGTAGAAGAGGAATCGGCCTCTTTTTCCGCCTCCATCTCTAAACGTATCTGTTCACGGCTGGTGGAATCCATCAGTTTATTGGCTAAATCGAGCCCATCCATCGCATCCTTTGCATATACAACCATGCCGTCATACTCCGGACGAATCCGTGTCTTCGTAAATTTCCGCGTGAGGGCAGCACCGCCTACCATAATCGGAACATCGATACCCGCATTTCGCAAATCCTGGGCCGTCGTTACCATTTGCTGAGCCGATTTCACCAAAAGACCGGATAAACCGATAATGTCAACTTTTTCTTCACGATAGGCTTCTATAATGCGTTCCGGTGGTACTTTTATGCCCAAATTGACGATTTGGTAACCGTTATTGGATAGAATGATCTCCACTAGGTTCTTTCCGATATCATGGACGTCCCCTTTAACGGTCGCAAGTAATATTTTACCTTTAACGCTTGTTTCATTCTTCTCCATAAACGGCTCAAGATACGCAACCGAGGCTTTCATGACCTCCGCACTTTGCAGCACCTCGGCGACAATCAACTCGTTATTGTTGAATAGCCGGCCAACCTCTTCCATCCCAGCCATCAGCGGACCGTTGATGATCTCAAGCGCGGTATACCGTCCAAGAGCTTGGTCCAAGTCAGGAATTAGCCCTTCTTTTGTTCCTTCCACAACATAAGAAGCCAGCCGTTCTTCCAGGGACAAATTAATAGATTTTTCTTGTTTCTCAATCTTTTTATTCCGAAATGCAGCCACAAACGCTGCTAGTGTCTCATCATTGGTACGATAAATCAGGTCCTCGGCTAGCTTACGCTCCTCCTCCGAGATCGAAGCATAACGCTCCAACTTCTCCGTATTGACGATAGCATAGTCAAGCCCAGCTTTAGTACATTCATATAGGAAAACCGAATTCAGCACTTCTCGGCCAGCTTCAGGAAGTCCAAAGGATACGTTGCTGATACCAAGAACGGTATGACAAAAAGGCATGGCCTCTTTGATTAGCCGAATTCCTTCTATAGTCTCCTTAGCGGAACCGATATACTGTTCGTCCCCCGTACCAACCGGAAATACGAGCGGATCAAAAATAAGGTCTTCAGGACTTAAGCCATACTTATTCACAAGCAGATCATGGGAGCGTTTGGCAACCTCCAGTTTGTCCTCGCGCTTAATTGCTTGACCCCGTTCGTCGATCGTGCCAACCACGACCGCCGCACCATATTTATGAATCAGAGGGGTGACCCGTTCAAACTTCTCTTCCCCGTCTTCAAGGTTAATGGAGTTAATTATCGATTTGCCTTGGCAGTATTTAAGGGCCAAATCGAGCACCTTGGCATCGGTCGTATCAATCATGAGCGGAACCTTTACTTTCTTAACGACAAGCTCAAGAAATTGCTCGATGTCTTCCGACTCATCGCGGTCCGGATCCTGCACGCACACGTCGATCACCTGGGCCCCATTTTTCACCTGTGCCCGGGCAATTTCCGAAGCTTCTTCATATTTGCCTTCTACTATAAGTCGTTTAAATTTACGGGATCCCAGAACATTCGTTCTCTCTCCGACTAAATACGGACGGTTAGCAGACTCAATATATACCGGCTCGATGCCCGACAATGCGGGAGCATGCTCACCGGCTACCGGGCGTGGAGAATACCCGCTCAATTTAGATGCGAGGGCAGCGATATGCGCCGGTGTTGTACCGCAGCAGCCACCAGCGATGTTGAGCCAGCCCTGCTCGGCAAAGGCGGACAATTTCATAGCGAGTGAGTCCGGCGACTCATGGTAGTTGCCATTTTCATCCGGCAGCCCGGCATTAGGGTAACAACTGACAGCTGATTTGGCGATTCCAGCCAAGGTACGAATGTGGTCGCGCATAAACTCCGGACCCGTCGCACAGTTCAAACCTATTGAGATTGGCTTTAAGTGCTCCAGCGAAATATAGAAAGCCTCTATGTTTTGCCCAGCCAATGTCGTGCCCATGGGTTCAATCGTTCCAGAAATCATAAGTGGGAGCTTCTTCCCCGTTTTCTCAAAAGCACGAGTTATCCCAATGCTTCCGGCTTTCACATTAAGAGTATCCTGCGAAGTTTCCAGCAGCAAAGCATCAACTCCGGCTTCAACCAGGGCAACAGCCTGCTCCTCATAGCTATCCGTGAGCACATCGAAGGTGACACCACCGGTAACGGATAAAGTCTTGGTTGTTGGTCCGAGCGCCCCGATAACATAACGAGGATGATCCGGGGTGCTGTATTTCATGGCCGCCGCTATGGCCAGCTTTGCAGCCGCCAGGTTTATTTCCCGCGCTTTATGCGGAATATCGTATTCAGCCAGTACGACGGAGGTCGCACCAAATGTATTCGTTTCAATTAAGTCGGCTCCAGCCGCTAAATATTTCTCATGTATCCCTTGAATCACATCCGGACGGGTGAGTACGAGCATTTCGTTGCAGCCTTCGAGCTCTTCTCCACCAAAATCAGCAGGAGATAAATCCTCTTGCTGGATCATGGTTCCCATCGCTCCATCGAGAATCAATATTCGTTCTTTCATTCTTGCATCCAGGCTCGGTTTACTCATGATCATGTCCCTCCCGTAAAACGTTAAGTTTTAGTTTAACAGAATGATGCACTTATGAAAAGACCACTTACATTTTTCAGTTAAAATAAAAAGCCTTGATTGACTAAGGATCAGCAGCGCTATAAAAAGTATTTTTCAGATGACAAGGCTCCTGTAACCGTGATAATCCGGCTTTTTATATTGTATGTAATCCTATGATATAAATCAGAATTAAAACACGAATAAATTATACATTATTGCAGAATAAAGTTCGGAAATGAAAGATGTAAAAAAAGCTGCCTGCATATCTTATCGAATGCAAGCAGCTTTAGATATTTCACAAATCGGTACTATTTCACTGTAAATTGCTTGGATGGCATAGAATGCTGATCCCGTGCAGTGACATGGGAAATCACCTTGTAGGTTCCCGGCTCGTTAAACGTATGTTCCAGCACATAGGTGCCTTTACCCGTTCCTTTAACCGTTACTTTGCTGTGCTCGGCCTCATCGTCTCCGGTTTTCCAAAACTCAAACATGACTTCTGCAGCATCATTCACGTCTTCACCACTTTGTGTGACTTTCGCTGTAAAAGTTACTTTATCTTCAGTTTTTGCGCCGTCTGGAGTCACCTGAAGCTCAACCTGGATCGGCTCCAGTTGCATATCTTCTATAGCCGTCGTTTCCGCGCGTCCACAACCGCTGAGTAAGATAATCAAAAGTGATAAGGTCCAAATAAGCCAGCCTTTTCCCTTCAATATGAATTTTCCTCCTTCTAAACGGTGCACCAGCACTATCGCTTACAGAGCCTATGCGCAGGATTAAGACAATTGTCTTATAATATCATGCAGCTCGGAAAGATGCTTAATTTCAAAGTCTGGAACAATTTCATCGCTGTGTGTTTTACCTACGCGATTCACCCAAACAGCGGTCATACCGACACTAAGTGCTCCCTTGATGTCTGTCGTTAGTTTATCGCCAACCATAATTCCTTCGTTTGGTTGAATGCCTAGGCGTTCAAGCGCATGGTGAAAAATAGACGGATCTGGTTTACCTTTTCCAAAGTCCCCTGAAATAATAACTTCGTCGAAGTACGGAGCAAGCTCCGGTACCCCATCCAGTTTCTCTTGTTGGAGTGCAGGACAACCATTGGTGAGCAGCAGAAGCTTAACCTTCCCTTGCAATTCATTTAATACATTAAAGGTTTCCTCATACACATGAGGACGGTTACGACGTTCATTGACAAACCGGTCAGCGAGCTTCTCGGCCAATTCCTCATCATCAACACTTAGAGCAATCAACCCACGTCTCCAAGACTCTTTACGGTATATCGGAGCGAGCTGCTCCAATTGACGGAATTCCGGCTGTTCTCCGGCTGAGAAATTAGCCCACAACCCTTCAAACGGGTTAATCCCAATCATCTTAGTAAATGGATACGTTTCATAGGACTGATAAAGCTCTCTGGCTTCCCTACGAACAGCCTCCTCGAGTTTACCCGGGTCAACGCCGTGCACTTTCTGTGCTTCGCGGCAGGTCTCCTCAAAAGCCTCTTTTACACTGCGATCGTCCCATAGCAGCGTGTCATCCAGATCAAAACAAACCGCTCTGATTGTCATTGTCTCAAACCTCTCTCCATGTTATCCCTTTATATAGGCAGATCGATCCGTCACCTGCGATGATCCACTGTTTCTAATGTTTTATTCCTTAACTAGTGTAACGTGATGCGTTTTGGCATACAACTCAAGCCGAGTAGCCATTGCCTCGGTATCAAACCGATTGCGCGTACGGTAAAATACCCAGCTTGCATCTTTGCCTTTAGGCACAATGACGATTTTGTTGCGCATGACTTGGATTTTGCTGATGTTTCCTGCATCGATCATCCGGTCACGGTTAAACTTTGTCGTATACAGCCAGCTTTTATTAATACGAAGATAAGGCTTTCGTAAAAATAACGCCAAAGCAAGGATCATGTACAGTCCAATGGTGATCCAGTACATCGCTGAGTTTACTTCTGCTGCGTTTCCTATAAGACCCACAGCCGCATACAAGAGAGCGACGAGAACAAGAAGAGACGGCAAAATAATGTTGCGTCCCTTAAACACATCACCGTCTCCATTGGCTCCCTGTGTAGCTCTCGGGTTTTTGCTGCCCTGTCCATTGTTTAAAGTCGGGCCTTTTCCTTTCTTGTTCATTCTGAGCTGATTCCGCTCTACTTTACGGTCAAACGAAGCCATGCAAGTTCCTCCCCTATTTATCTACAATCTCGATGGATTCGAGCTGCTGACGAAAGTTTCTGCGGACGTTTTGCAAATAGGTTTCCCGAAGATGGGCTCTCTCCAGCATCTCGTCCTGCGTTAATCCTTCTGTTTTATGCTTGTGAGCCAATTCATTAATCCGCTTAACTAAAGCATCAATATCCATAGTATCCTCCTGGTTCATCAATCTTCTATTCCCCATCATACCGTCTCCAACTAGGTGGTTGTTAGGCGGTAAGGTTGGGTAAGACATTAATTCTTACTTTGACATGAGAAAAAGAGCTTGTCAAGGCGACATCATAACAACGATCGATCGCACTAAACAAGCCCTATTATTTATAGAAGCGTCTAAAATATACATATAAAGGTGAAGCTGGTTGGCACGCTATTTCCATGGGAGATTAAGTGTATCTCCTGCCTTAATTGCACTGGATGACAAGTTGTTCATCTTCATGATCTTCTCAATATATATTCTGGTGTCTTTGCCCTGAGGTTTATGTTCAGATGCTATTTTCCAAAGTGTATCCCCAGGCATGACGACGATACTCTTCTGTAGGGTACGATTTCCATCTTCCGAAGAAGAAGCGAAAGCCGTTACCATGCCTGTACAGGTGATACATAAAACAACCAGTACTACTGCCAGTTTAGCAAGCCCTTTATGAAATAAAAAAGTATGTATTCCTTCATTTCGCACCTGGCGAGAAGGTTTGTCATAAATACTTTGGTAAGTGCTATATTTCAACATCGCTCATCACTCCAAACAAATGTTCTTATTGATAAATTTAATATAACACGAACATTTGTTTGTTTCAATACCTTTTCAGAACATTCGTTCCCTTATTTTTTTAGAACCTCCCGGTTCATTTAGAACTAATGTTTGTACGAACGGCAGTTCTGTGTTATAATTTTTCCAAACGTTACTAATGGGGTTGATGCATGTATGTCTAAGGTATCCAGCCGACAGCAGGCCATTCTTGAATTTATACGCAGCGAAGTTCGGGCGAAAGGATATCCTCCTTCTGTCCGGGAGATCGGTGAAGCCGTCGGACTAGCTTCCAGTTCTACCGTTCATGGCCATTTGGACCGACTGGAGAAGAAAGGACTTATTCGCCGGGATCCAACCAAGCCTCGTGCAATCGAGCTTTTGGGGCAGGAAGAATCAGAGAATTTGAGCCTGTTCGCACATAGTGTGAAACGTGTTCCTGTAGTCGGTAAAGTCACTGCAGGTATGCCGATTACAGCAACGGAGAATATTGATGACTATTTCCCTCTTCCTGAGCATTATGCTGGTGATGGCGAAATATTTATGCTATCGGTTATCGGAGATAGCATGATCGAAGCCGGGATACATAGTGGGGATTACGTCATTGTGCGGCAGCAGCAGACAGCTGACAACGGAGATATCGTTGTAGCCATGACAGAAGAAGACGAAGCAACGGTTAAAACTTTTTACAAAGAAAAAGACCACATTCGCTTACAGCCGGAAAATTCAACGATGCAACCGATTCGGCTGAAAAATGTAACCATTCTTGGCAAAGTGGTAGGTCTGTTCAGAGACTTTCACTAACGTCGTTGACTTAAAGCTTTAAGCAAAGCAATAAAAATAGGACGAAAGCTGAGTTAACTCCCTGCTTTGTCCTATTTTTTATATCTATTCCCATTTGATATCAAGGTAGTTCAACGTATTGAATCCGTACCTCTTACGCTTTCCGCGTTCTGCCCTTCCAACACCTAAGCGTTCCGTAACCCACCAATGCTTTAACCGATAACGTCTGCGCTGATATCTTTTCAATTCGGTTACCATTTCCATCAACCTCCTTATACGCATAAGGTATCCAATTGACGGATTATTACGCATACCCATAAAAATTTCAGTTAGGCATTAAAGAGAATGCGCAGGTGGACGTCGAAACAATCCGGCTTAGATGACCCGGTTGAAGCACGAACATCCGTTCTTCAAAATAAAAATAGTCGGGACAATCTGTCCCGACTTGAATATAAGTAAAAAAACCTCTGAAGCCTTAGCCCCAGAGGATTTCTCTATCTTAATACAACGTCATATATTGATCGCGTTCCCATGGATGCACTTGCGTGCGGAAGATATCCCATTCGATTTCTTTTAGCTCATAGAAGTGAGTCAGAGCATGATCGCCGAGTGCTTCGGAAATAATTTCGCTGCGAAGCAGTTCTCCGAGAGCTTCCTTCAGATCGGATGGCAAGCTTGGAATGCCTTCTTCTACACGTTCTTCTTCCGACATTATATAGATGTTGCGGTCAACCGGATCAACCAGAGGCAGCTCATTTTTGATTCCGTCAAGACCGGCTTTGAGCATTACTGCCAAAGCAAGGTATGGGTTAGCTGCAGGGTCCGGGTTACGAACTTCGATCCGAGTGCTAAGTCCGCGGGAAGCCGGAATCCGGATCATTGGGCTGCGGTTGCTGGAGGACCAAGCAACGTAGCATGGAGCTTCATAGCCCGGAACGAGACGTTTGTAGGAATTGACCGTCGGGTTGGTAATCGCCGCAAAGGAACGGGCATGTTTCAAAATGCCGGCCATATAATAACGAGCTTCCTGACCTGACTAAGACCAAGCGTATCGTTATTATCAAAGAATGCGTTCGTATCGCCTTTGAACAGCGATTGGTGGCAGTGCATGCCAGAACCGTTCACACCGAACAGCGGCTTAGGCATAAATGTAGCATGAAGGCCGTGTTGACGAGCGATCGTTTTAACAACAAGCTTAAATGTTTGAATTTGATCCGCTGCTTTAACAGCATTTGCATATTTAAAGTCGATCTCATGTTGGCCAGGAGCCACTTCGTGGTGAGATGCTTCAATTTCAAAGCCCATTTCTTCCAGGGTTAACACGATTTCGCGGCGGCAGTTCTCACCAAGGTCGGTAGGCGCCAAGTCGAAATATCCACCTTGGTCATTCAGTTCGGTGGTTGGGTTCCCTTTATCATCGGTTTTGAACAAGAAGAATTCCGGTTCAGGACCAACATTCATCGAAGTATAGCCCATTTCCTCGGCCTCTTTCAGAACACGCTTCAAAATGGCACGCGGATCACCGGAGAATGGTGTGCCATCAGGCATATACACGTCGCAAATCAAACGAGCTACACGATCTTCCGTGACCCATGGGAAAATAACCCAAGTACTAAGGTCCGGATACAGATACATGTCAGATTCCTCGATACGAACATAACCTTCAATGGAAGAGCCGTCAAACATCATTTTGTTATCCAGCGCTTTTTCCAGCTGACTAACAGGAATTTCTACGTTTTTAATCGTGCCAAGGAGATCGGTAAATTGCAAACGGATAAAACGCACATTTTCTTCTTTGGCAATGCGCAAAATGTCTTCTTTCTTGTAACTCACATTAACCTCTCCTAACTATAAATTTTATATTTTGAAAAATCGAGACAACTCACCTTGTATCAGGGATACCTGTCCCGTTTTGTTCCCCGTAACTAATTGCTGCTTCAACATTCTAAAAAGCTGGGAATCCGTCATTTCCTTGCGTTTTTCTTCTGTATCCTTCGTAATTACCGTCGCATCTTGTGATTCACGGGACATTGGGTTCATTACCTGCTTAATTCCCGCAATATTTACACCTTTATCAATAAGCCCTTTAATCTCAAGCAACCGTTCTACGTCGTTAAAAGAAAAAAGGCGTTGATTCCCTGAGGTACGTGCAGGCACAATGAGCTGATGCTGTTCATAGTATCTAATTTGCCGTGCTGTTAAATCAGTCAGCTTCATGACAATACCGATTGGAAATAAGGCCATGTTTCTGCGAATTTCGTCACTCATCGCTATCAACCTTCCAGTTATTTTATCATGACCTTATCATATGTGAACTATCCTAACATGTCAATAGATGTGTAAGGATAACTTACAACAAGTTACGGTCCTTCATCGTCTGCAAGGCGGTTAATAGACCAAACTTAACGTGAGAGTAAGTAAGTCCACCTTGCATATAAGCGATATACGGAGCACGGATTGGTGCGTCCGCAGACAGCTCTAGGCTGCCTCCCTGGATGAAGGTTCCCGCGGCCATAATAACCGGATGCTCGTAGCCTGGCATATCCCAAGGCTCCGGTACTACATGCCCATCTACAGCGGCTGCCCGCTGCATCCCTTGGACAAATGCAATCAATTGCTCTGGACCGCTAAATTGGATTGCCTGAATAAGGTCCGTCCGCTTTGCCTTCCAGCCCGGCCGGCTTTGGAATCCGGCGCGTTCAAATAGCGCAGCAGCCAGAACGCTTCCTCGCACCGCTTGCCCTACGATGGTCGGCGCCATAAACAGGCCCTGATAAATACCTCGCGTCGTTCCCAGCATGGCGCCCACCTCTCCACCAATACCGGGCGCTGTCAGCCGATAAGAAGCCAGCGTCACTAAATCTGCCTTCCCGCAAATATACCCGCCGGTTTCGGCTAAACCACCGCCGGGGTTCTTGATCAGCGAGCCGGCGATCAGATCGGCTCCAACCTCTGTGGGCTCATGCTCCTCTGTAAATTCCCCATAACAGTTGTCGACGAATACGATGATGTCCGGTTTCAAAGCTTTGACCTTTTGCACCATTTCCCCGATTTGATCCACGGTATAGGAATCCCGCCAGTCGTAACCGCGAGAACGTTGGATACCGATCACTTTCGTCTTATCGTTAATCTTGGATTTTACCGTTTCCCAGTCCACCGTTCCATCTTCCAGCAGGGCCGATTCGCTGTATGTAATACCGTAATCTTGCAGCGAACCGGAACCGTCACCTGGCTTGCCGATCACTTTATGTAGGGTGTCATAAGGCCGGCCTGTAATATACATCAGCTCATCACCAGGACGGAGTACCCCAAATAAAGCTGTAGCAATCGTGTGTGTCCCGGAAGCAAAATGAGGGCGTACCAACGCTGCCTCTGCGCCGAAAACATCAGCATAAACCAGGTCCAGCACCTCGCGTCCCCGGTCATTATAGGCATAACCCGTGGAACCTGCAAAATGAAAGTCACTTACCTGATGCCGTTGAAACGCCTCAATCACTTTCCATTGGTTGATATCTACAATCCGATCAATTTCACGAAAACGACCTTCAACCTGCTGCTCCGATTGTTCCAACCACTCTACAATTTCTTCTGAGAATACTGCCATAGCTTACTATACCTCTCCTCATCATGATTCATGTGCTTAAAATTCCCCGCTGTCATCGCGCTTCTGAATCGCAAAAGGAGCCAGCCGATAGCCATATTTAGCAAAATCGACCTGGTTTACGTTTACTTCGTAAATCATATCTTCCTCATCCATCTGCTTGTCCACTACATCCCCAACGCGATAAAGTACAGGGGTCAGATCACCGCGCTTAGCCGGAATCCGAAAAGAACGCACTCCGCCGGACAGCTTGCTTTGTACAGCTTGGCGAATCGCCTCCAAATCCTTTTCAGAAAAGGCGCTGATCTTTAAGTATCCTTCACCCGCTGGCAGCATTTGCAGCCCTTCAGGCGTACATACATCGATTTTGTTAAAAAGGATGATTTGAGGCTTACCTCCAGCCCCTAATTCATCTAAAATTTGCTGAACAACGTTCATCTGCTCCTGACGCATCTCAGAAGAAGCATCCACGACATGTAAAATAAGGTCAGCTTCATTCGCTTCCTCCAACGTAGCGCGAAATGCTGCCACTAAATCATGCGGCAGATTTTGTATAAATCCGACCGTATCCGTCAGTACTACCTCTTTGCCGCTAGGGAGCATCAAAATACGCGTTGTCGGATCCAACGTCGCAAACAGCTTATTCTCAACATAAACATCGGCCGCCGTTAGTGATCTAAGAAGCGTCGATTTGCCGGCATTCGTATAGCCTACCAGAGCGACCTGAACTACACCGTTCTCTTTCCGCCGGGCACGGTGCAGCTTTCTATGCCTAGTAATCTCCTCCAGCTGTCTTTTAAGTTCGCCGATCCGCCGCCGGATATGCCGCCTGTCAGTCTCCAGCTTGGTCTCCCCTGGTCCCCGCGTTCCTATGCCACCACCTAAGCGGGATAAATTTTTTCCGTGCCCCGCTAGACGCGGGAGCAAATAGGTAAGCTGGGCCAGCTCTACCTGAATGATGCCCTCCCGAGTTTTGGCCCGCTGCGCGAATATGTCCAGAATAAGCTGAGTTCGGTCAATAATTTTTACATCTAGGATTTCCTCAAGATTGCGTACCTGAGCCCCTGACAGTTCCTGATCAAAAATAGCCGTGTTAGCACCAAACTCAAGGATACTATCCCTTAACTCCATTACCTTTCCTTTACCGATATACCATCTTGGATCCGGTTTATCTCGGTTTTGTACTACGCTCTCCGCGACAATCACCCCGGCCGTATCCGCAAGCTGCACAAGTTCACTCAGCGAATAGGCCGGATCGATTCCTTTTTGCTTCATTTCGGGTGTGATCAAGCTAATTAATATCGCTTTGTCGGGAACGGATGTGTTCGTCTCATGGGGTGAACTCGACATGTCCACTGCTCCTTCAATAGGCTCCTGAAAGTTTGTTATATCTTTAAATCCTCAGTTCGTATCGTCATCAATTCCAGTTTACCCGGAGATCCGCCGCCATACTGATTAAGTAGACGCACCGCCTGATGTCTGACGGAACGCTCGATCATATTTCGAACATACCGAGCATTGCTGAACAGATGCTCGCTTTCGCATTTCTCACGCAGCAAATGCTGCTTTAATTTGAGTATCGCCTGCGGCATCAAGATATAGTCGCGTTCCTTTGCCATGCCTTCCGCAATTTGAATTAATTGATCGATCGAATAATCCGGAAAATCCATCTGAATGGGAAAACGGGACGGTAATCCCGGATTTGTGGACAAGAAAAAGTCCATTTCCTCCGAATAGCCAGCGAGAATTAAAATAAATTGATTTTTGTGATCCTCCATCGCTTTAACGAGCGTATCGATTGCTTCTTTACCGAAGTCCTTATCTCCGCCGCGTGCTAAACTATAAGCTTCGTCAATAAACAAAATACCACCCAGTGCCTTCTTGACGAGATCCCTCGTTTTTTGCGCCGTATGACCGATATATTCGCCAACCAAATCCGCCCGCTCCACCTCGATAAGGTGTCCTTTACTAAGCACACCCATCCTTTGGAACATCTTCGCAACAATTCGAGCCACTGTCGTTTTGCCAGTACCCGGATTGCCCTTGAATACCATGTGATATACTTGAGAACCCGACAACAACCCCACATCGGAGCGCATCGACGTAATTTGTAAAAGGGCGTATATTTCGTACATCAATTCCTTAATATGATTAAGTCCAACAAGCTGATCCAATTCTTTCTGAATCTCAGCAAACAAACCTTGCTGCGGCATAGCTTTGACCGAAGGCTGCGGTTCACTATCAGGAACGCTCTGTGATACAACCGGAGGCTCAGAGCTTCTCAGGATAACGTTGATTTGCCGAGATGGTCTTTCTTCATGTGAGCCGCTTCTAGCTACAACACGCCCGGACATTGGCAATCACCTCTTCATAGGTTAGGGCTAAAAAAATAGCATTTAGAGTACACTCCTAAATGTATTCTCTCTCCCTGTCCGTTATTAGAAGTTTTGCTGTTAGTCCTGACGAAGAGCCAATCCTATCTGATCCAGCTTCCATTTCGTATAAGCAAGGATTTCCCGAAACGTATTAGGAATAGGCTTAAGCACCTGCGATTTCGTTAAGGACAGCCTAGGGGATGAATAGTGAAGGGCCTCGGCGATTTCCAGTGCACGGTTTCCATGAAATGTATGCGTTATGATTAGCGCCGAAGTGTACCCTCGCTCCTTCATCATTCGCTGGCTAAACTTTAAATTCTCATAGGTGCTGGTAGCTTGATTCTCAAGCAGCATTTTACTGCGTGGAACCCCGTGTTTCTCCAGATAATTTGCCATTCCCTCCGCTTCCGTGTAAGTGGAATGGCGGGTATCGCGACCACCTGTCAAAATAAACATCTCAAACTTTCCGGCCTGATAATCCTTCAAGCCAAGCTGTAGCCGTTCCTCCAAACCTGGACTTGGCACATCCCCCCATAGGGAAGCCCCTAAAACGATCCCAACTTCAGCTTGTGCTTGATTTGCTGCCGCTGCCGGGTTCTGATCAATACTCCCGATTCGCGCCAGTACATATAGTGCCCAGAGCACACCGAGCACGCAAATTACAATTCCCCATCGGATCAGCCTGTACCAGCCTCTTCTTCGCTGCTTATTGCTCACACCGAATAATGACCGATATTTTACTTTTCTCTTCATAGAGAACATGGATTAACCTCCGGGATGTTTTGTCTCAGAAGTCATAAACCCGTTGCGGTAATGCTCTAAAGATAATTGGAAGTAAGGAAAATGATGTTGATTAATGGCATGAAGCAAATGCTGTGCGGTCTCCGTCGCCATATCATAATCTTTGACGGTGATCAAACCTTTATGTAGTGCCTCATCCAGCTCGTCCTCATCGAGAAGAAAAATCTCCCCGTTCTTCAGAACGACGATATCCAGATATAGATCATCAAACCAAGGAACCCCTTGGTCCGTAACCCCTTGCGTTTTACAAACATCGATGTACCATTCAACAATGCTTCCTTGATCGTCAAACATGGCTGTCACGACAAAGTGAGCCCCTTTGGGGTAATATTGCAGCCAGGTATAACCTTTATCAGCGATCCGGAATGTGTGTCCACCGTAGGTTTTCCACAGGGGATCGCGCAAGGCGAAAATGCTGTACAGCGTAACATAACCCGTAAAAATGTCGCTCTCCACATACTTGGATTTGAAATGACGCTGGGTGATGCGGCGCCAATTCGCGCGGTCTCCGAATTTTCGCTTCATAGTACTTTACCCTTTCAACACAATGTACTATCAGCTTACCATATTTGAAAGAGAGTCACAAAAGTCATTTTCAGCAGTTGGCTCCAAACTTTTGTAAAAAAGAAGAACCTCTACCCATGAAACCATGGTTTGAGGTCCTTCAAATGATAAAAGCAGCAAGCTGTTTGCTTATCCTCCCGTATTCGGCGGAACTTCGCCCGCACCGGTTGTTGGTGCTGTATTTTGGCCGCCAGTATCGGTCTGACTCCCTGTATCTCCAGCTGGTGGATTAACCGTACCGGAATTGTTGCCTCCAGAATCGCCAGGTACCCAGCCATTGTTGCCGGTTCCGGATCCATTCCCATTATTTACGCCTGATCCATTACCGTTACCATTGCCATTGCCGTTTCCTGCACCTTGATGACCGTTGCTGTGTTCAGGTGGTGTTCCCTGGGTGTTGTCGCCCCCGCCCCCTTGGCCATTGTCCGGAGTGCCGGTATCAATTTGCCCTCCGTTACCGGAACCCGGCTCTGTTCCTTCCGGCGGCGTCTCGGAAGCCTCAATTAATACCTGCGCTGTGTTAGATTGCTTACTTTCAACATTGTTAACAGGGTCGTACGCTGTTACATAATAAACGTAACCTGTACCTGCCACAACGCTAATGTCCTCCGCTGCCGGATTGACGGAATCCATATAATGGTTAAAGTTCTTTTCGGAAGCTTCACGCCGGTAAATATGGTAAACCGTGTCTTTCTGGTTGACCCCAGTCCAGCTTAACGAAACCGTACCGGTCCCAGTATTGTAAGAAGCGCTTAGACCTGTTGGGGCGTCCGCCTTCGTTTCCGGCGGCACAACCTTCTTTAGTTCTTTAGGTACAGGGAAGTTTTTAACCGGAACCCCAGACAGCGCATCCTTCATAACTGCGGCGAACAACGCTGCCGTCTGACCACTACTACCGTTCAGCAGGTGGTTCTTATCCGGTTTGTCGTAGCCCATCCAGACGGCCCCCGTCCACTCCGGCGTGTAACCTACGAACCAGACGTCACGGTTTTTGCTGCTTCTAAGCCCCTTAATTCCGTGCTGCGTCGTCCCGGTTTTACCGGCTACCGGACGGTCGATTCTTGCTCTTTTCCCTGTCCCGTCATTAACGACGTTTTCCAGCATCTTAGTCATATAATAAGCAGTTTGTTCACTGAGAACACGTTTTGGTTTCGGTGGATTGTATTTATATCTCTCTACCCCATCATGATCCACAATCGACTTGATGGAATACGGCGGATTGTATTCCCCCCCATTAGCAAATACACTAAAGGCTCCAGCCATCTCCAGCGTGTTCGTACCATGCGTCAAACCACCAAGAGCGATCGCTAAATTGCGGTCATCTTTATCCATCGTAATACCCATCTCTTTGGCATACCTAACACCAGTATCAATACCAACTTCGTTAAGCAACCAGACAGCCGGGATATTTTCCGATTTCGTCAGCGCCTCCGTTAGATTGATCGTTTTGGAGTAGCCGTGCAAATTTCGCGGAGAATAGTTACCGAAGCTTTGCTTCTCATTGCTGATTTGCGAGTCCGGCGTAAACTTCCCGGATTCAAGTGCAGGTGCATACGATACGATCGGCTTAAATGAAGAACCAGGCTGTCTGCGGCTCGTCAGACGGCTAAAGCCCTTTCGTTCATAATCACGACCGCCGAGCAAGGCTACCAGACCTCCATTTTCATGATTCATGATAACCATGGATGCCTGCACCTGCTGGTCGTCCTTACTTTTTTCAAAGTAATCGTCATTGGCGAACGCTTTCTCCAGAGCTTTCTGCGCTTGAGCGTCCATCGTCGTGTAAATTTTGTAGCCGCCGCGGTTAAGCTGGTCCTCGGTCAACCCAAATTTCTCCTCGGCTTCATCAACGACGTAATCCTTGAAGGCCAGGTAGCTCTCATTTTTAGTTGGAGGATCATAATTATAGTCGACCGCTTTCGCCTCATCACGCTGCTGGGCGTTAATGTAACCTTCTTCAAACATCAGATCAAGAACCACACCACGCCGTTCCTTGGAAAAATCCGGGTTAGAGATCGGATTATACCGGGACGGTCCCTTAGGGATTGCCGCCAACGTGGCCATTTGCCACAGCTTCAGATTATTCAAATCGCTTTGACCGAAGTAGCGCTGCGACGCCGCTTTGATACCGTAAGCTCTTTGTCCAAAGAAGATCCGGTTTAAATAAAGCGTCAAAATTTCATCTTTCGTCTTATGACGTTCCAATGCCATGGCGATCGACATTTCCGTAGCTTTACGGAAAAAGGTTTTGTCCGCGCTCAGGAAAATATTTTTAGCTAACTGTTGCGTTATCGTACTGCCGCCTTCGACTAAAGAGCGGGCCACGATATCTTTGGCTGCCGCGCGGCCGATCGACCATAAATCAACCCCGTTGTGCTCAAAGAAACGTCTGTCTTCCGTCGCGACAAAAGCCTCCTTCAGCAGCTTAGGAATTTCCTCGGATTTGACGGGTTCACTCTTATCAATGGACAATTCACCCATTTGAACGCCGGTTCGATCGTACACTTTGGTTGTTTCGTATACCGTCAGCTTATCCTCGTTCTCCCGCAGAATCTTTTCACCGCTGACCGTAATGTACATGTAGCCCGCGATCGCGCAAAAAACCGCCAAAGCAATCGTAAAAAACGAAGTCCAAAGCAATCGTTTTGCTGTTAGCTTTTTCTTTTTATGCTTTTTCGGATGGTCTCCTTTTTTTTCAGGTTTACTGCTTCTCTGCAATCTTGATGAATTATTGCTAGACATGGTTTCTCTGACTCCCTTCTTACCAGTCTCCTAAAAGACAGCTTAAAAAGTGATTTGGACCATGGGTCTATCCATATATCGGTCTAATTGAATAGACTTGCCAAAAACATGGCCGGAAAGAAAAGAACAACCTTGCTCAGGTTGCTCCGTTTCTTTCCTATACTTTTAACGTATTGAATTCTAAAAAGTTTCAGTTACCGGATTAATCCTCAGATGGCGGTTCCTGCATGAGCGAAATGTTCCGCTGCGGCTGGAATGTAGAAATCGCGTGCTTGTACACCATTTGCTGGCGTCCGTCGCTATCGATAACGATGATGTAGTTGTCAAACGCTTTGATCGTCCCTCTGATCTGAAAACCATTCGTCAAAAAGACGGTGACGGGAATGCTCTCCTTACGCAATTGATTAAGAAATGTATCCTGGATATTAATGGTCTTGTTCATAGCCGTACCCCCAATAGGAATCAATTAGTGTTTTGAATTATATTCAAGATCAGTGGGAAACTTTCCTGCTATTATAGCATGGGCTGCTTCCAAAATCCCGGAAAAATTTTCTTCGCCGCCCACATCGATCCAT
This sequence comes from Paenibacillus puldeungensis, assembly GCF_042678945.1. NCBI lineage: Bacteria > Bacillati > Bacillota > Bacilli > Caryophanales > Paenibacillaceae > Paenibacillus > Paenibacillus puldeungensis. The sequence continues at coordinate 2,500 of NZ_JBHTLM010000003.1, read as the reverse complement.
GATATATCCTTCATATGCCGGAACCAGGAGAGCTGCCTTTTGGCAAAACGGCGCGTATCCCTCTTCAATTTCTCTACGGCGTCCGCAAGCGGTACTCCGTCCACCAGGTGTTCGACAATTTCCTTGTAGCCAAGCCCCTGCATAGAAATAAGGTCACGCGTATAGCCTTGACGAATAAGTCCTTCGACTTCTTCAACCAGACCAAGCTGCAGCATCTCATCAATACGTTGTTCAATACGGTTATAAAGCATTTGACGGTCCATTGTCAAACCGATCAAGCACAAGTCGTATGGAGATTGCTTTATTTGCTGCTCCAATTGCGACGATAACGTCCTTCCGGTCAGGTGAAAAATTTCCAGTGCCCGCACGACCCGGCGAACATCGTTCGGATGCAGTTTGGCAGCTGATTTCGGGTCAATTTCGGCTAATTTGGCATGAAGTGCCTCTGGCCCGTTTGTATCTACAAACGCCTGCTGCTGGGCACGAAATTCCTCGTCAGCACCACTTTCTGTAAATTGGAATTCATAGCAGACGGATTCGATATATAGACCGGTACCCCCGACGATAAATGGCAGATGGCCCCGGCTGTGAATTTCAGGAATGAGCTGCCTGCACCATTCTTGAAACTGCGCTACAGAGAATGGCTCGTTCGGATCAAGCACATCGATTAAATGGTGCGGAACCCCATCCATTTCTTCCGGGGTTATTTTTGCGGTGCCGATATCCATCCCCCGATATACCTGCATAGAATCACCGGAAATAATTTCGCAGGAGAACGCCTTGGCCATTTCAATGCTCAGCTTCGTTTTACCGACAGCGGTCGGACCGACGAGGACGAGCAATTTCGGATTTTCAATCTTAGTCAAGCGAAATCACTCCGTAAGCTATTTTAGTATGGGAGCGCTCGCTCACGGTAAAGCCTAACCGTTCAAACTCGGGGCTCCCTTTCTTTTCCTTCAGAACAACCGTTTTTCTGGCGACCCGGCAAGCCTCCTTCACAGCATCAGGATGCAGGCTGGACCGATTGGCAAACGGACGAAGTGGCGAAATGGAGGACGACTCCACGATAGGATCGCGAAACATCGGATCGAAATACACGACGTCTACGCTTTTATCCGGCATCCCCCGCAGCGCCTCCAAATGATTCACATGCCTCGGTTCGATCCGGCGCAGTGCTTCGTCAACAGCTAGCAAGCCAGAAACATAATGCTGCAGTCCTTCATAGAGCAATGCCCAAAGTGGAAGTGAGTCCTCCAGAGCCAGTACTCGGCCTTCCGTACCCACGGCGAGCGAAAACATCATTGAATCGGAGCCAAGTCCAGCCGTACCGTCGACCACTATATCGCCCGGCATGGCCCGTGCCGCCTCCAGCATAGTATCGTTTTCGCCTCTAAGCAGGCGCTTTGCTCTAACGAAGGCCATGCTCGGATGAAATGTGAGCGGCTCCTGACCGGCACGAAATAACCTCGCTCCTTGCTCCAAAACGACAAGAATATCGCTGTCGCCATATCGCTCTGCCATATTTTGCAAAGAGGTTCGACTACGTGGCACATATTTGACTCCCGCTACTGACGCTAGCTGAGTCGCTCTTTGTACGGCTGCGGGAGCTCCGTGATCTCCCGTTGTAATCAACATGATGTGTTCCTCCGTTCTCTCTTACATGACCCGCTTAAACAATTTCTCCAGATCATACGTGGAGAACGAGACGACGATCGGTCTGCCATGGGGACAAGTATAAGGCTGCTTGCACGTGGCAAGACGCTGAATCAACGTATTTGCTTCTTCAGGCGTCAGCTTCTGATTGGCCTTGATGGAAGCTTTACAGGAGACTAGAGTGGACGATTTCTCCCGAAGCTTGGACAAATCAATCGCCCGTTCGCTGAGTACCCACTCTGCCATTTCCTCGATGATAGACGCTTCCTCCCCATTCGGGAACCAATAGGGATGAGAGACGACCCGGAAGGTCCCTCCGCCGAAATGCTCCATAATAACGCCTACGCTTTCGAACCAGTGCAGCCGCTCCTGCAGCTTGGCGCTATCCGAAGGCGTAAACTCAAGCGTAATCGGTATGAGCAGCTCCTGAGAAGCATCGGCCGGGTGACCGAATTTCTCGTAAAAATATTCATAATTTACCCGCTCGTGAGCAGCGTGCTGATCTATTAAATATAGGCCCTGTTCGTTTTGACAGATCAGGTACGTGCCATGGTGCTGTCCGATCAAGGACAGCTCAGGGAATGCCGGAAGCTCCGGCGCCGCCTCTGGCGAGCCGTACAGTGCTTCCGGCATCTCCTGCAGCCGCTCGGCAGGCGGCTGCGGCATAGCGCCGCCGGCCCCGCCGGGCGGCGCATACGGCGACGGGGCCACGCCCGTCGCCCGGGGCTGCGCGGCAGCGCCCTAAGTGGCGCTGCCAGCAGAGCCCTGCTCCCGCAGCGCCCTGGTCGCTGCGGGAGCAGGGGCGCCAGCGCTCCGGGGGCTCATGCCCCCCGGAGCTTGCGCCGTG